>CAZHAD010000008.1:14227-36601 GCA_964529965.1 uncultured Leptospirales bacterium | reverse complement strand
TCAACATCATCGATCACTTTTCAACTGAAATATCCACATCCGTCAAAAAAACCGCCTGAATATCGTGTGATACTATCGTTCCGATTTTCTATTTGATATATCAGCCCGGGCTTATCCTTAAGTTGGGCCTCTCGGTCCCCTGAATCCCCCAATGGGGGTGTAAAAAAATTAGAGATATTTCCTAACATTATCGCACCAGGCATTATAATGGAACAGCCGATGGACGCAGATGAACGAGGATTCACGCCCAAGGTTTGCGTATTCGAGCTCAGTAAAAAAAAATTGACATAAAACGAATATGTGGAAATATAGCGGAGTACCTTGTTGGCCGCTCGATATTCGATTACATGATCCCCGGGTCTTGTGCGCCGGGGGGAAAATTCTTGCGTATCAACTATACAATACGTCTACTTCAATTTCGTCAAAGGTCATATTATGAAATTTAATGAAGAACAGGTTGAAGTGGTAACCGAGATTTTGAAATCAATAGCGCATCCGATCAGGATGAAGATCCTCTGCTTTCTCATGGACGGGGAAAAGAACGTCAGCGAGATCGAGCAGCAATTCGGCTCCACGATATCCAATATCTCCCAGCATTTGACCGTTCTCCGAAAGGCCAACATTCTGGAACGAAGAAAAGAGGCGAATTTCATGTTCTACGGCCTGAAAGACAATAAAATCCAAAAATTGATGGAGACTTTGAAAAACAATTACTGCTAAATGCCGAAACACTTCATTAAACTATCCCTGATCGTTTTTTTTTCTTTGCCCCTATCCAGCTTGCCGCTCCAGCGGACTCTTACAATATCCGGACTGAAAATCTATACCGAGGAAGAGCTGAGGGCCATTCTCAATCTGGATCGATATGAAAAAAACGAAATGTCCGCCAAACAGGTCATCGATACAATCGTTGCGTTTTACAGCAATAACGGGTTCACCCTTGTTAAGGTTTATGTCATAGAAAACCCGGAGAAGAGGTTGAGCATATATATCGACGAAGGAGCCCTGGGCAAGATAATTTTTCTGAATATCGACGACTTCACCACCATATACCTGAAGATCGTCTTCAAGCTGAAGCATAAGATATTTAATGTTTATACGGTCAGGGAAAATATTGAAAAGCTGAGAAAGTCGGCGAGGTTTAAGGACCTTCAATATCAATTAAAGCCCGTAAAAGAGTACAATTCATCGTTCTTTCAGATTGACCGGATATTGAATGTGCCGATCATAGGAAAGAACCAGCTCCCCATCTTCAGCAAGTTCCCCCCCCGTTACGATCTTGTTTTGTTTTTATCCAAGACCATGGAGCTGAAGATGCTGGAAGAAAAGGAAGCGCATGAAGACAAAGCCGCCCAAGAAAAAGAAAACGCCCGGATTCAAAAGATGCTGAAAAAAATCTCACTGCACAAATTCGATTACGGATTGAGGGTCCACTATTACAAGGGATTTATTCCTTATTTGAGATATTATCATCTTGGATTGCTGTCGAAGGGCGATTTTTATACCGGAGAGGCCTCGCTCGGGTTAATGTACGGCATTGATAGGCAATTCGACCGATGGCCTCGGCTGACCTATTTCAACGTCAACTCGTTTTATTTTTTCACCCCTGTGTTCAAGAACGTATTCACGCCTCATCTGAAGTTTGATCTCTATGATTCAAAAACCGCTCGGCCCGACCTCGGCCTGCTGAGTTACAATTACCTTACGCTCAACGCCTTGTTTGCGCCGGGCATCACCCTTTTGAGCAAGGCGCACCTGTATACCGGCTACGGCGTGGAGACGACGTTTTTCTACAACAGCCAGACGAGTAATACAAGCAGACTCGTCCAGATACTGAAGCTCCAGCAGTTTGATCCTACCCAGATATCATTGGGGAACGACCCCGCAAAGGGATTCGAGAATTACAAGGACGCACTCAGGCTTTATCGGGAGATCGAGCGCCGAACTGACGTGTACAACTACGTAGAGGTCGGATTGCTGTACGACTTCACGAAAAAAAGCACGAAGATTTACGAGCTGCGTAAAAACAGGCTGAAGAAAGAGATAGCGGTCGTGTATGATTTTTACTTCCTAAAGAAGAACTTCCACAGGCTGCGGGCGATCGGGGCCTTTGATTACGAATTCAAGGACAGGAGCATCTATTCGGGATTGTTGATATACCAGTTCCTGTATAAAGATCCCCCCTTTTACCAGGAGGCACCCGTGTACAATCCCGCCTTCAAGGGCCTCAACGGTTCCTCGTATTTTTCGACGAACTGTCTGTCCCTCTCCAACGAGTATCGAATCTCGGTATACAGGGATTTTCTTTACGTCGGGGTATACTTCGACATGACCCTTTTTAAGGGTTCGGGCCGCGATGTCAGCGGAACGCAGTTCGCCTTTGCCGGGGGCCCCACGGTCAGAATCCTGATACTCGATACATTCGAGCTCTACCTTCAAAACGGCTGGGATTACTTGGTATCAAGGAGAAAAAGCAACAGTTACTTTTATTTTAATATCTACAACAAATGGTGAAGCAGCCATCGTCCCTCAAAATATGCCGATCATCCTTATCTCGGTTTCCAGCCTGATGCCAAAGCACTGGTATACCGTTTCCTGAATAATACGGATCAGATTCCGTATGTCCAGAGAGGTAGCATCGCCGGTGTTGATTATGAAATTGGTATGAAGCTCGGACACCCGGGCCCCACCGACCGTCTTCCCCTTGAGTCCGGCTTCATCGATGAGCTTCCAGGAAGAGCATCCGTCAGGGTTCTTAAACACCGATCCGGCAGACGGGAAATCAAGAGGGTGCTTTGCTTTCCTTTCACAGAGAATTTCATCGATATCGCTCCGCACCCTGAATGCTTCCCTGGCGCGTGAGAGCTTGAACCGTGCACCGGTTATAATCGCCCCGCTTTGCATACCCATATTCCTGTAAGAAGACATTTCCCGGTACACGGGCTCGGTAATCATGTCCCCGGCCGCGTCCACAAAATCCAACTGAGTGCAGATGTCCGCAAACACACCCATGGATGTCCCCGCATTCATGATAACGCCGCCTCCGATGCAGCCCGGGATCCCGGCCATGAATTCCATGCCGGTATACCCATGATCGGCCGCAAACTCTACGAAGCGCTCCTTGCGTACGATCGAATCCGCATGGATCGTATCATCATCCAGAAGGGCGATTTCCCCCCTTCGGTGTGAATCCTCGCAAAGGCGTACGACTATCCCCTCCAAACCCTTGTCACCCACAAGGATATTCGATCCGCCGCCGATGACGGTGAGCGGCAGGCGTTCGCGAACGGCGATCCCAACAATTCTTGATAATGATTCATTGTCCTCGGGAAAAACCAGCAGGTCCGCGGGCCCGCCCGTCCGGTAGGTGGTGTAGTGCTTGAGAGGCTCCCTTTCACTGACACGGCCGCATTCCCCCACGGCCTGGATGACGTCGTGTGATATGTTCATAACAGACAATAAGCGCGGAAAAAAATTTTAACAGTCGCACAATCAGGCAATTAGCTTAATGGCACCTCTAAAAACTGCTTTTTACAATATTAAAACAACGAAAAAAAGCAGTTTTATCATTGAATGTGCCCCAAAGGAAACATCCATAAAAGGTTTATAGCAGTTTCCTTAAAATGATTGCGTAATGTCAATAATTTACTTGAATATGCGTACAAAATATACTCTCTGATGCCGATATATTGTATCAGAGTGTTGACGGACAGACAATGAGAAAATCAAAAAAGCACAACATCCCCGACATGTCCGAATTCACCGACGAGGAGGGGAAGAAATGGATACAGACTTCCACCGAGGACCTCTTTTCCATAAAAGAGCTGAACGAGGTTCTTGAATCCATCGACAGGGAGGGTGAATCGGGCGAGATCATCCTGGCGAGAATCGATTTCCAGAAAGTAGACAAGCAGTATTACGAGGCGGCGGTCGAGCTCCAAAAGAAGCTCCGCAGACAAAGCGAGGTCATGAAAAGATTCATCACCGAAGCGAAATATAAAATCGACCGGAAAAACAAAAAGCTCAAGGAGCTGATCGATTACATAAAAAAAATCCATCTCCTCCTGGCCCGCCTCGGAAGCGATGAAGAAGAATTGAAACAGCTCAAAATCCCTATGGAAAACCTCCTGCGCTCTCTCGGAAGCCCCGCAGCCGAAGACAAAGAACCCGTACAGGAATATGAAGAGGTCGAGGAAGTCCCCCTCCCTTTAAATGATTGATCCGTTCACTTCAACCTGCCGATATCCGCTTTCCCAAATTATGTTTGACAACAGGGCCTACCGCCCGGTCACTACCCTATGACATGCACATGCAAGGGAATGAGTAATGGCGCTCAGAATATTCAACACCATGACCGGATCGGTAGACGAGCTCGTCCCCGGCGGCGGCAAAAGGGAACACATTGAGGATTACCCTCCGATCACCATCTATTCATGCGGGCCGACCGTGTACAGCCACGCCCATATCGGAAACTTCCGCACCTTCGTCTTCAACGACTTCCTGAGGCGGTATCTCAGATTCCGCGGCTATCGCGTCGATCACGCGATGAACATCACCGATGTGGACGATAAAACGATAGCAGGCGCGGCAGGAGAGGGTACCTCCCTCAAGGAATACACGGAGCGGTATGCGGAGATATTTTTGGAGGACCTGGAATCCCTTAACATCGAGCCGGTCGAACATACGCCCAAGGCCACGGAATCGATCGGCGCCATGGTGGAGATCATCGACCTCCTGCTTAAAAAAGGTTACGCCTATGAAAAAGAGGGCTCGCTCTATTTCCACGTGGGACGGTTCGAGGGCTATGGGAGGCTTTCCCGCCTGGACTCGCGCGAGATAAAAGCCGGGCTTCGGTACGACACGGACGAATACGCGAAGGACGACGTGCGCGATTTCGTGCTCTGGAAGGCGCCCAGGGACAACGAGATATACTGGGACACGGCCATCGGCAAGGGAAGGCCCGGCTGGCACATCGAATGCTCGGCGATGATCCGGAAGATATTCAAAGCCACGATCGACATTCATACCGGAGGGGTCGACCTCATCTTCCCCCATCATGAGAACGAGATCGCTCAGAGCGAAGCTGCATACGGCGAGCAATTCGTGCGCCACTGGATCCACGCGGAGCATCTGCTGGTGAACGGCTCCAAGATGTCCAAGTCGCTCGGCAACTTTTTCACCCTGCGCGATCTTCTCGCCAAAGGCTATTCGCCGCGCTCGATCAGGTACCTCCTCGTATCCGCCCATTACCGGAAGCAGTTCAACTTCACCATCGAGGGGATCGGCCAGGCTGATCAGGCCCTTGAACGGATCGACAATCTGATCCTGCGGCTTCGCGATATAAAAAGAGGGGGGCAGCCGAATGTCCGCGTTATGAAGCTGATAGATTCGATGTTCGAGGATTTTACCGTCGCGGTGGACGATGACCTCAATATATCGCGCGGCATGGGAATCGTATTCGAGTTCATTCACGAGATGAACTCGATGATCGATGAAGGACTGGTTTCGCATGAGGATGCGGAAAGCGTCCTTCGGGCATTGAAAAGAATCGACGCGGTCCTGGGATTCATCTTCTTCCCCGAGGACGAAAATAAATCGACGATCGACTCCGAATGGATCGAATCGATGATCGCGGAGCGCATCGCGGCGAGGAATAACAGGGAGTACGATCGCGCGGACTCGATACGAAGGGCGCTTTTGGAGAAGGGGATTATTCTTGAAGACACCAGGGAAGGCACGAGGTGGAAGACAAGAAATTAGTCTTCGGCCGCAAGCCGGTTCTGGAATACCTGCGAAACGCATCAGAGGGGACGGGCATCGAGCTCTCGCTGGGCCGAAACGTTCACGGTGGAATCATCAGCGCCATTGTTGAAGAGGCAAAAGCCAGGAATATACCGGTCGCAATCAGAGACAAAGACTTCTTTTCAGTCCTGGGGCCTTCATCGAGGCACCAGGGAGTGGTCCTGAAAATCCCTCCGTCCACCACCCTCCCCGAGCGTACGGCCGCGCGCCTTGTGGAACGGGCGGCCGGGTCCAGGGGGGTGCTCGTCCTTCTCGACCGAATCACCGATCCGCAGAATGTCGGCGCCATCATCCGCACAGCCGAGGCGCTCGGCTGCACAGGGATCATTTTCCCCAAGTCGCATGCGCCCGGAATAACCCCCGCCGTGATCAAGGCCTCGGCGGGGGCGACCGCACACGTTGCCATCGCCAGAACAGTCAATGTGGCGTCATTTCTGGAGGACGCGAAGGCTGCCGGGCTCTGGATCATCGGTACGGATGCACGGGGCGTCACCGAGCTCAGGAGCCTCGGGAGCATGCGCCCCTGCGTCGTGATCATCGGGAGCGAGGACACGGGAATGCGCCGCCTGACCGCTGAAAAATGCGATTTTCTGGTCCGCATCCCCCTTGCCGGAACAATATCATCCCTGAACGCGTCGGTCGCGGCAGGGATCGTGCTGTACGAAATTATGCAACATTAAAAGGAACCATTCGTAACTACTCAGGCATAATAATGGAACCGCCGATGGACGCGGATGACCGCAGATTGGAATTGACTAAAATAACTGATTGTATTATTGGATGTGCGTATTAAATTGGGGCTCCGGCTTTCTTGTTAATTTTGGAAAGCCTACTGTAGAAGTAAAACGGATTGTAAACAATTTTTAAATCCGCGTTTATCGGCGTGAATCGGCGGTTACCGATACTCTTTTCAAAATTAATAGCTGATTAGTTACTCTGCAAATTGATTGATAAGCAAACACCATGGACCTTGGCCACATCAGAAATTTTTCCATCATCGCGCATATCGATCACGGCAAATCGACTCTGGCGGACCGCATCATAGAAAAGTGCCGTCTCGTGGATCCCCGCACCCACAGGGATCAGATTCTCGACACCATGGACATCGAGAGGGAGCGGGGAATCACCATCAAATCGAACGCGATCACGCTGAACTATACCTCACCGCGCGGAAAGGAATACGTGTTCAACCTCATCGACACGCCGGGGCACGTGGACTTCACCTATGAGGTCTCGCGCGCGCTGGCGGCCTGCGACGGCGTTATCCTCGTTGTGGACGCAAGCCAGGGCGTGGAGGCCCAGACGATCGCCAACCTATACCTGGCACTCGACAGCCATCTTGAGATACTCCCCGTAATCAACAAGATCGACCTGCCCGCCGCGGACGTCGACGGAACGAGGAAAAGCATTGAAAACAACCTCGGCCTTGACGCAGGCCTGGCGGTGCCGGTATCGGCGAAAGAGGGCACGGGGATTGACGAGCTCATGGAAAAGATCGTGGAGGTTATTCCCCCGCCTTCCGGCGACGGCGACGTCCCGCTGAAGGCGCTCATCTTCGACTCATTCTTCGACAACTACCAGGGAGCGATAATGAAGGTGCGGATATTCGACGGCACGGTGCGGAGGGGGGATGAGATCATTTTCTTTTCGACCGGTAAAAGATACGAGGTCGTCGAGGTGGGCATCTTCAGGCTCGAGATGGTAAAGACCGAGGCGCTCCGGCCGGGCGACGTGGGATTCATCGTCGCCGGGATAAAGTCGGTCGTGGACACAAAGATCGGCGATACGGTCACGGGTGCAGCCGCCCCGGCGGACGCGCCCCTCAGGGGCTTCCGCGACGTAAAGCCGATGGTCTTTTCAGGCCTGTACCCGATGTACAGCGATGAATACGAGGACCTGAAAGACGCCCTTTATAAGCTCAGGCTCAATGACGCCTCGCTCGTCTTCCAGCCCGACAACTCGTACGCCCTGGGCTTCGGCTTCCGCTGCGGGTACCTGGGCCTCCTCCACATGGAGATCGTACAGGAGAGGCTCGAGCGCGAATTCGGCCTGTCGCTGGTGACCACCGCGCCGAGCGTCGAATACCGCGTGCACCTCGCAAGCGGCGAAACGACGACGATCGACAACCCGGTAAAGCTTCCCGACCCGTCCCTGATCGACTGCATCGAGGAGCCCTACGTCGCGGCCACCATCATCACGCCCACCGAATACATAGGAAACATCATGTCCCTGGTCACCGAATGCAGGGGGATACACAAAGACATGCAGTACATCGACCGCCAGAGGGTGCAGCTCCGTTACGACCTCCCCCTGTCCGAGATCGTGTTCAATTTTTACGACAAGCTCAAGTCTATTTCGAGGGGATACGCCTCCTTTGATTACGAGGTGAGGGATTTCCGGGAATCGAAAATGGTAAAGGTCGATATACTCGTAAACGGCGAGCCGGTCGACGCCCTCTCATTTATCGTTCACCAGGACAAGGCGAGGAAGCGGGGCAAGGACATCATTTCCAAGCTCAAAGATATAATACCCCGGCAGCAGTTCAAGATCCCGCTGCAAGCGGCCATAGGCTCGACCATCATCGCACGCGAGAATATATCGCCGCTGAGGAAAGACGTGACCGCCAAGTGCTACGGTGGGGATATCACCAGAAAGAGAAAGCTCCTGGAAAAACAGAAAGATGGAAAAAAAAGGATGAAGCAGATAGGCTCGGTTGAGGTGCCACAGGAGGCGTTCATGACGATCTTGAAGATCGAGTAGGCGAATAAAAACGCCGGGATTTTATTCCGGCCGGCGTATTATCATGCAGCGGATTGAAGAGCACATAATTGAACAGGCGCGGTCATTTGCCGGCGAACGGATGAGGCACCTTCATTCAAGCCACGGGTGGGACCATGTAGAGCGGGTTCTCCTTATCGCGGAAAGGATCGCGCGCACGGAAAAAGACGCCGACCCGTTTATCGTGAAAACCGCGGCGCTCCTCCACGATATTGCCCGCATCGAGGAAACCGAACGGCACGGAGCGGTCTGCCATGCCGAGCTCGGCAGCAGAATCGCATATGGCGCCCTGATCGGATGGGGCCTCGACACGGAGCACGCGGACCGGATCCGCCGGTGTATCCTTACCCACCGCTACCGGAACAACCACGCGCCTGACAGCATCGAAGCCATGATACTCTATGATGCGGACAAACTCGACTCGATAGGGGCAGTGGGCGTCGGCAGGGCGTTTCTCTTCTCAGGAGAGGTGGGGGCGAGGCTCTACAATACAAGTGCTGAGGTCCGTCGCTCACGGGCCTACGACCAGGAGGACACGGCGTTCCGCGAGTTTCTGCTGAAGCTACGCTTTATCCGGGATACCATGATGACCGCGGAGGGACGGCGCCTCGCCGCGGAGCGGCACCGGTTCATGGTCGAATTCTTCGACCGGCTGCAGAAAGAGGTGGACGGCTCGTTATAGCTCGGCCCACGTGATCGTAAAATCCGGATCGAACTTTCTCGCCATCAACCGGCGGTGCGGCATCACCCGCACGGTAAACCCGAACTGTCCTGTTTGAAGGCAGAGCATCTGGCCTTCGAACAGGTGGGATCCGGAATCACCCCTCCCGTTCGGGCTCATGGGCAGTGCGGCGCCGTTGTGTATATCGCCGTTCCTCTCAAGGCTTCCGAAATAGAGCTCGACAAGCACGTCATCGGGAGACAGGTCACCCAGGGCGACCTCGGCCTTGACCATGATCCGGGAACCGACCTTGATCTCCCCTTCATCCGCGATATCGACATTGACGACCTTCACCCTGCCCCATTTCCCCGCCGCGGACGACTTCCATGCGGCATATTCTCGCGCCGCCTTGAAGCCGCTTGCGCTGAGATCGACGAAATATCTATGGGCCTGCCTGTAATATTTTTCCGTATAATCCTTGACCATCCTGTTTGAATTGTATCTTGAGGTGATCGACTTCATCGACTCGCGCATCCGATCCAGCCACTCCCTGGGCATGCCTCCACCCCCCCTTGTGTAAAACGCGGGCTTTACCTCCTTTTCCAGGATGTTGTAGAGTGAAAGGCTCTCGACCTCGTCCTGGTATTCCGGATCGTCATATTCCTCGCCCTTGCCGATCGCCCACCCGTTGTTCGTGTTATACGCCTCGTCCCACCAGCCGTCGAGAACGCTGATATTGATGCCGCCGTTCGGAACGACCTTCATTCCGCTCGTACCGCAGGCCTCCTTGGGGCGGACGGGGGTATTGAGCCATACGTCCACGCCCTGTACCATATGCCGCGCGATGCTGAGGTCATAATCCTCCAGAAATACCATCGACCGGCGGAAGCGCTCGTCGTTGCATAAATGGATGATCTGCCTGATGAGCTCCTTGCCCATGGTGTCGCGCGGGTGGGCCTTGCCGGCGAAAATGATCTGCACGGGGCGCTCCTTGTCGCGCAGTAGCGAAAAGAGCTTCTCTATATTCCGTATGATGAGGGTGCCCCGCTTGTACGTCACAAACCGGCGGGCGAACCCTATGGTCAGGGCCTCCGGGTCGAGGACTGAATCGGCGGTCTCCGCCTCCTTTGAGGAAAGGCCCCGCGCGAGAAGCTGCTCCTTCAACCTGGTTCGTGTGAATGAAACCAGCCTCTCGCGAAGCCGGTCGCGGCACCTCCACAGCTCCGAATCAGGAATTTGATCGATGTTCTGCCAGATGCCCGCGTCAGCGGGATTGTCGATCCAGCGGGGGCCGAGATAGCGGTTGAACAGGCGCATCATTTCGTCAGATGTCCAGTACATGGTCTGGACGCCGTTGGTTATGTAATCGATGGGCACCTCGTGTACGGGGATCGACGGCCATAACCGCCTCCACATGTTCCGCGAAACCCGACCGTGAAGCCTTGAGACGCCGTTACACCAGGAAGCGGTTTTAAGCGCGAGCACGGTCATGCAGAATTGCTCCTGGTCGTCTTCAGGGTCCTCCCTGCCGAGGGCGAGAAACCCTTCCCTGCTCAGGCCCATCCTCGTACAATAATCGGGGAAATAGGGTTCGATCAGCTCTGAAGGAAAACGATCGTTTCCCGCCGGAACCGGCGTGTGCGTGGTGAAGACATTGGTCGCCGAGACGAACTCCAACGCCTCATTAAATGCGAGACCATGATCTTCCACCATCTCCCTGATCCGTTCCAGCGAGAGAAAGGCCGCGTGCCCTTCGTTCATATGGTATACGGTGACGTTTTTACCGAGCGCGCGGAGCGCGCGCACGCCGCCTATTCCGAGCAGGATCTCCTGCTTTATCCTCATTTCCATGTCCCCGCCGTAGAGCACATCGGTGATTGCCCGGTCCTCAGCCGGGTTCCTGTCAATGTTCGTGTCAAGCAGGTATACCGTTATTTTACCGGCCGTCAATTCCCATATCTGGGCGTAGACCTTCCTCTTCGGAAGCTCGACGGATACGAGCACCGTTTCCCCTTTGCCGTCTTTTACGAGGCGCGCGGGCAGGTTATGGAAATCGACCTCCGGAAAATTTTCCTGCTGCCATCCGTCCAGGTTCAGGTACTGCTGTGAATAGCTCAGTCGGTAAAACAAACCCACCCCTATCAGGGGAAGCCCGAGCTCGCTCGATGATTTAAGGTGATCCCCCGCGAGCACCCCGAGTCCACCCGAATACATGGGAAGGCATTCATGGATGCCGAACTCCGCGGAAAAATACGCAATACCCGCATTCTCGAAACCCTGCGTGTGGTCGTCGTACCACGTCTTCCGCGTCAGGTGCCACTCGAGCTCCTGCTCCACCTTTTTCATGTGTGCGATGAAACTCTCTGAAGAAGCCGCCTCGTCGAGCAGGCCCTGCGAAATGGAGCCGAGCATCTTAACCGGGTTGTGGCCGACCTCCTGCCACAGGTCTACGTCAAGTCGCCTGAAGAGCTCGATCGCCTCGAAATTCCATATCCACCACAGATTGTTCGCTATTGCGAGCAGAGGCCTGATCTTTTCGGGAAGGTTAGGCACGACCTTGAATTTTTTTACTGACGCCATCATTGCCTCATTACATTGAATATTATAATTTCCACAATCGCTCGGCTATTAGATAATCACTCGCAGAGCCTGTAAGACTTCAAAAAAAAAATATTACACAGGATCGTCATCCACGTCCCCCTCCGGACATTCAGGCGGCATGGTGCCGTGCACTGGAATAAAAAAAATCTTTGCGTTCATACGTGTCTTCGAGAAGCTGGCAGACAAAAACCTCTCACCGCGGATCAGCCACCGGAAGATAGATGTAAAAGGTCGATCCCTTCCCGGGAGCCGTGTCGACATCGATATAGCCATGATGCCTCTTGATGATCGCATAGCTCGTCGCTAGGCCCATACCGCTCGCCATCTCTTTTGTGGTGAAATAGGGATCGAAAATCCGATGCATGTCGTCAGGCCCGATGCCGGCTCCCTGGTCGCGGATGGATATCCTCACATATCTCCCCGGTTGAAGAGTCAGCTCCTGCCGGGACTCTTCCTGCTCAACCACAATGTTTTCCGCAGAAATGAAAATGCGGCCGGGCACCGGCATCGATTCAACCGCATTATTCAGCATATAGGTGATGACCTGGTTTATCTGAAATTCATCAATGAAAACCATCCACAGTCCGGGCTCAACCTGAAGCTCATACCTTCCGGAATATCCCGACAGGACCGACCCGACAAAGCTTTTGAGCGATTCAGCGTACTCGACCGTCTTCCGTTCGGGCTTCCCTCCCTGGGCAAAGGTGCTGAGCCTTTTCGTCAGCTCGACGGCCTTCAGGGAGGCCGCCTCCGCGTCGTTGAGCGCGTCCAGCAAGCCGCTCTCGCCCGTATCCGCTTCCTTCTTTGCGAGAGAGATGTTTCCCAGTATCGCAGTCAGCGCGTTATTATAGTCATGGGCGATCCCGCCGGCAAGTATCCCGATCGCTTCGATCTTGCGCGCGCGGATCAGCTCCTTCTCGAACATGTCCTTGTCGGTGACGTCCCTGATGATCCCCCTGAATCCGATCGCTTTCCCATCTTGATCCGACATCAGTGATATCGATGCCTCGATCTTCTTTCTCCTGCCGGTTTTCGATAACGCGACCCAGTACGTTAGCTTGGAGTGGTTGCCGGTGACGAACACCTCGTGAAAAAATTCGTATATCTTTTCAACGTCGTCGCGGCCGAAAAAAACCCGGTAATTTTTGCCGATCGCCTCCCCGTACTCATATTCGGTTATTGTATTAAAAGCCCTGTTGACGTACATTAAATTGCCGCGGAGGTCGGTTTCATAGTAGCCCTCCTCGAGGCCGTCCAGTATCGCATGCAGCCGGTTTTCGCCGGACGCCGGATCGTGCGGCGCGCAGTCGTGCATGATGATCACGCAATAGCTTCCCCCCCTGTGCTCCGCCACTCCGGCGCTGCAGATCAACCGCTTCGCCCCTGAAGAATGCGTACGGAAGAGAAACTCCCTGTTCACGATCATTTTCTCTTTTTCAACGGCCTTCAGTATGGAGGCGAACCCGTCTGAGATATCCGACAGCTTTTTTACCGACCGCAGGTCGAGCGGACCATCATGGCTCTGCAGACGAAGGATATTCTCATTGACATAGCACACCGTTCCGTCGAGCTCGCACACGCACGCGATGATGCCTGCGCGCTCGAGCCCGACGATCGCCAACGTGGAGAAATCTTCATTCTGTTGCTGACCGGCCATCAGCCTTCTCCTCCGCTCTTCAGAGAGCCTCAAACCCGACGAGAACGAGATCGTCCTCCAATGGTTTTGAATCACGGAACCTGCCGGCTTCATCGATGATATGATCGAGGGTCTCGCTCAGGCTCAAGGCGCCGCTTCCCGCGACAATCGCCTCAAGACCCTCGGGATCAAGCATGACGTTGCTCGCATTACGGGCTTCGATGACTCCGTCGGTGTACAGATAAATCCTGTCGCCGGGTGCAAGGGTGATACGGATCTCCTCGAATTCGGCGGTCGGGGACAACCCTACCAGCATGCCGCCCGATTGCAGCAAAGACCCGGCACTGTCTGCAGCCCGATACAGCACCGGAGGCGGGTGCCCCCCCTTGGCGAAATGAAACTCGGTGCGGCCCTTAGAAAAATCAAAATACCCGTACAGTGCGCTCAGAAACATCATTTCCTTGCTTTGCAAGAGCTCGTCGTTCAACGTTTTCATATAAAGCACGGGGTCCTTCCCGTATACCCAGTTCAAGCGGTTTGTCAATGATCTGACCAGGGAAAGATAGAGCGCCGCCGATACTCCGTGGCCGGGTACGTCACCAATGAAAATACCGAGGCACCTCTCGTGTAAAGTATTAAATGAAAAATAATCGCCTCCGATGGCGGCGAGGGGATTATATCTGAAGTCGATTTTGAGATTTCCTATGGCAGGCGGCATCTCCGGCAAAAGTCTTTCGACCACGACCTGGGCGTATTTAAGCTCCTCCTCCATTCCATTATTTTTGTCCCTAAGCTCTTCCTCGCTGGCGCGCAGCGCCTCTTCCGTACTCTTCCGCTTGGTAATGTCCTCCTTGATTGCTACATAGTGCGTTATCTCACCGCCGCTGTCGAGAATGGGCGAAATAGATGCGGATTCCCAGTAAGAATCCCCGTTCTTTTTCCTGTTGTGGAACTCGCCCTGCCATTCCCTGCCAGAGCTTATGGTTTCCCACATGTGCCTGTAAAATTCGGCGGGCTGTACGCCTGACTTCAGTATCCGCGGGTTTTGGCCCAGTGCTTCATCGCGCGAATAACCGGTCAGGTTGCTGAATTTCGGATTGACGTATTCTATTGTCCCGTGCCTGTCGGTTATCACGACCGTCGCGGGACTCTGTTCCACCACCATGGTAAAAACCTTAAGCTTTTCCTCGGCTTCGGCCGCCAGAACGGGCGCCCTCCCGATTATACCCATCGAGAAAGCCTCCCCGCCGTTTACCTTCCGGTGATGCAGGATCACGCACCGCACCACGGATGAATCCTTCCCGATGATCCCCGCGTCGCAGCGTGATGCAGGCCCCGGTTCAATGTTGAGAAGCGCGTCGACGGCGGAGCGGTCCTCCGGCATGACATAGGCGTGCAGAGGAGTCCCCACCAACTCGTCCGGCCTGAACCCGATGATCTGCTCGATTCCCGGACTTATGTGGACGAACCTTTTCCCCTCATCCAGGGCGAATACCGCCATATCGAGCAGGTCAAAAAACGTCTTGTAAAGTTCGTCGACACCGGACATATTATTGATACTGTTAGTCGCCATTTATACAAATATATATATATTAAAACAAGAAGTGACAATAAAAAATATATGCCTATAATCGCTTCCCAAACCTGAACCTCGCAAGAATCGGACGGGTACATGAAGGGATGTGCAGCGTGCCGCTGCCGGCGGACGCATCCAGCCAGCACACATCACGATACCGCGTCAAAAAGAGCGTATGGGTCCTTTCCATCAGAAGGAAATTCCGCGACCGAATACGTTATGAGAAGCTGAACGTCGCGCGTGCTGTGGGCCTGCACCATTTCATTGATGATGGTATTGGCGAGAAATGCCGCATATTTTTTATCTTTTCCAGTCAGAACGATCAGTATCTTGTGCCGGTCATACCTGATCGAAAAGTCCCTGCCGGACAACCTGGTTTTTATGAAGCTTTCGGTGTGCCTGAAAACCGCCCTGGTTTTCTCTATTCCAAAAATTTCGTGCAATCTCTTGTAATTCTTAATTACAAAAACAAGAAGAACTACCGGAATCTGCAATTCTGCCGCGTATCGTATCTCTTCATCCACCCGGCCGAGTATCCTTTCAGCCGAATCTATATAATTGCGGCTTCGATACCCGTCATATTGAACCACATGGATATATGGAAACATGAGATTGCAGAAACGTGCTATCCGGCTGTCAGGAATTCTATCACGGGGCTGATCCGACCATGAAAAAATCATAGTAAATCCGATAAGGTCGACTTCCACCCGGTACGAATATATGGTAAGCATCTGCAGCTTCCTGAGCCTGCCGTCCGGGAAAGCCCCGTCGATGGTGTGCGACGCACCTGGATTGTGATATATGAGTGGGTCCCGCGTTTTCGAAATTTCCCTTAGGAGGGAAGCATCAAACGGGATTACATGCTGCGTCTTCCCCAGCCGCAGACGATCTTCCTCTTCACAGACAAACACACTATATTCACCGGCGAACTCATCTTTAACAAATATGGCAAAACCCTCTACCCCAAAACCCTTAAATTTATTCCGGATCATCTCCATCAAGGTTTCGCTGCGCGGATCCGTTATCATTTTTTTCTGGAATTCATTAAAGCCGTTATCGGCTGATTTTTCACGAGCCGAACCATCCTTTCCCTTAAAAAGGACAGATCGGTAGGAGTATGCGGAGAATTCAGCGATTGAGGTGAGAAAATCTCTTTCTGCTTCGGTGTAATCTTCATCGGTCAGTTTGTTCCCCAATATGATCACACCCATGACCTCGTTTTTGCCCATGATCGGAACAAGCAGCCGTGCATCAATGGCGATATAGGTATAATATTCGTCGAGGTATTCGGTATGATCCTTGAAATCTTCGATATCAATTATCTCCTTCCTGTTGATGACCTGTTCGAGTATCCCCCGTGAGGGGGACAAGCTCAGCTCGTCTTTATCAATGGTCACTCCCCTCGATTCAGCGATCACCCACGCTTCGTCACCTGGGGGGCCCGGAATCATAATGGAGGACGACGAGACGCCGATCTGTCCCATGATGGAGAATAACATGACGTCGAACAGCTCAGGCTCTGATTCCGCGCGGAGTATGTCCCTGCTCAATTCAAACAACGTCATATAATCAAGCATTGAATTGCCGCCCGCGGAAGACCCGTGGGACGCCGTATCATCGGTTTTCACCTCAACGAGATCCCCTTTGTCAAGGTACAATATGCCATCATTGCCAGACGTATCTCCCTGGACCAGGGCATGTGCGCCGTCGTCGGCCGGTCCGGCGATCCGGTCCATTATGCTCTTTTTACCTTCACGAGCTGTTTTACTTTTATATCTGAGAGCCTTTTCAAGCAGACCCATGTCTATACACCCAGCTCATTCAAGACCTTAAGGTAAAGATCGAAATATTCAGAGTCGGTAAACTTCTTGATAACCTCCTCGGGAAGCTTTTCGAAAAGCCCGTCCAGATATTTCAGCAGAAGCTTTATATCGGCCCGCTTCTTTTCGGGAAATTCCATGAGAAACCGGCCGACATCGGACTCGTCATCGAGTATGACGACCCGGTCGGTAATATCCATGACCCGGACCTGCTCGAACGGTTCGGAGACCTCCTGTCCCGCGACCTCACTGAACTGGCTGCTTATCTCCTCAACGTCCTCTTCAAATATCAACGCGCTCTCTGAGGAGACGTCGCCCTCGATGGACTCCCTCTCATAATCGGTCAGGCTGTCAATGCGGGGAAGAAGATACCTGCAATGTATTCTTTCGGCTGGAGAAATGCCCCCCGTGGGCTTCCCGAATTCAAATAATTGATGGCGGTCAAAAATTCCCGCATCCTTGAATTCATCTTCAAAAAGCGCGTCCTCCATCGAGTCATATTCATCGGCGGTGAGGCCCAGGAGCTCCACCGCGTTTGAAACCGTTTTGCTTCCCCTGGCGCCGTAAAATTCATCGATTTCGCTGATATAGTCGCGGTAATCCTCCTCCACGACTGCTGCATGGATAAAATCAATCTCTTCATCTCTGTACTTGTGCGCGGTGTCTATGTACAATTCCTCATACGCGGGCTGCATCCCGTCGGGAAGAACGGCGATCTGGTCCTGATCTTCCTCGACGTCGGCCACCCTCATGGTATACGACTCACCCTCTTCAATCTGAACGATATCGCCGACTATCGCGTCCAGCTCTGTTTCATCGGTTGCGCCCCTCGATTCCTGCCGATAGTCGGGCCTGTCACCTGCATCGGGCTTTTTGTGCACTTCCTCACGATTTACCATGTCGGGCAGCGGCTCGAAATCATCTTCTTTGGGAAAGGAACGCGGTTCCGCTCCGCGGCCGGCCTTACGTTCGGGCATATCCGCATCCTCTGTATGTCTATTGGTCGGTCCTGAAATACCGGGCTTTGCGGTATGGTGTTCCCCATGTGTACTCCCCTCATCCTCCTTATCCGCCACGGGTATTCGCTCCATTTCCACACTTTTGCGCCCGCTATCGGCCCGCCCCGTCACACCGGTCAGAAGTATGTGGTCCTCAATATCCTCCGGCCTGTTTACCTTCTCCTTGACCGGTCGCATGCTCTTTCCATCGATGTCAGGAGTGGATTCCTCTGCCGCTTCCTCAATATTTCCCGCACCCTCCTGTGGGTATAAAAAATCCAGATCCTCGAGACCGCCGGCCAAGTCATCCTCGCTAAATAAAGGAATGTCCTCGCTGGCGATATCTTCAGCTTCTCTCAGATCTATTGCTCCGATTTCGCCGATATCGAACTCCTCCGGAAGGCTCTTTTTTATTCTTTCCGGAATATGAAAGGTTCCGCCTGAATCATTATCGGAGATATCTTCTTCATTTTCTTTCGGCATATGGACTTCGCCCGCGTTTAAAAAATTGCACCCTCTGCTTATGACGGGTACGATACAAATCATGCTTTATAGAATCTTTTACCCTGTTTACAATATCGTTTATTTAATAAAATTAATCCACAATTAATCATGAAAATATTTTTTGAATAAAAATTTATTTTTGTTTATCTCTTGAATTTTGGGATTCATTTATTTAAACCCGGATTATAAAAACAGGACAAAAAACACGGAAAAATATGAAGCGTTATATAGATCCTTGCTGAAACGAATTCGGGAAGGATTAATAAGAGAGCCCCAATGAAAAAGGGACGGCGCCCGCCGTCCCTTTCGTGAATATTACTGGAATGCGACCTACCTGCTGGCGACCCTGATCCTTGCCTTGAGGCTGTATTCCTTTTCCTGTAGCTGCATCCATTCAGGGGAAAAGGCCTTATATTCTATTTTCTTCTGCTCAAGCAGCTCCTGCAGCTGCGTCTCGAGCTCCTTCTTGTCAAGCTCATTTTTTCTGGAAGCCCTCTCGGCAAGGATGGTCATGGTGTTGTTCCTCATTTCGACTATGCCGCCTTCAATTACGAAATATTCAGTGGTCTTACCGTCGCTTATGCGCACTTCGCCGACGCCGAGCCTGGAAATCAGGGGAGCGTGGTCCACCAGGAAGCCCATCTCTCCGTTGAAGGCGTTCACCACGGCGAATGCGATCTCCCCTTCAAAAATATTGCGCTCCGGAGTCAATATGGTGCATGCGATCGTCTTCATTATCAGCTCGCCTGCAGCTTTTTCGCTTTTCCCACCGCCTCTTCGATGGCGCCGACCATGTAAAAAGCCTGCTCCGGAAGATGATCATATTCACCGGCGATCAGACCCTTGAAGCTCCTTATCGAGTCTTCCAGCTTGACGTATTTGCCGCTGAATCCGGTAAACTGCTCGGCCACGAAGAACGGCTGCGAAAAAAACCGCTCGATCTTTCTGGCGCGCTGTACGAGAAGCTTATCCTCATCCGAGAGCTCGTCCATGCCGAGAATCGCGATGATGTCCTGGAGATCCTTGTAACGCTGAAGTATGCGTTTGACCTCCATGGCAACATTGTAATGCTCCTCTCCCACCAGCTCCGGCGCCAGAAGGCGGGAGGTGGAATCAAGCGGGTCAACGGCCGGGTAAATCCCCTTTTCGACGATCTGCCGTGAAAGAACGGTCTGGGCGTCAAGGTGAATGAACGCGGTCGCGGGTGCGGGATCGGTCAGGTCGTCCGCGGGAACGTAAATTGCCTGAACCGAGGTAATCGATCCGTATTTGGTCGAGGTGATCCGCTCCTGGAGCTGGCCCATCTCGGTCGCCAGAGTGGGCTGGTAGCCGACGGCCGAAGGCATCCGGCCGAGAAGGGCCGAGACCTCCGAGCCGGCCTGGCTGAACCTGAAGATGTTGTCGATGAAAAGAAGGACTTCCCTTCCGGACAGGTCCCTGAAGTATTCACACATGGTCAGGGCGGACAAACCGACCCTGAGACGGGCGCCGGGGGGCTCGTTCATCTGGCCGTACACCAGGCATGCCTTGTTGATGACCCCTGATTCCTGCATCTCGAGCCAGAGGTCGTTGCCCTCGCGGGTGCGTTCGCCCACGCCGGCGAAAACCGAATATCCGCCGTGCTGCTGGGCGACGTTGTTGATGAGCTCCATGATGACGACGGTTTTGCCGACTCCCGCGCCTCCGAACAGACCGGTTTTACCACCCTTGATATAGGGAGCCAAAAGATCGATGACCTTGATGCCGGTCTCGAAAATCTCCGCCTTCGGCTTGAGCTGGTCGAATTTCGGGGGTTCCTGATGAATGGAACGCCGCTCCTTCACCTTGATCGGGCCTTTATTGTCCACGGGCTCTCCCAGCAGGTTGAATATCCTCCCCAATGTCTCCTCGCCGACCGGAACGCTGACGGGGGCGCCCGTATCCAGTATCCTGGCCCCGCGCTTGATTCCGTCGGTGGACGCAAGCGCGATGGCCCTGACCCGGTTGCCGCCCAGGTGCTGCTGCACCTCGCTCACGACCTTCCTCTTTTCGCCCATAACCTCAAATTCAAGCGTGAGCGCGTTGTAAATCCCAGGCAGGCTTCCCTCCGGAAATTCCGCATCAAGGGTCGAGCCGATCACCTGAACCACTTTCCCAAAATTTTCGCTCATGATAAACTCCTTAATCTCAATTCACGCCGCTGGCAGAAAAATGCACGCGCGGATTTGCCGTCGTGGGAACGAACAACAGGCCCGGTACCGGTGTCATTTCAGGGCGGCTGCTCCTCCTACGATCTCGGCGATCTCCTTGGTAATCTTGGCCTGGCGCGCCCTGTTATACGATATCGTCAGGTCCTTAATCATATCAGCCGATGCATCGCTTGCATTTTTCATGGCCACCCTTCGCGCGAACTGCTCCGAATAGTACGATTCGATAAAGCAGGTGTACAGACGCACCTTCAAGTAGAGCGGTATAATATAAGAAAAAACATCTATCGGATTCGGCTCAAAATAGTACTCAAGGTTCGCTCCCGGATAAGCGTCCTTGACCTCCTCCTCCTCGATGAGGATGGGAAGGAGCTTGATGATGACCGGCTTCTGTGATGATGAGGAAAAAACCCGGGTATACGAAATGTATACCTCGTGAAATTCTCCCGCAATGAACAGGTTCCTCAGATCGTTGCCGATGCCCACGGCGTCTTCAAACGTGATCTTGTCTTCCGGATTCTGCATTGTTTTGTACATCGGGATTTGCCTGAAATTAAAAAAACCTATCCCCTTTTTGCCGACTATATAAAAAAACGCGTCCTTGTTCTCATCCCTCAGTTTGTCCCTGAATGAGAGCGTATTTTCAATGACGTTGTTATTGAATCCGCCGCACAACCCGCGGTTGCCGTTTATCTGGAAGATCAACGCCCTGGAGGGATTCGCGGCCTCCTGGAAATGCGGGTCCTCCATCGTCGCCACTCCCGTGCTAAAGAGATTCGAGAGTATTTCATTGACCTTCTGATCGTAGATTTTAGCCATTTCAACCCGCTGCTGCATCTTCCTCATTTTCGAGGTCGCCACCATCTCCATGGTGGACGTAATCTTCCTGGTATTGCTAACGGATTGAATTCTGTTTTTAATGTCCCTTTGAGTCGCCATGTTCGGACACCTCTCCTATTTACCCGCCTGCGCGATATACCTTTCCTCAAATTCCTGCACCGCGCTTCTGAACTTGTCATCGCTTTTAAGCTCGCCGGTGTTGGAAATCTCAGACAGCAACCCGCCCTGGGTGTTTCTCATGTGCTCAAGGAATTTGGCTTCAAAGTCCTTCACGCTTTCGATAGGCACCTTGTCAATATATCCCTGTGTGCCCGCGAAGATTATCGCGACCTGTTCCTCGACCGGCATCGGAGAATTCTGTCCCTGCTTTAAAATCTCGACAAGCCGCATGCCGCGGTCTATCTGCTTCTGGGTGGCGGCATCGAGCTCGGTTCCCATCTGGGTGAAGGCTTCCAGTTCCCGGTACTGCGCGAGGTCAAGCCTGAGGGAGCCCGCGTATTTTTTCATCGCCTTGATCTGCGCGTTTCCTCCGACACGGGACACCGAGATTCCGACATCGATCGCGGGCCGCACGCCGGACGCAAACAGATTCGGCAGGAGGTATATCTGCCCGTCGGTAATTGATATGACGTTGGTGGGGATATATGCCGATACCTCACCCTCCTGGGTTTCAATGATAGGAAGGGCGGTGAGGCTGCCGCCGCCGCGTTCGTCGGATAGTTTCGCGGAGCGTTCGAGAAGCCGTGAATGGCAGTAGAAAATATCGCCGGGATACGCCTCACGCCCCGGCGGCCTCCTGAGCAGGAGCGACATCTCCCGGTATGCGTTGGCCTGTTTTGTCAGGTCGTCGTACACGCACAGGGTGTGGCCGTTCTTTTCATACATGAAGTATTCAGCCATGGCGCAGCCCGCATACGGGGCGATATATTGAAGCGCGGCCGGGTCTGCGGCACCGGCGACGATGACGATCGT
>CAZHAD010000008.1:5857-14127 GCA_964529965.1 uncultured Leptospirales bacterium | reverse complement strand
GGAGGTATTGATCGGCCCCTTGGTATCGAGGGGCACTCCGAGGGGCGTCACGACCCTGCCGAGCATCTCTTCTCCGACCGGAACGGCCAGAACCCTGTTGAGCCGTTTGACCGTATCACCCTCTTCTATCTGGATGTAATCACCCAGTATGGCTACCCCGATCGAATCCTCCTCCAGGTTGAGAACCATACCCTGGACCCCGTTTTCAAATTCCAGCATTTCAGCGGACATCGCATTCCCCAGGCCATGGATCCTCGAAATTCCGTCTCCTACCTGGATGACCGTGCCGATCTCGCTGACGTCCAGCTCGGATTTATATCCTTCTATCTCTTTTTTTATGATTGATTTAATTTCATCGGTCTTAATCTTCATAGATCGCTTCACTCCTGACTTTGCAGTTCAACAGATTATACCTGATATTTCTCAAATCTTTTTTTAAGGATCCGTCAATGACACGGTCGCCGATTTTTATTATGATTCCGCCGAGTATGCCGGGATCGATCTCCTCTATCAGCAGGACATTTTTTTGTATGATGCCTTTCATCTTCTCCGTCAGCTTGCTTTTCAATGATGCATCCAGGGGAACCGAGGATATGACCGTTACCCTCTGCCTGTTATACACATTGTCCATCTGCTCCATGAACGCCCGGTAGATATCATGGATGCAGGACTGGCGATCATTTTCGATCAGCACCTTCAGAAAATTGACGATATAGCCGGACAGCTTTCCCTTAAACACCTTATCGACAAAGTCTTTTTTGGCGTCCCGCGGGATTGCGGGGGAGCCGAGAAACAGACTTAAATCGGCTTTATCAGCCATCAAGTCCGACAAAAATTTCATTTCCTCCTCGAGGTCGGACAGAATGTTCTGCTCCTGCCCGACTTCAATCAATGAGGACGCATACACGCGAGCTATGTCGTTCGAAGACACGATGCCACCCTTTACCCCGTTCAAATGGCGGGACTGTTACGTGATTACTGGACCGTCCCGATCTTTTGTATAGCCTCTTCAACCAGGTCTTTCTGATCTTCGGGTTTGAGGTTTTTATTCAGTATTTTTGACGCGATTTCAGTCGAGAGATTTACCACCTCGGTCTTAATATCCGACAGCGCCTTGTTCTTGGCGCCCTCAATCTCTTTTACCGCCCTGGCGGCGATGTTCTTCGCCTCGACATGCGCCTTTTCAATGATATCGTTTTTTACCTTCTCTGCTTCTTCCTTGCCCCGCGCGATTATCTGCGTCGCCTCGTTTCTGGCATTGTTCATCATCTCCCTGTGCTGGGAGAGTAGCTGCTCAGCCTCCTGGCGTGACCGTTCCGCATTGTCAATATCAAACCTTACCTTTTCAGCCCTGGCATCCAACGCCTCGACAATCGGCTTCCACGCCGCTTTCCACAATATGAGCAAAAGGACAATAAAAGTAATTATCGTCCACAGCATAAGACCCGGATCTAATTTCAACAATCCTTCTTTCAAAAATTCCATTTCAATTACCTTATCCCAAATAAGGAAATATCATCGCTTCGCACCCGGGACTTAAAATCCCTCATGGATGTCACCTTGAATGCACGCGTGTGCGCGAAGCGTTCTCTCCAACTGACTGCTTTCTATTGCTCACACGGTACATGCACTCATCGGAACGAGCTCATGAGAGTAAATCCTTAATCAGAGAAGCAAACCCCGGGCCTACTTCTTCATCTCCACCTGTCCGCCTGCCGGCGCCGGCGCGACGCCCTTCTCGGGGGGCTTTTGAATCGCCAGCATGAAGGTTACGACAAGGGCGAAAAAGGTAAAACCCTCGATCAGGGCGGCTGCGATAATCATCGCGGTCCGAAGATCACCGCTCATCTCCGGCTGCCGTGCCATGCCTTCGAGCGCGCTGGCCGCCAGCCTGCCGATGCCCAGAGCTGCGCCAATAACCACCAAGCCGACTCCAAGGCCAGCCGCCAAGTATGCAAAACCTAAATATCCCGTATCCATATGTAACTTCTCCTAAAAGAAATTTATTAAACTTTTTATTGTTATAGCGTATATTAAAGTAACCAACTAATTAAAAATATGCTCCATGTCCGCACTCAGTATGCATGTGCCGGAATAATAATCAATGCGCATGTATAGACGCGCCTATAAACATGGCTGAAAGCACCGCGAATATGTACGCCTGAATAAAAGCGACCAGCAGCTCCAGCAGATAGATCATGAGAGACCCGAGTACAGACCCGATTCCTATATAATACGCCTTGAACATCATGACCAGAAATATAAATATTATGATTACCACGTGTCCGGCGGTCATGTTCGCAAAAAGCCTGATCGTGAGCGCAAAGGGCTTGATGAGCAATCCGAGCAACTCAATCGGCCAGAGCAAAATAATACCCAGAATAAAGGGTACTCCGTGGGGGACGGTGCCTTTGTAAATCCACAGAGGTCCCTGGAACAATACGCCTATCACGAACATTCCGAGAAGGGTGAGAATGGCCAACCCGCCGGTGACGGCAAGATTCCCGGTCGCCGTGGTCATACCCGGGACGAGACCCATAAGATTGCAGAACAAAATAAAGAAAAACAGGGTTGAAAAATAGGGCATCGCCTTGTTGATATACTTGCCCTCAAAATTCGGTTCGACTATGTCGTCGTGGACGAAACCGATTAAAGCCTCCCAGAGATTCACCCATTTCGATTCCGAGCCCATTGTGTCTTTTTTTATGCTTCCGGCCAGGGGTACGAAAATAAGAATGCAGAGAATCATGTTGATCCACATCATCATGACCCACTTGGTTATTCTCATGTCCCCTTTAATGAACCCTAAATCAATTGTTATATTTTTCAGATAACGTTCATTGACCTTCGCGATGAGATTGTTGAATTCCTTAAGCGCGGTGACCAGAAAGTTATCCCCCGGTTTGATCGACACCCTTTTTATAGGATAATCCGTAAGGTGGCCGACAACAAGCTCGCCTACACCGCCGCCTTCATGATGGCCGCTGCTTGATGAAAACGAAAAAATGAGAAAAAAAATATATGCGATGATTACCAGCAAAAGTGGAATTGCCCGTTTCAATGAATATCCCCTACTTTATTTAATCTGGCCAATGGTAATGCTGATCCTCAGGATATATGAGTTGATAATTTTAATTTTATTTTATTTCAGCACAACGTTCGTTGTCGTGTAAAAAATTTCTTCCTCCGTTTCTTGTGACCATATAAAAAAATAAGGCTTAAAAATCAAGATAATTTCATTATAGCCATTTTTTTCTTTCCTTATTTTTGTCTCTTTTTTCTAATTTTTCAATATCCTTCAGCTGCTTTATAAGATGATAAAAACCGATCGCCATTCCCAAAAACGCGCCGATGGAAATAAATACCGGCGAACTGTGAAAATATTCATCAAGCTTGTATCCCCCGAACACGAATGCGATCACCGTTATGGCAAGTTGGATTCCGATGGTTGAGTATTCAAATGCGGTGCGGCTTGTCTTTTTTTTATCCAAATCCGGAGGGCGCTCCTCGATTAGATTTGTTGCGCTGTGCCAAGGAAAGGTCACGACAGTTCCTTGCCGTCTTTTATCAGGATTTTTTAGAACAAAGGAATGTCAAGATTTTTTCATGCGGCTATTTGTTAATCTTATATCACAAATTTATTTATAAAGCCATACCCGGGTTCCGGGATGGGCCCCGGGGTCGTCGTTACTCAAATACGCATACACACGGACTGTGAAATCCCGAAGATTTAAGCATATCGGTCGAATTGACGATAATATTTAAGTAAGTTTTTAAATTACGGAAAGCGTCCGGATTGTGCGCGAAGTTTCCGTTGAATCGAATAAAAAGGTGATATATGAAATTGTCCGTTAGACTGATCCACAATTACGACGAGTTCATAGCCAATTGCCCCGAACTCGATATAAACTGTTACGGTTCCGACAGGGAAGAGGCAATACGAAGGATAAAAAAAGTAATAAACTTTTATGTGGATTCGGCGAAAGAGCTCGGACTGGATGTCGAGTCTCTTACTGAAATATCGGTCGAAGGGGAAAAAAAGCAGGAGCTTAGCGAAGTAGCAATCAATCCCTCTACGAATACGATTAATTGATCCAGCAGAAAACAATGTTTTCCCGTAGGGAACGGTCGCGACCGTTCCCTACGGGGCCGTCTCCTATTTTCCCGTAAGCTCGGACGAATTTATTTTAAAGTCATTCTTCTTGAGCAGCTCCTCGGTCCAGCCCTTTATTTTTTCAGACCGCTTGATATTGAGGAGGCGGTATTCGATGGAATTTCTTATGGTCCCAAAGGGAACAGGTTTCTTGAGTGTCCTGCTACCCTCTTTTATATTTCTGGTGAACATCCTTTCGAGATTTTTATTATAATACTCACGCACTTCGCGGGGGGTGATGCGTACATCATTGAGGATCACCTCGGTCTGATATGTGCTGGCAAGGTAATAGCCCATGGTGAAATTCAGTTCTTTCTTGAATTTCTCATCCTTATCATACCCCCTCTTTTTCGCCTCACGCATAAGGACCTCCTGCTGAAGAATGTTCCTGGCCGTTCTTCTCTTCTCGGCATCGCTTAATCCCGCGTCATGGAACCCCATTCTTCTTTTACGCGTGACAATAAAATCGACGAGCCGGTTCAAATCGGATACTCTGAACTCCTTATCGCCAATTTTATACACCACCGCTGTGGGGTTTCTCAGGTCGACCTTGTCGGCATTGTTCTCAATGTTCTTTGCATTCAATAAATTCTCCTGGAGCTTGGCGGCAGAATTATACATGAGACGCCTCTTCAGGCTCATCCGCTGGGCTTTGTCTTCAACCACATCGTCTATGGTATCCGGAGTCAAGGTCACGAGGTCGTCCACCTTGATGATATAAACCGCGTTTCCGTCCCTGACCGGCTCCTTTGTGACTTCTCCTTTTTTAAGGGCGAATACCGCGTCGGTAAACGTTTTGCTCCTCATCCCGTCGATGATGTAGCCGATATCCCCTCCCTTTCGTTTGGAAAAATCCTCGGAATACTTCTTTGCAAGCTCTTCGAAGGAAATCCCTTTTCTCAATTCAGAGAGTACCGATTTCGCATTATCGATCTTCTTCCTGAAGCGGGATTCGAGCTCCTCCACGGTATAATTCACCCGACGGTTGTTCACAATTTTATAATTTCTTACCATGAGCTTGATGATGCGCACCTTGGCGGCTCTTTCCTTGAATTCGCCCTTGTTGCTGATGGCCTTGGTAAGGTACTGTGCATAAAAATTCTGCGTTAAGAAATAGTTCAGATAACTGAAATTTTCACTCTTGTCGAACCCGCTTTTTTTCGCCTCCTGAATCGTCAGCTTTTCGGCGGCAAGCTGCTCAATCTGGTTCTTTTGCTGGGATTTGTTCTTCAGAATGGCTTCCTTCGGCATATTACGAAATTCCATCCAATCATTAAATTCACCCCTGGTGACACGGCCGCCGGTATATGTCGCGAGTACATCGGTGGCACGCTTGCACCCGGGAAACAAAAGTGCAAATCCCACTACAATAATGCTCAACTTTTTCATCACATTAATTCTCCTCGATATCATAATGAAGGATTGAAAGGCTTTTCTTCAGCGAATCTCCCGGGTGTAAATACACACACGGCACACCTTGCAATAAACACTCATGGATTCCCCGATTCCGTATGGCAACTAACCCGTTTAATTTTCAATTGTCAAATGAATTTCTTGGATCAGTCCAATACACCTCAAGGCTGAATTTATAAAATAAACGCACAGTCTCGGCACGCCGCGACTGGGTAATTTTTCACATAAGGAAATTTTTTAAAACATTTAAATGATATTTCCTTTTAAGCGCTTTTAAGGTGAAAACCGTTTTTTCCATTGCTTTTAAAATGAAAAAAACGGTTTTTGATGCGCTTATAATGTTTTGCGCGCCGCCTCATCTCCGGAGCTGGAGTTCTGGGGTTTGGGGGCGTTGCAATAAACTATTTGGAAGCTGATCCGGCGGGATGTTTCTCCGGGAAAATAAAATTTTATCTATATCAGCTAAATATCAGCAAATTTGAAAACATTAAGACAACGTGGCTTGTTTATGGCCTTCCCGGTTTATCAGAATTGGACACGCGTTCCCACTTGGACGTTTATATCCTTGCCGTTGCTGATATTAACCATCGTCTCCACGTTCAGCTTAAGCACCCAGATATTTATCTCGAGTCCCGCCATGAAAAGGCCCATAATGGGACGGGGATAATAGTGATATCTCGCAAGCCCGAATATCAGGCCCCTGTCTACCGGCTGAAAAAAGTTTGAAGGATTCGGCCTGGTCACCGGACCCACTCCCGAGCCGTGCAAGTCCAGATAACCATAGGTCGCGGACACCCCGAATCCGGTGTACAGATCGAATATCCATAAAAAATTTACATACACGAGCGCCTGGGCGTTTCCCGCGAGCATAAACCATTTAAGATCAAAGTCGTAGTACGCGTTCAAGGTAAATTGGTAACTGCCCGGATTGGGCGGGACGGGATCGGCAAAGGTTCCGAGATTATAGTTATACTGGCCCTTGACGTCGATAATTCCCTCGGTATAGTCGACGCCTGTGCTTAAGGTCACACCGCCGAAATTAAAAATATGGGGAATAAGCGTTTTCTTTCCGACCAAGTTCTTCCGCAGCTTCGCTCCCAGATTATAGTAGTTCAGCTTATTGAGCCGCGCCGACTTCTGGTTCAGAGGAGGGCGCCAGATGTCGGTGCTGAACACCATTGCCTTGACGAGTATATCAAATCCCTTCTTCAGCCCGAAACCGAAATAGAGGGAAGCGCTCGGAGCATATGCGGAATATATGTTTTTCTGCCGCGGTATGTCCTCATCATAGTATTTGAGGTTTCCCAAGCCAAGCGTGCCCGACGCGCCGAAAAACATGTGGGGATAATCTCCGATACACGCGTCGCCGATCGGATAGCCGCCGACATTGGCAAGGGCGAAGGCACCGGGATAATTTTTTGCGTTTCCGGATAAGGCGTGGTTCAGCTCATATATGATCTGCAGGTAATCGTTCGCACTAATAATACCAGCGGGAATCTGTGAAGTGTCGACGTAGACCCAAGAATAGGCGGCTGTATTAAAAAAAAACAAAAAAATACCGATAAATGCTATGCTGGCTGCTGTTTTCTTCATTACGACCCTGTGCGATATATTTAATTATCGGCAAAACCGCCAAGGGAATAGTGAATTAAAATAATCCTCGCAGGATAAACATCATCAGAATATAGAATGTGCCCGCCTGCCTGCAATCGATATTTTTTAATCAGGCCTCAGCAGCGCGCTCGTCCTCGGTCGGTTTGGCGCCATCCCGCTCTTTCGACGACAGACCCGCCCCGATCCTGATCTTCCTCTCGATCTCCTGAGCCGAGGAGGAATTATCCATGAGGTATCGCTTCGCGTTCTCCCGTCCCTGACCGATCCTCTCGTCGCCGTACGCATACCAGGTGCCTGACTTCTTGATGATTTCGTACCTCACTCCCAGGTCGAGAAGATCCCCTTCTTTGGAGATGCCGGAATCATACATAATATCAAATTCCGCCTGCCGAAAAGGCGGGGCGACCTTGTTTTTCACCACCTTTACCCTGACCCGGTTCCCGATCGCCTCCTCCCCCGCCTTAAGGGTTTCCACCCTTCGTATATCAAGCCTGACCGAGGAATAGAACTTAAGGGCATTGCCGCCGGTCGTGGTTTCAGGGGAGCCGAACATCACCCCGATCTTCATGCGTATCTGGTTGATAAAAATCACGCTGGTCTTGGATTTCGAGATGACTGCGGTGAGCTTTCGCAGGGCCTGGCTCATGAGCCGCGCCTGCAGGCCCATGTGAGAATCGCCCATGTCGCCGTCGATCTCCGCCTTAGGCACGAGCGCCGCGACCGAATCGATGACGATGATGTCCACCGCGCCGGAGCGGACCAGGGCCTCAACGATCTCAAGCGCTTCCTCCCCTGTATCGGGCTGGGATACCAGCAGCTCGTCGGTCTTTACCCCCAGCTTGGACGCATACGCAGGATCCAGTGCGTGCTCGGCGTCGATAAAGGCGGCCACCCCGCCCAGCTTCTGGGCTTCGGCCACGACGTGGAGCGAAAGGGTGGTCTTGCCCGACGATTCGGGGCCGTATATCTCCACCACCCTGCCTCTCGGAAGGCCGCCGATGCCGAGGGCGATATCGAGATCGAGCGATCCGGTTGATATCGCGGCTATCTGGACGATCGTGCCGTCATCGCCGAGCCTCATGATCGAGCC
>CAZHAD010000008.1:2791-5757 GCA_964529965.1 uncultured Leptospirales bacterium | reverse complement strand
AAAATACTATATTTTTGTTAAGTAATTAAAACCATGCCCTCACAAAGAAACGTTCATGACATCCTTGCGCATCCCTCCGATCCGCTTCATGTGCTCGATCTTGTTAAGGGCGTCCACGAAAGAGATGATACCCGCCACCGATATATCGATGCTCACCCCGACCCCGAATACCTTGAGCTCCTTACCCTCAACCTCTTCAACCACCGTCGAGTGCACCTCGGAGAGGGCGTCCGACCCGCCGGTGATGGCCACCAGGTTGAAGGCCTTGAGATTGGCCTTTGTGCCGCTGATCTTTTTCACCGCATTGATGCCGGCGTCCACACCTCCGTTGCCGTGCGCGACCTCGAACAGTTCTTCATCGTTGCGGTAATGATCCTTCAGCGTCACCATGGCCATGGGCGGAGAGTGCATGCCGGTGGATATCTGCACGTTCTCAACTTTATACCGGCGCTCATTATCACTCTTATACATCGACTCACCCACCAGCGCGATGAGATCCTCATCGTGTATATCCTTCTTCTTGTCCGCAAGGTCCTTGAAATACTTGAAAAAACGATCCAGCTCCTCCTGCTCCATAACGAAGCCGAGCGCCTTGAGCCTGTCGAGCACCGCATGCCTGCCCGAGTGCTTCCCCAGCACAAGCTTGGACTTGGCGATCCCCACGTCCTCGGGCTTCATGATCTCATAGGTGACCGCGTTTTTAAGAATCCCGTCCTGATGGATTCCGGATTCATGGGCGAACGCGTTGTCACCGACCACCGCCTTGTTAGGCTGGACCGCCACACCCGTGATATTGGTAAGGAGGCGGCTCGTGGGGACTATCTGCTTTGTGTTGATATCCGTGCGCACGTTGAAAAGGTCGCTTCTGGTCCGAATCGCCATGACGATCTCCTCCATGGCGGTATTCCCGGCACGCTCGCCGATCCCGTTGACCGTACACTCCACCTGCCTCGCCCCCTCCTCGATCGCCGCCAGTGAGTTCGCCACCGCAAGACCAAGGTCGTTATGGCAATGGACCGATATGACCGCATTGTGTATGTCGGGGACATGTTCGAAAAGATGGCGTATCATTCGGGAGAAATCGGAGGGGATGGCGTAGCCGACCGTGTCAGGTATATTGACGGTCGTCGCCCCCGCCTCGATGGCGGCGTGAACCATCTCGGTCAGATATGACAGGTCGCTTCTCGTCGCGTCCATGGGGGAAAACTCCACATTCTCCGTGTATCCCTTCGCGTGCCGCACGGCCTCAACCGCGGCTGCGAGCACCTTCTCCCTGGTCGATTTGAGCTGGTGTCCGATATGGATGTCGGAGCTCGATATGAAGGTATGGATGCGGGGTCGTGCCGCTTTTTTGAGGGCCTTCCACGCAACATCGATGTCCCTGACATCCGTACGTGCAAGTGCGGCCACCTCGGTGTTTTGCGTTCTCTCCGAGATGAGCTGAACCGCCTCAAAGTCACCCTCGGATGCCACGGGGAAACCCGCCTCGATCACGTCAACCCCCAGTTTCGTAAGCTGGTCGGCGAACAGGATCTTTTCTTTTATATTCATCGTAAAACCCGGGGACTGCTCGCCGTCGCGGAGCGTCGTGTCGAATATTATAATTTTTTCCTTATCTTTCATGCTGTACTCCTGTATTGAAAATCTAAATGCAGCAAAAGCCGCAAACTGTATGAATAAAAAAAGCCGCCACATTTTGTGACGGCTTTTCGCACGGCTATGTTAAAAAGGCATCACAAAACCAGGCCCCTGAACAGCTGAAGCAGGCTAAGCAACAGGTTCTGTACTGACAAAGCAGGGTTCGACGCCACGTTGATTCTCATTCCATACATGCTCTTAAAAACCTTGAAAATATTTAAATAGCAAAAATAACCTTAAATAAGGAATATGAATATTGTCAATCGAAAATATTGATTTTTTAAAAAAAGATTAATACGCCTTGACGGATTGATTAAACTAGTTACATGTAATTCTCGGACATACCCATGGGGAGTATTCTCGTGATACGTGATCAGGATACATTAAAGCACGCGCAGCGTCACGCTCTTTCATAAGGGTTTTCATGCATCCGACTGACAGGAAGCCATGCAGGTCCGGGCACGCTCACATCAACGCGAATTGAATTATGCGCCAGGTCAAAGGTTTTATACAAATATATAGCAGGAAGTCCCGAGACCAGATCATCGCCGTGGGGGATAAATTCCTCGAAAAAGCAGGGCTCAAAAGGATATCGACCGAGCTTTTTGCCTGCGTCGACGAATTGATTAAAAACGCAGTCAAATCCAACTACAAGTTCATCCTTATTCGGGAGAGAATTTTTAAAAAATACAGGGAAGCCTGGCCGGAAAAAACAGATTCGGAGATAGACGAGGACATTAACGATATCGTGAAGGTCCCCGAGAGCTTTAACCATCTGGCCGAAGATATTCTGAAAGAAGAAAACATATCCACACTCGTCAGAGAAATCCTTGATGAGGAAGCAAAGCTCCTGGACATTAAGAAAAGGGCCTATCTGGAAAAAAGAAACTACACCGAAAACGAAATAAAGATCATCGGCACGCTTGGCAAGATCAACAGAATCAGGAAAATCATTAAAGAAAAGGGCATCAAGATACTGTTACGCATCCAGAGCGATGAGGACTATATTTACATCGAAGTCACCAACACCGCTCCTATCCTACGAAGGGATTTATACAGGATACACAAAAAGCGCGACGAATACAGGCGCTACCATGAAAAGGGAAAGGAGTATGAATTCTTCATTGACAATCTCGACACCAGTGAAGCCGGATTCGGCCTCGGATACGCCAAGATCGACCTGATCCTCGGCCACTGGGGCCTCACCGCAGATCAGGCGGTTACGATCATATCGGCAATAAACACAACGGTCATGATGACCCTCCCACTTAAACGATTGCAGGAAAGATTTAACGTAACCGATAAAGCAGGGGCCGACTCGCGCTAAT
>CAZHAD010000008.1:0-2691 GCA_964529965.1 uncultured Leptospirales bacterium | reverse complement strand
TCGACATATACCCGGGGCACGCGGGAGCTGATATTGCACAGGATCTCGTAGGTAATGGTGCCTATCTTATCACACAGGGATTCCAGGGGTATCACGCGGCCGTCCATTTCACCGAAAAGGAGCACGTCGTCGCCGTTATAGGCGGTGCCGTCCTGCCCGACGTCAACCATGATCTGGTCCATGCACACAGCGCCGATCACCGGACAGCGCTTGCCCCGTACGATCACCTCCCCTTTGTTGGAAAGAAGCCGGCTGTACCCGTCTCCGTATCCGAGGGGAAGCGTGATGATCCGGGTCTGGCTTCCGGTCACATATGTATGGTTGTAGCTGATGCCCGTTCCGGGAGGGCATACCTTGAAGAAGGAAACCTTCGTCTTCAGGCTCATTACGGGCATGAGCCTGCGGCCGCCGAAATCGCCTGAGGCATCAAGCCCGTAGGGATTGTATCCGTACAGCATGATACCCGGCCGAACCATGGTGAAATGGGAGCGCGGGCTCCCTATGATGGCTGCGGAATTGGCGAGATGCACCAGGCCCGGAAGCATGTTCTTCCGCGCCATGAACTCCGCAATCGTGTCGAAGCGCGATATCTGGGTATCGGTGAAGTCCCGGTCGGATTCGGCCTTTGCCAGATGTGAAAAAATCCCCTTCACCTCTACAAAGGGGAGATCAAACGCGTGATTGATGAATTTCTCGGCATTGTACCAGTGGACACCGATCCTCTCCATGCCCGTGTCGATCTTAATGTGCACCGACGCGCTTCTGCCCAGTCTTTTCGCCACAGCCGATATGGCCGAAGACTTGTCGGTCGACGAGCTGGTTATATCAATGTCGTTCCTTATAAAGTCCTCGATCTGGCCCGTGTTTATCGCGCCGCACACGAGTATGGGCGCCGTGATGCCGGACCTTCGCAGATATACGGCCTCCTCAAGGTACGCCACGCCGAGATAGTGTGTTCCCGCCTTCAGGAGCTCTTCGGCCACGGTCTTGATCCCATGCCCGTATGCGTTCGCCTTCACCATGGCCATGATCTTCACTCCCTCTCCCACGAGCGAGCGTACGACCTCGAAGTTGTTCCTGAGCCTTGTCAGGGAAACCTCGGCCCTCGTCGGCCGGTTCTGATAAGTTTCAATGCCGGGTGTCAAATCGTGGCAAGAATCCTCATTTTAATTGACGATGCAATACCCCTTACCTGCCGCATCATCTGAGAAAATCAATCGCGTCAACGGAGGTTATCTCCGGAATTTCCTCCGACCTCTCAATAAATATGAAATTGATATGCTAGTACCGGTAGAACTCGGGCTTAAAGGGACCATCCACGTCCACGCCGATGTAATCCGCCTGCTCCTTGGTCAATTTCGTCAGTTTCGCCCCCAGTTTGCTTAAATGCAGCCTGGCGACCTCCTCGTCGAGCTTTTTGGGAAGGGTATAGACCCTATGCTCGTGCGCATTCTGCGCGAGCTCGATCTGGGCCAGTGTCTGGTTGGTGAAACTGTTGCTCATGACAAAGCTGGGATGTCCGGTTGCGCATCCGAGGTTCACCAGCCTCCCCTCCGCCAGAACGATGATCGATCTTCCCGATTGCAGCGTCCATTTGTCGACCTGCGGCTTGATGGTATCCTTCCTGCACCCGGCGCATGTCTCGAGATAGTGCATGTCGATCTCGTGGTCGAAATGGCCGATATTGCAGACGATGGCGCCTTCCTTCATCCGCTCCATGTACGCGCCGGTGATGACGTTTACGTTGCCGGTCGCGGTCACAAAAATGTCGCCTGTCTGAACCGCGTCATCCATGGTGGTCACCTGATATCCTTCCATCGCCGCCTGCAGGGCGCAGATGGGATCGATCTCGGTAATGAGGACACGGGCCCCGAAGCCCCGCATCGATTGCGCGCATCCCTTGCCCACGTCGCCGTAGCCGCACACGACCACTATTTTCCCTGCGACCATGATATCGGTGGCGCGCTTGATGCCGTCCACGAGCGACTCCCTGCACCCGTAGAGATTGTCAAACTTCGACTTGGTCACGGAGTCGTTCACGTTAATGGCGGGAAAGAGGAGCTCGCCCGACTTCTCCATCTGATAGAGCCGGTGCACGCCCGTGGTCGTCTCTTCGGACACCCCTCTTATCTTTCCGGTGATCGCCGCCCATTTCCCGGGGCTGGCCGCCACGCTCATGCGGAGGCGGTCGATGATGATGCTGAATTCCTTGTTGTCGTACTCCTTATCCAGCAACGAGGGATCCCTTTCAACCTTGACCCCCCAGTGAACGAACAGGGTCGCATCTCCTCCGTCGTCGACAATAAGGTCCGGGCCCGTTCCGTCAGGCCATGTCAGCGCCTGTTCGGTGCACCACCAGTATTCCTCGAGGCTCTCACCCTTCCATGCGAACACTGATGCGGTGCCCGCGGCCGCAATGGCAGCGGCGGCGTGGTCCTGCGTGGAAAAAATATTGCACGAAGCCCACCGGACATCCGCGCCCAATTCATGAAGCGTCTCGATGAGCACCGCCGTCTGAATGGTCATGTGCAGGCTCCCCGTCACCCTGAGACCCTTGAGCGGCTTCTGAAGCCCGTACTTTTTTCTTACCGACATGAGGCCGGGCATCTCATCCTCCGCGAGCCTGATCTCCTTGCGTCCCCATTCCGCCAGGGACATCTCCGCCACCTTGAAGCGAAGCTCTTTGTCAAG
>CAZHAD010000007.1:32405-61571 GCA_964529965.1 uncultured Leptospirales bacterium | reverse complement strand
ACCATGCAGAAAACCGAAGTCGCAAAAGACAGAAATAGCCGGATGCATAATTTTTTCATTATACCCCCCCTGAGGCGTTGAATTGGATGGATAACTTTAAATGTTTAATTTTATGTGAAAATTATTATATATATTATATTTTTTATGTATAATATTTTATTACTCACAACCATAACCTGTCAACAAAATTGTTATTTTATGTAATAAAAAGTTACTTTTTGTAATTTTAATAAATTTTTTGATAATTAACCAAAAGGCCTCCCATCAAGAGAGGGGGACCGCTTTAATTAAAAAAATAACATGTCCAGTTTTCGGTTGAGAAATGTGGAATACTTACATATTATTATTAAAAAAGGAAAGATCATATGAGCGCATTATTAAACATGGACCACAAAATCATGGAAAAGGCTTTTTATGAGCGCGACAGCACATACGACGGCCTTTTTTATGTCGCTGTGAAAACAACCGGTATTTTTTGCCGTATTACATGCACCGCCAGAAAGCCGAAGAGGGAACATATCGAATTTTTTATAAGCGCCAAGCAGGCCCTTGACCATGGATACCGGCCCTGTAAGGTGTGCAAGCCGATGGAGGCGCGGGGTAAAACGCCGGAGTGGGTCGCCGTCATTCTGGCGGAGGTGAACAAAAATCCGGCCGCAAGAATGAGGGATAGGGATATAAAAGCCTTCGGGGTCGACCCTGCGCGGCTGCGCCGGTGGTTCAAGACAAATCACGGGATGACCCTTCAGGCATATCTGCGCGCGTTGCGCATAGGAGCGGCCTTCGGCAGGATAAAGCTGGGAGAGGCGGTCATTGACTCGGCGTATGATTCAGGATATGAATCCCTGAGCGGCTTTAACGATGCATTTAAAAAAATTTTCCATTCCTCTCCCCAAAAGCGCGATTTCACCGAGGTCATCAAAACGACCAGAATCACCACGCCCCTGGGACCCATGCTGGCCGGTGCAACCGATGAAGGCGTGTGCCTGCTGGAATTTATCGACAGACGGATGCTTGAAACACAGATAAAGCGGCTCTCGAAGCGCCTGCGCGCACGGTTCACGCCGGGGATCAATCCTCATTTGGTACAGCTCCAGCAAGAGCTCGATCAATATTTTTCAGGCGCACGAAAACAATTCAGCGTGCCCCTGGCCGCGAGCGGAACCGAGTTTCAACAAAAGGCATGGCGCATACTGCGGCGGATCCCGTATGGAAAAACGATTTCGTATAAAGAGCAGGCCGTAATGTTACGCAGCTCCCGGTCGGTCAGGGCGGTCGCCAGGGCGAACGGAGACAACATGCTCGCCATCCTGATACCCTGCCACAGGGTGATCGGCAGCAACGGAAATCTGACCGGTTACGGCGGAGGGCTCTGGAGGAAAAAATACCTGCTCGATCTTGAGCGAAAAAATTCAACCGCTTGAAAAACGCTACGGGGCGGATAGTGGACGCTGCAGTTTCGCTGACTCAATAAAGATCGATCTTCTAATCCGAACGTATAATTTCAGGAAGGTCCGCATCGTCCAACGCCTGCCATCCCAAAGCGATTATGGCGGCCGCCTTTGCGGAGCGCCATTTTTCAGACATGTTCCGATGGGTGAGCCTGAGCAGTCCGGAGAGCACGATGATCTCCATTATACGCAGAGTGCTTTTCCTTCCGTTGATGCAAAACCCCGCATGGGAGCCGTACTTTCTTTTCTGGGGAATGATGATTGAGGTACCAAGATCCCAGTCCAGCTCGCAGACCTCAACCATGTTGAGTGTCGGCCGGTTCCCGTTCTTCACCGCGCCGCGCGAAAAGATCAGCGTGCGCTCTTTAAGGCCTAATTTCACCACCGCACGATAAATAAAATCGATCAGACCGTATGGAACTCCCTGTGTGAAATAGCACGCGCCTTTCACCTTTATGAGGCGCTTCAGCTTCTTTACCAGCCTGTTTCTTTCCATGCGGGGTACGACTATGTATTTTTCAGTATCCCCGATCCAGTTTATGGGAACGGTCTTTCCAATCCGGCTCATTTTGTCTGAACTCAACAATGTTTAAATGTATCGAGGATCCATTGTTAGTGCATAATAGTCGATATTGCAAGCATGACTTTTTTCCTTTGAATTTTCCTTACATTTTTTTAACAAAATTTTTATTTGACAATTCGGGCATTCTTTAATAGGGGGTGAATCCATGAAAACAAAAATAGTGCTGCTGTTTTTCATTATACTTGCATTTTTAACTTCATATACGGGATGCGGCAGGCAAAAACAGACCATTACCGCCGCCGGATCGACCGCTTTCCAGCCGTTTGCCGAAAAGCTGGCGGATCAATTTATGAGCATCAACCCCGACAAGGGCGTGATCATACAGGGCGGCGGTTCTTCGGTGGGAATCCAGTCCGCCCTGTCCGGTGCAGCCGATATCGGGATGGCGGACCTCGTCGACCTCCCTCCCGAGGCAAAATCCCTGACTGCCACGGTGGTGGCGAGGGACGGCATAGCCATGATTGTCAACCTGAAAAATAAGGTGGACAATTTAACGTTTGGTCAGATTAGGGAAATTTACAACGGAAAGATAAAAAACTGGAAAACAATAGGGGGAGACGACCACTCGATAACCGTGGTGTCCCGCGAGGCCGGATCGGGCACGAGGTCTTCATTCGAAGCCATAGTAAAAAACATAACATTGACAAAAGAAGCGATCATCCAGGATTCCAACGGCACGGTGCGTGAGACGGTCATCAACGACCCCAACGCAATAGGTTATCTGTCGCACGGCCTGGTGAACGACAAAATTAAGCAGGTTTCAGTCGACGGGGTGCGCTGCACCACCGGTGAGATCATGAAAGGAAAATACAAACTGGTGCGTCCCATTTTTCTTTTGACGAAAGGCGCTCCGAAGGGACTGGCAAAAAATTTCATCGAATACATTCTTTCGAAGGATGGCCAGGAAACCATCGAATCAAGCGGCTTGATACCGGCAAAATAAAAACAGTTTTATATAAACGTTCTCGGAAAATTCTAATAAAATCCTGTCAGTGTCCGGAATCCTTTTTACCTGGCTGTAATTTTTTAATTAATGAATCTTCTCAAAGAAAAAGGCATCTATAGGCTCCTCATGGTGATCGCTCTCTCGGCGATTACCATGCTCGTTCTTATCGTCCTCTTCATTCTCAAAGAAGGCCTCCCCTTTATATTCCAGATCGGCCTCCCGAACTTTCTGCTCTCAACGGACTGGAATCCGCCGGCGGGCAGATTCGGAATCTTTCCCATGATCGCGGGCTCACTCTGGGTGACGCTGGGCGCCGTTCTCGTCGGCGTGCCGCTCGGGCTCGCCGGAGCGGTATTCCTTTCGGAATTCGTGCCGCGGTGGGCCATGAGGACCATTAAGCCCACGATCGAGCTGCTGGCGGGGATCCCCTCGGTGGTGTACGGATTCATCGGCGTCATGGTGCTCGCCCCCCTGATACGGGAGTATCTGGGGGGCCCCGGCCTGTCGATCCTGGCGGCTTCGGTGATACTCGGCATCATGATTCTCCCCACGGTCATGAGCATCTCCATTGATTCCATCCAGGCGGTCCCCAATTCGTACCGGGAAGGTGCATTCGCCCTCGGCGCGACCCACTGGCAGACCATCCACATGGTCGTGGTCCCCGCGGCCCGCTCGGGCATCATCGCCGGCATCATCCTCGGTCTCGGAAGGGCCATCGGCGAGACCATGGCCGTCATCATGGTCGCGGGGAATGCGGTCAAGCTGCCGAACTCTCCGCTCGATTCGGTGCGCACCCTCACCGCGAACATAGCCCTGGAAATGGGATACGCCACGGGCATGCACCGCCAGGCCCTGTTCGCGACCGGCGTCGTACTGCTGATCATCATCATGCTTCTCAATTATATCGCAATGACCGCGATAAGAAAAAGAGGCAGAAAAAAATGACCGTCCACCCTCGATACACGCAGATTGTTGCGGTCTCTGTCTTGACCTTACTGACGGTATCCACCCTCGCCGTGCTCGTGTTCATCATAGTGTTCGTGTTCGGCAAGGGGCTCCCGTACGTGAGTTTTGACTTTCTCTTTACCAACCCGAAAGACATGGGAAAATTCGGCGGCATACTCCCTACTCTCATCGGAACGGTCACCCTCCCCCTGATCGCCATCGGTATCGCGACGCCCTTGGGCGTCGGGACCGCGGTCTATCTGACCGAATACACGAGAGAGAGCAGGATGACGCGGATCATCAGGTTCGGCGCGGACTGCCTGGCGGGGATCCCCTCGATCATTTTCGGGCTCTTCGGCTTCATATTTTTCGTGACCACCCTGAGGATGGGGTGGTCGATCATATCGGGCTCCCTGACACTGGTTTTCATGATACTTCCCACGATCATACGGACCAGCGAGGAGGCGATCAAGTCGGTCCCCTACCTGTACCGTGAGGTGAGCTTTTCCCTGGGCGCCACCCAGTGGCAGACGGTCAGAAGGGTGGTGCTGCCGAACGCCCTGCCGGGAATCGTAACCGGGATCATGCTGAGCATCGGACGGTCGATCGGCGAAACGGCGGCCATCATCTTCACCGCGGGCTCTTCATTAAGAATGCCGCATTCAATTTTCGATTCGGTGCGCACCATGTCGGTCCATTTTTATATCCTGGCCCGTGAAGGCATTTCAAATCAAAACGCGTACGCGACCGCGGCGGTTCTGATTATCTCGATACTTACGATCAACCTTATCTCATACTGGATGATGAACATGTTCATAGCGAAAAAAACAAGATAATGGAAAGTAATTTTAAATTCCGCATAAGCAACCTGAACGTGTACTGGGGCAAGGTCCAGGCCCTCAGGTCCATCAGCATCGACATACCCGCGAACAGGATACTGGGGATCATCGGGCCGTCGGGCTCTGGAAAGACATTGTTCCTGAGGTCTCTCAACCGGATGAACGACCTGGCGCCCGAGATCAGTGTCGAGGGACGCATCCTTCTCGACGACGAGGACATCTACCATCCTCACGTGGACCCCGTCAAGCTCAGAAAAAGAGTGGGCATGGTGTTTGCGCTTCCCGTTCCCCTTCCCGCGAGCATTTACGACAACGTAATATTCAGCCCCTCCCTGTTCAATATCAGGAACCGGAAGAAGCTCGACCATCTCGTGGAAACGAGCCTGACCTCAGCGTTCTTATGGGACGAGGTTAAGGACAGGCTGAAAACCTCGGCCATGAGGCTTTCCGGAGGCCAGCAGCAGCGCCTCTGCCTCGCCCGGGTGCTCGCCATGGAGCCCGAGGTGATTCTTCTCGACGAGCCCTGTTCAGGACTGGATCCGATCTCCACCGCGGCGATAGAGCGCGCCCTCAGCAACCTCAAGCAGAATTTCACGATCATACTTGTCACCAACAATACGAAGCAGGCGGCCAGGGTGGCGGACAATACGGCTTTTTTTCTGATGAGCGAGATGGTCGAATACGGACCGACCGATCAGATATTCACCATGCCCAGGGACGGGCGCACGAACGATTACGTGACCGGGCGGTTCGGGTAGGCAGCAAATGGATAACAGCGCGCCGGGAATTCACAATAAGATAGAAATTATAGACCTCGATCTGTATTACGGCCAATTCCAGGCCTTGAAGTCCGTCAGCATGACCGTGGGCGGGAACAACATCGTGGGCCTCATCGGGCCCTCGGGATGCGGCAAATCGACGCTCCTGAGATCCATAAACAGGATGAACGATCTGATCGAGGGCGTCAAGATCAAGGGCCGCGTGCTTCTTGACGGGGTTGAAGTGTACGGTTCAAAGATGGAAATTTACGAGCTCAGGAAAAGGGTGGGTATGGTCTTCCAGCGTCCAAACCCCTTCCCCCTGTCCGTGTTCGATAATATCTCGTTCGGCCTCAGGGTTGAAAAATCATATGACAGGAAAAAGATATCCGCGATCGTGGAAAAAAGTTTAAGAGCCGCCTGGCTGTGGGACGAATGTAAAGATAAACTGCATGAATCTGCGCTGACACTTCCCCTTGATCAGCAACAGCGCCTCTGCATCGCCCGGCTTCTGGCGGTGGAGCCCGAGGTCATCCTGATGGACGAGCCATGCTCGGCCCTGGACCCCATAGCCACCATGAAGATCGAGGAGCTCATGATGGATCTCAAGAAGAATTACCATATCGTGATCGTCACCCACAACATGCAGCAGGCTTCCAGGGTATCGGATCTGTGCGGGTACATGCTTCTTGGCGAAATGGTCGAGTTCGGAAGAACATCGGATATCTTCACCAATCCGAGAGATAATAGGACGCAGGATTATATCACCGGCCGCTATGGATAATCACGATGGCTGGAGGCATGGAGGAAAGAGATGGACAGACATTTTTTTGAAGAATTAGACTCTCTGAAAAAGGAGCTGCTGAACATGGGCTCGCTCGTGGAGGAGATGGTGGGCATAGCGGTCAAGGCCCTTGTGGAGCATGATGCGGACCTGCTGGAGACCATCAGACAGAACGAGGCCCGGGTGAACCGCCTCCAGGTCGATATCGACGAGTATTGCCTGAAGCTGATAGCCCTTCACCAGCCGACCGCCAGCGACCTGCGCTTTCTTCTCGGAATATCAAAGATCAACGCTGAGCTCGAGAGGGTCGGCGACCATGCCGCAAACATCTGCAAGGGCATATCGGTCATCCTGGAAAAAGAGCAGATTAAGCCCTTCATAGACATGCCCCAAATGGTCGACATAGTCGGCAGCATGTTCAGGGAGAGCCTTCACGCCTTCGTCAACCTGGACGTGGACAAGGCGCGGACGATCCTGCTCCGAGACGATCAGGTCGACCAGCTGAGATATAAGATCATACAAGAATTGGTCGATCTCATGAAGAAAGACCCCGGCACGGTCGAAACCGCGGTATGCCTGATATTGACCGCAAACAGCTTTGAAAAGATCGCGGATCATGCGACAAACATCGCAGAGGTGGTGATTTTCGTGGCCCAGGGCAAAGACGTACGTCATCATTTTGAGGACCCGCTATTGTAAGCGTCGGGTGTGGCTCTATATGGCCACATCTCAATTGTAAAAACCGTTCCTCCGTCGCCTGATCGGACACTGACGTTCCAGCTGAGTATCTCAGCAGCGTGTTTCACTATCGACAGCCCGAGCCCGGTCCCGCCGGTGGCGCGCGACCGGCTCCTGTCCACACGGTAAAACCGCTCAAAGATCCGGTCGATGGAATCCGGGGGGATGCCGATGCCGCTGTCTTTGATCGAGACCGAGACGGGTCCGCCGCCCGACTTCAAGAAGATATCGACCGCTCCGCCGTCATGGTTGTAGTTGATGGCGTTGTCGATGATGTTGAAGAACACCTCCTCGGCGAGAAACCTGTTTCCCCTTATCTTTACCGGTCCGCCGTCCGCCTCAAATCTGATGACGACATTCTTCCTCTGGGCCTTATGGTGTAGAATATCCATGCAGGTCCTGATAATGTCCGGGATGTCTATCCATTCCATGGGGAAATCCCTTGACGTTTCCAGCCGGTTCAGCTTCAGGATATCGTTGATGAGGGAAGCCTGACGGTCCACGTTTATGAGCGCCTTCTTCAGCAAATCACCCGCAAGGTCAGATTTCTTGATATGCTGCTCCAGGGTCTCGAGGTAGCCCTTGAGGATGGTGACCGGGGTCTTGAGCTCGTGCGACATGTTGCTCACCAGGTCCGTTTTCATCTGATCGACCTTCTTTTTTTCAGTGGTGTCATGAAGCACGATAAGGGTCCCTTGGAGAAGGTTTTCCCCCCGGATAGGATTAATGACTATCTCGCAGTGCCTACCATTCAAGAGCTCCTCTTCAAAAGAGGCGGCCTGGCCGGTCGCATGTGCCTGCTCGATGTGGGAATTCAGGGACCGGTTTCGTATCGCTTCGAAAAAAAGCTTTCCCTCGGTAAAGGTGTTGATTTCGAGCATGGATTTAAACGCCCCGTTCGCCACCAGGATGCGCTTGTCCCTACCGATCACCGCAATTCCGTCATGGATGCTCTCGATCGTCGTCTCGAGCCTGCGCTGTTCCTCGATAAGGTTGTTTATCTTGTCCTGTGCGGTATCGGCGAGCTTGTTGAGCGCCTTTTGCAGCGTGCCGATCTCATCATTGCTGTAGTTTCGGATCCTCCGCGAATAATCGCCGTTCGAGAAATCCCTGGCGAAGCTCATGGTCTCATAGATGGGCCTGGTTATCCTCCGTGTGATCATAATGATGAAGAAAAACGACACCATCACGAGAACCCCGCCCGCCAAAAAAATGTAGGAGCGCACCTGCGAAATGCTCTCGTTGACCTCAATGAGCGGCTTGGCGAGCCGTATGATCTCCCCGCCCGATTTCTTTGCAAGGTAGAACATCTCGATCCTGAGCGTATTGCTGAACCTGATGCTTTCGCCCGTCCCGTTCTGCAGCGCATCCATTATTTCCGGCCGGTACCTATGGTTGTCCATTTCGCCGAGGTTCTCATAATCGGAATCGGCCCGTACCGTTCCGTCAGGATCGACGAAGGTAATCCTGAGGCCGATGATACCCGAAAGCTCGCGGATAGACCTCTGGCGCTCCTGCGGGGTGACCGCCAGGTACCTTGTGGGGTTCTGCTTGATGACCAGATCTACGAAATTGATCTTCTCCGCCATCTCCCTCCTGATTATATCGAGGTAATATGACTTTATGTGGTTGATGATAAATATCAGGAGCGCGGCCGTCATTGCGGTGATGAGCGCCATGAAAAAGAAAATGATGCGATTGCGTATTTTGGTAAACATGGCCGTGGCGGAGCTTTTTATTTTCTGAAGCCGTAACCGACGCCTGAAAAAGTTCTAATTATGCCGCGGTGCCTTCCGAGCTTTTTTCTCAGATTCATTATATGGACATCGACGGTACGGTCTATCACGTATACGTCGTTGCCCTTGATGCTGTCGATAATGTTGTCCCTGGTGAATATCTTTCCGGGATTCATCAGCAGAAGGTGAAGGATATCAAACTCTGACTTGGTGAGATCCACATCCTTCCCGTCCACCACAAGGGTGTAGTTGTGGGGATCGATCTCGATCCCCTCGTATGATATCTTTTTTTTGTCCCCCGGCGACAGGGCCGGCCTTTCCACCCTCCTCAAGACCGCCTTGACCCTGGACTTGAGCTCCTTGACGCTGAAGGGCTTGGTCATGTAATCGTCTCCGCCCAACTCCAGCCCCAGCACCTTGTCCAATTCATCAGATTTTGCGGAAAGGAATATGATGGGGATGTCCCTGTAATCATCTGCAGCACGTACCCTGCGACAGAAATCATATCCGTCCATTCCGGGCATCATTATATCCAGGATAAATAGATCGGGCCTGACCGAATTGAGCTTCTGAAAAGCCTCTTCACCCGATGAGAAACAGTACAGGTCATAGCCTTCGTCCTGCAGGTTCATCTTAATTATGTCAAGGATGTCTTTTTCGTCGTCAATCACACATATTTTTTTACGCATCGTAACTTCTCAGCTAATAATCTTGAAAAGAGTAACGGGAACCGCCGATTCACGCCGACAAACGCAGATTTAAAAATTGTTTACAATCCTTTTTGCTTCTGCCTTAGGCTTTTTAAAATTATTTAAGTAAACAAACATTTAAGCCAGAACCCAATATATTCCCAATTTTATAAGGAAAATTCTAAAAACCTGGTATGGTTCTTTCGTTTTGGGCACATTCAAGGTTTGCATTTTCAATAGTAAAACTGATCTTTTTTTGTTTTAATAATAAAATAAACAGTTTTTGAGGTACCCATATGCACATCCAATTATACAATCAGTTATTTTATCCAATTCTAATCCGCATTCATCTGCGTCAATCGGCGGTTCCATTATTATGCCTAAATAGTTACTATACATCAATCTTTTCCAGCATTGGAAAGCAACCATGACTTAGGTGGGCGCACCGCACGCAGCATAATTCTATTCTTCCGCGTGCCGTATGTCAATCCCTTCAATATAATAAACGGCCCTTTCAGCGATATTGGTGATATGATCACCGATCCGCTCGAGCGCCTTGGCGACCATGATAAGGCCCAGCGCGGAGGATATGGTGCGGTTATCCTCGGCCATGAAGGTGAAGAGCTCGCGGTAGACCTGTATGTTCAGCATGTCTATCTCCCGGTCCCGTGCGATCACCGCCCTGGCCTTGTCCGCATTCCGCTCCGTAAAGGCGGCCAGCGCGTCCCTGAGCATCTGTATGCAGATGTCGGCCATGCGCGGTATGTCGATAAGGGGTTTGAGAGTCGGCCTTCCGGCCAGGTTGATCTCCTCATTGGCGATATTGGTGGCGAGGTCTCCGATACGCTCCAGGTCGGTGTTGATCTTGAGCATGGCGAGCACCAGCCTGAGGTGCACCGCCGCGGGCTGCTTGGTGACCAGTATCTTGATGCATTCGTTGTCTATCTCGACTTCGAGGCTGTCCAGGTGCGTATCGTCCTCAAGCACCCTCCGGGCGAGATCCTGGTCCGCCTCTTTCAGGGACTTAATGGACCTGGCGATCGCCTCAATGGCGTAATCCGCCATTTCAAAAATCCTTGATTTTATGTCTTCCAGCTCCTGCTCAAGATGGGTCTGCATCCCCGCCTCCTGTTATCCATGAGACATCAGATTGTTGTGCCATGTTTCCCGTCATCCGAATTTTCCGGTAATGTAATTCTCGGTTATCTCATTGTCCGGGTTGGTGAACATCTTTTCAGTCGAGTTGATTTCAATCAGGTCGCCCAGATAAAAAAATGCGGTCTCATCGCTTACCCGTGCCGCCTGCTGCATGTTGTGCGTGACGATTACGATCGTATAATTCAGCTTGAGGTCCTGTATCAGGTCCTCTATCTTCTGCGTGGATATCGGGTCCAGCGCAGACGCGGGCTCGTCCATGAGCAGAATCTCCGGCTGGACCGCAACGGTGCGCGCAATGCAGAGCCGCTGCTGCTGGCCTCCGGAAAGGCCGAGGGCGGACTCGTTGAGCCTGTCCTTCACCTCGTCCCAGAGCGCCGTGCCTTTGAGCGATTTCTCGACAATGCTTTGGATCTCGTACCTATCCCTGATGCCGTTGATCCTGAGACCGTATGCGATGTTCTCGAATATCGATTTGGGAAAGGGGTTCGATTTCTGGAAGACCATGCCGACACGCCGTCTCAGGCTCGTGACGTTATATTTCGGATGGTATATGGATTCGTTGTCGATGAGGATGTCCCCTTCCACCCGGGTGCCGGGTATGATGTCATTCATCCTGTTTATGCACCTGAGAAACGTGGACTTTCCACACCCGGAAGGCCCGATAAGGGCGAGCACGGTGTTTTTTTGCACTTCAAGCGTCACACTTTTTATCGCGGGCGTGTCGCCGTAATAAAATGTGAGGTTTTGTATTGAGATTTTATCATTCATAGAATTGTTTCTTTAATATCGTTACAACGATAGTATAATCAAATTATGAAAATTTTGTTAGGTTGCTCTGTCCCCCCAAGGGCCTGTGACCCTTAATTGGTGGAATGGTCAGGCTGCATAAGAACTTTAATCTGGCCCCAGCCCCTGACATGCTCTGACCCCTGTGTTGTTACACAGGGTATTACTTTGCTCTGACTCAGGGATGGAGTTATCCTGCTCCGACCCCCTTTAGATTCTGATAAATGTATTTTTGCCCGCGATGCAATCTCCGAATCCTGACCCCGGCATTCTTATAAAAATGTATACAAAAAAAATTTTTCAAATAGAAAAAATTATAAATAAACTCATGCCTAATATTTATTATCGAATTAATGATATTATAATATATTTATAAAGATTTTGTAAGAATATTCTGCCCACAGGAATCAAATATTTATAATTATTCCTCATCAGAATTCACAAATGTTTTATATAATCTTTATAAAAAATTTAATGCCGCAACGTATTATTTTTAAGAAATAAAATTCCCTGCAGCAAAGCTGCGGGGAGGTTACCCCAAGAGATTAAAATTTCAACAAGGAGAAAAAGACCGTATGTACTCAAGAATCATCAAATTCACATTTATAGCCATAATAGCAACGGTTCTGGCCATCGGATTCGGCGCGTGCTCCAGGAGCAAGGGCAACAGGGTTGTGGTAAAGGGCTCGACCACGGTTCTTCCCATTACCCAGAAAGCGGCAGAGGAATTCAAGAAAGAAACGGGAATTTCAGTGTTTGTCGAGGGAAGCGGATCGGGCAACGGGATCAAGGCGCTGCTTGACGGCGGATGCGATATCGCGAACGCCTCCCGCCAGATGAAACCCGAGGAATTGAAATTGGCGGCTTCAAAAGGGTTCAAGATCAAAGAGATCACGATCGCCTATGACATGATCGTTCCGATCGTACATCCCTCCAATCCTGTGCACAACCTCACCACGGGCCAGCTGAAGGCCATCTATATCGGAGGAATCAACAACTGGAAAAAAGTGGGCGGCCAAAACGAGGAAATCGTGGTCGTATCAAGGGACACGAGCTCCGGAACATATGAGGTGTGGGAGGAGAAAGTCCTGCATAAGGCTGACGTGAGAAGGGACGCGCTCCTTCAGGCGTCCAACGGAGCAGTCGTCACCACGGTGGCGGGGAACCCCAAGGCCGTCGGATACATCGGATACGGATATCTTGACAATTCGGTGAAGGCGGTCACGGTAAACGGCGTACCCACCACGATCGAAAACGGGAAATCCGGGAAATACCCGATCTCGCGCAAGCTCTACATGTATGTAAACGAAGAAAAGCTCTCCCCCAACTCGAAAAAATTCATCGATTTCCTACTGGGAAAAGAAGGGCAAAAGATCGTCAAAGAGGTCGGCTACATACCTCTGTGAAAAAATATATTACATCAGATGACGACAAAGGCGCCGATTACCGGCGCCTTTGTCGTTTGTTTGATGCCGCCGGCAACTGCTTCCCGGTCTTCCTTACAGAAAATTCATAAAATATTAATAAACAATAATACGAAGTTTATAAATTCTTAATCACGGTATGAGTATTTGTTTTCATCATTACATATTTTTGCAAAATATTTTTGGAGGTTTGTATGTTAAAGAGAGTCCTACTATGTGCACTCGCCTTATTCATCCTGACGGCTCCTTCGGTCATGGCGCAGGAAAAGACCCAGGAAAAGACGAAAGAGAGCGATAAGGTCATGGAGGCGATAAAGGACATTTATCGCAGGCTGGACATCGGAGTGAAGATTTACATGGACTGGTACGGCCATTGGGGCTGGAACAGCAACAGCTTCGACCGAATTGCGAATTTTGAAAACAGTTCGTCGGAAACCAAAACCAAGAACAATAATGAATTCAGGATCAATCGGGCGTATTTCGATGTGAAATACAAAATCAGCGACATTTTCTACGCCAGATTGACCACCGACGTGGACGGCTCGGTGACGCCGACCGGATCAGGCGCCGCGTTCCACATCTATCTGAAATACGCCTATGTCGGCGCCAAAAAGGACTTCGGACCGGTCATGCTTTCCCTCGAGGGCGGCCAGATCGAGACGCCGATCATCGGCTTTATCGACGGCCTTTCAGATTTCCGCTGGATCGTGCAGAACTACATCGACAACTCAAAAGCCGTATTAAACGGCAAAAGCATCGACAACTCCGCGGACCTGGGGATCAAGGCATCCATAGGGCTGTTCAAGTACGTCACTCTTACCGCTTCCTTTACCAACGGCACGGGTTACAAGTCGAACGAGAACAATTCATACAAGGGCGTGACCTACATCGTGAGCATCACCCCTGTCAAAGGCCTGTATTTGAACGGGTTCGGCAGGAACAACATCGACACCAAATACGATTACACGGGGAAGAAGGCGAAAACCGAATTCTACGGGTATGGGATCGCGTACAAGAGCGACGTGATCAAGATCGGGTTCAACCACGTGTTTCCCAGTGAAGTCACCGTTGGGCTTCAAACAAGCGGGATCGGCAGCATCAACGTGTATCCGGTGCAAAGGAGAGGGTACCAGCTCCTCGATTCATGGCTCAACTTCAACCTGGGGGGCATAGTACCAACCGCCCCGATAATTATCGTGGGAAGATTCGTATACGGGCTCCAGTACAGAACCTACCAGAAAAACCTGTCCGACACCGAGCTCGACAAACAGAGAAACACCATGATATACCTCATGGGGATCGGGTGGCAGTTCAATAAAAATGTTAGGATACTGGTAGGTGGAGAAATACAGAGATATATAGTGAAGAAGAACAGGATTCTGGCCCTGGCTCAAGGAACAAGTGGAACCGAGTTTTACAACGGCGGGGCAATTAACCCGGCGCTTGCTAACGTATATGTCGGATCTCACAATCCGCATGACGCAAATAGAGTTTACGTAAAGGCCGAGGTGGCTTTCTAAATTCGAAAATCCTGATTTTGTGCATCAAAACTTCCCTGTCGCACCCCAGCGCAGGGATTTTTTTTGCCCTGTCTTAGATTTTAACCTCTCCCTTCCGCTCACCCGCACCGTGGCGGGGCTCTTTGAGAAGCCCGGCGGCGCGGGACCGCCAATACTCGAGCCTGTCCTTGTGCTCGCCCGTCGCGTCCACGAGTATCTCGAAAAACTGAAAGGCGTTCGGAAAATGGGCGTTGTGAACGAACCTCCGCTCCGCGCCCTTGGCCCTCCTCCCGCTGCTTGTGCGGACGAAGGTTCTGTAGCGCGACGCGATGTTGCATACCGCGTCCCACTCGCGGCGGGGAAGGCAAATCCTCGACGCCATTTCGCCGAAATAGTTATTGAGCGCGGTAAAGGCCTCCTGGAAGCCTCCCCTTGCCGCGCTGGTGTTCATGGCTTCCGAAAACAGATCGAAAAGGAGCGTCGTGACGAGCACGGCATTGGGGATATCCTCTCCCCTGTTGCGGCGGATATCGACCGCGCTGAGTCGCCGGAAAATCGGACCCTCGTGCCTCTGGGCGATGAGCTCGGGAAGCCAGAATTGCAAAATCCGAAACTTTTTGAGATTGAGGATCGTCTCCGCGGAGGCGCCGCACCTCAGTATCTTGTACAATTCCTCAAGCAGACGGTGGCCGTTGGCCTCTTTTATGAGAGAAGCCGATTCCGAGGCCGCCTTGAAGTCACGCGTCGACATCTTGAATCCGAGCTGTGCGCAAAATCGGGCCGCGCGGATGATCCGCACCGGATCCTCGGCGAAGCGCGTCGCGGGATCGCCGATGGAGCGCACGAGCCTTTTTTTCAGGTCCCTCAAGCCCCCGGTGTAATCAATGATCGTGGAGTCCTCCCTGTTGTAATACAGGGAATTCACGGTGAAATCCCGCCGCAGCGCGTCCTCTTCAATGGTGCCGTATACATTGTTGGCCGCATACCGTCCGGCCTGCGCCTGGTTCGGAAGCGCAGCGGAGCGGAACGTGGCGACCTCGACGAACCGATCGCGGCTGATGTAGACGTGAGCGAGACGGAATCTTTTCCCGATCAGGTAGCATCTTCTGAAAAGCCGCTTGATCTGCTGCGGCCTCGCGTTGGTGGCGATGTCGAAGTCTTTCGGTTTTTTACGGAGGAGTATGTCACGCACGCACCCGCCGACCAGGCAGGCCTGGAACTCGTATCGCCTGAGGCGGTTTAAGATATCCATCACGCTTTTATCGATGAGATCCGATGACAGGGGATGCCGGCTCGGAGGTAAAACGATCGGGTGCTTTTTCCAGAATAAAGAAATCATAACGCGGCGTCAGTCACCAAGAATGAACTACACACATTATGAAATGACTGTCCGGTTTTGTCAATCACACAAAATGGTCATACCCTTTTTTCAGGTCCATCGCCGACCCGTTTCTGAGTATCTGAATCCCCTCGCCCTTGTCCCTTATCTCCCCGACTACGGTGAAATCTGAGAACTCGCTTCTGAGCTCGGGGACGCGTGGGGCGGGCAGCGCAAAGAGTATCTCAAAATCCTCGCCGCCGTAGAGTGCGCAGAGACGCGGATCCACCCCTGCTCGAGCAGCAGCACCGATTGTGTCCCTCGAAAGGGGGATATTCTCCCAATCGATGACCGCACCGACTCCGCTCCGCTCGCAGACGTGCGCCACCTCGCTTCCGAGGCCGTCGCTCACGTCGATCATGGCGTGGGCGCGGCGGCCGATCGCCCGGCCTTCACCCGCGAGCCTTGCCTGCGGCTCAAGGTACCCTGCCGTATATCCTTGCAGCCCCTTCTGGAGGAGCCGCAGGCCCGCTTCGCTTTTTCCGAGCGTACCGGTGACGCATATGAGGTCGCCCGGCAGGGCGCCGGAGCGGTACCTCACCCCTTCCCTCTCCGCCTCGCCGACGAGTGCGATGTTGAAGACCAGGGACGGACCGCTGGTGGTGTCTCCGCCGATCAGCGCGACCCCGTGACGGGCTGCCGAATCATGAAGGCCGCGGTAAAATTCATCCATGAATTCGACCTGTGTATCAGGGGGCATCGAAAGGGATATGAAGGCCCATCGCGGGGCCCCCGCCATGGAGACGATGTCCGACACGTTTGCCTCCATGAGCTTTTTCCCGATCTGAAAAGGTGTGCACCAGTCAAGTGAGAAGTGGACGGCCTCGACCATCATATCGGTGGTGACTAAAAGATACCGCTCCCCCCCCGGGTCGAGCACCGCGCTGTCGTCCCCCACTCCGCATATGATCGCCGGGTCGTTATATGAAAATCCGGTCACGCGCCGTATGAATGCAAACTCGCCGCCAATCTCCGAAATCTTCATGCTTTGTACAGGCCCCTGCATTCCTTATTTATTTTTGCCGAGCAGAAATCCCCGCACATGGTGCATACCTCTTTCTGGTCGTTCCCCGCGCTCTTTCGTATTTCCCGCGCCCTGTCTGGGTTCAGGGAGAGCCGATACATCCCCTCCCAGTCGAGGTTGCTCCGGGCCCGGGACATGGCGTCGTCCCTCTCCCGGGCACCCGGTATGCCGCGCGCTATGTCGGCCGCGTGAGCCGCTATCTTGGAAGCGATCACGCCGTCGATCACGTCCTGGATATCGGGAAGGCCCAGGTGCTCCTTGGGGGTGAGGTAGCAGAGGAAATCCGCACCGTAATAGCCCGCGAGCGCACCGCCTATGGCTCCGGAGAGGTGGTCGTATCCGGGCGATATGTCGGTCACCAGCGGGCCCAGCACGTAAAAAGGTGCGCCGTTGCATAATGTTTTTTGAAGCCGGATGTTCTCTTTTATCGCGTGGAGCGGCACGTGTCCCGGCCCTTCGACCATGACCTGCACGTCCTTTGCCAGCGCCCTGGCGGCAAGCTCGCCCAGGGTTTTGAGCTCCTGAATCTGGGCCCTGTCCGTGGCGTCCGCCAGACACCCCGGCCTGAGCCCGTCCCCCAGGCTCAGCGTGACATCGTATTCTCTGGCCATGTCGAGTATCTCATCGTAATGCGTGTACAGGGGGTTTTCCGCGCCGTGGTGCAGCATCCACCTGATCAGAAAGCTCCCTCCGCGCGAGACAACTCCCATGATCCTTGATTCGAGCAGGGGGATGCAGTCCCGGGTGACCCCGCAGTGCACGGTGATAAAATCAACCCCGTCCTCGATGTGCCTGCGGATCGCCTCGAGAAAATCGTCCTCGGAGAGCTCGGAGACGTTGGGATTGCGCACGATCGCTTCGTACACCGGCACCGTTCCCACCGGCACCGGCGACCCGCAGATGATCATTCGGCGCACTGCGGCGATGTCGCCGCCCGTGGAAAGGTCCATTACCGTATCGGTCCCGTACTTGACCGCCGCGCAGAGCTTTTCCATCTCCAGGTCGGGGTTTGCATTATAGCCGGAGGTGCCGATATTTGCGTTTATTTTTATCGCGAGGTCTTTGCCGATCCCGACCGGCGCGCAATCATGCTGCTCGCTCTTCAAAATCACCGTTCTTCCCGAGGCGATGTCGTCCTTTATCCTCTCCGCCGCAAGGGGCTCCCGCCCCGCCAGCTTCAGCATCTCCGGAGACATCTCGCCCTTTTTCGCGTACTCAATCTGTCTCATATTCCGTATTTCCTTTGAAATTTTTTTATCTCCTCCGATACATCCGTTTTGGCCACCACCGCGGATATCGCGCACACCAGATCGGCACCCGCCTCGATGACCTCGTCGATGTTGGAGAGGTCTATGCCCCCTATGGCCGCAATCGGCTTTGTACACGCACGCCTGACCGCCCTCAGTGTCTCTATTCCACACGCCCGTCCTGCGTCGGGCTTCGTGCCGGTAGCGAAAACGGGGCTCACGCCGAGGTAATCGGCTCCCTCCCTTTCTGCATCAAGGGCCTCTTCAACGCCGTGAACGGTCACGCCGATTATCTTTCCCTTTCCGAGCAGTCTGCGGACCGCCCTGTAGGGCATGTCCTCCTGTCCTATGTGCACGCCGTCAGCATCCACGGCCATGGCGACATCGATCCGGTCGTTGACGATGAGCCGGGCCCGGCCTTTGTCACAGATTTTTTTTATCACGGCCGCCTCGTCGAACATGATCCGTCCACCCGCATTCTTGTTCCTGTATTGGACCATCTCCACGCCCGCATCCACGGCCTTTTTTACGTCCGAGAGCATCCCGGCCGCGCTATAGTCCGGGTCGGTGATGAAGTAATATCCCCTCACTGTTCCACCTTCTGCATGGAGTCGACATCACCACGGGTGAGACGGTATATGCGGTCAAGCAGAAGCTGCTTGAACGTGGCGGGGCCTTCGGATTCCCCGACCGCGATCTCCGCCGCGATCTCATAGCAGGAAAGCCCTGCTGCAGACGCGGCCGCGGGCACCTGCGGCGACGCGCCGACAAACGTCCCGATCACGGACGCGGCCATGCACCCGGTCCCCACCACATGGGTCATCATCTCGTTTCCGTTCCGCACGAAATATGTGGTCTCCGGGTCAGCGACGATATCCTCCTTTCCGGTGACCACCACCGTGCATTGCCTCTCCCTCGCCAGGGAGGAGGCGACTGCGCGAAGGTCCTCTCCCACGTCAGCGGCGTCGACCCCACGGGTGCGGACATCCAGCCCGGCGATCCGCGCGATCTCGGAGCCGTTACCCTTAATGACGCTTATGCGCACCGCGTCGATAAGCTCGAGGCTCATCCGGTCCCTGAAGGGGGTCGCTCCCGCCCCGCACACGTCGAGCACCACCGGGATATGCCTGCCGTTCGCGGCCCGACCGGCAAGCTTCATGCTCTCTATGAAATCGGCGGTGAGCGTTCCGATGTTCAGCACCAAGGCGGATGCCAGGCCCGTCATGTCTGCGGCCTCTTCGGGTGCATGAGCCATCACCGGCGAGGCGCCCAGGGACTTCACCACCTGCGCGCAGTCGTATATGGTGACCCAGTTGGTGAGATGGTGCACCAGCGGTTTCTTTTCCCTTACGGCTTCAAGAAATGAATAAACGTCCATGTTTTTCATCCTTTAAAATTAAATGATATCAATCGCCCCCTCCCATCAAGGGAGGGGAATTTATCATGAAAATTCGTCTCAATAGAATATTTAGTAATTGAGCATATTACTCATTGTACTTACATAATTTTCTTTTAGGGATGGAACTTTCGGCTGGAGAAATCGATTATGTATCCTGGGTCCCTTCGCTGGCATTATCCAGATCAGGTTCAACGGGTATAATCTCAGGCTCCCTTCAGGAACCACCCCAAGCAATTAAAGCATACAAAAAATTGTGCGTATTGTCAACTTAAAGTATAAAGGCGGGATTTCCCCCGCCTCTACACAATGGTCCTCGCGCTGTGATAAAAAAGCGCATATTCTGGTACCGGGGTATGAATCTGCGCTTTGGTAAATATCACAATGCGAGAAAAAAATTAAGTAAATTCCCTATTTTTTCGCACCCTTTTTCACTGTTTTCTTTTTCTCTACTTTCTTCTTCTCGACTTTCTTTTCGACTTTCTTCTTGGGTTTGGGATTGGCTTTCGCCGCTAGGTTGGTAAACCCAAAAACGGTTAAACCAAACATCATGGCTATGGCTAGCGCCATAAATTTTTTCATTCAAAGGCCTCCTCAAAATTTAATACTGCCCCGGGACCAATTTTAATTGCAGTTTTAATGTGATCATTATATATGACAAAAATCGTAAAAATAGCGGCCAAAAATATCCGGATTAAAATGATCCAGAAAGAAAAAATATCGCACATTTATAAGCTATATTCCAAGGAAATTTACCGATACCTGTACAAGCTCACCGGCAGCAGGGAATCCTCGGAAGACCTCCTCCAGGAGGTCTTTGAAAAGTTCATATCCTATACTGTGCAGAAGGACATACATGAAGAAAAATACCGGGCCTTTCTGTACAGAACGGCCCATAATGAATGCGTCAATTTTCTCATTAAGCTGAAAAAAATCCAGTTCGACAATATCGACTCATTGGAGGAAACCCTGAAATGTGAGGACAGGAATATCGAGAACTGCATCGCAGACGAATTGAACCATAAAATCTACCTGGTGCTTGAAACCATAAGCCCCGAATCCCGTTCAATGTTCATACTGCATAAGGAAAGCGGAATGACATATGAGGAAATCGCCGGACTGCTTTATGTTTCATCGCGGACGGTGAGGAGAAAAATCAGACAGGTGCTCAACGTGCTTTTTGAAGAATTAAAAAAAGAAGGTTTTATAACCGCGTAAATGCACATCTGATAAAAAAAATAAATTTTAATAATTAGCGCCGATTTATTGTCACTATTTAAAACCTCCATTGTTATATTATATAGAGAGAAATCAATGAGGAAGCATATATCGAAAAAAATTCTTATCAGATACGCCGAGGGAGACGTCGAAGGCGCAAAATCGGCGCAGATGGCCTCACATATAGAAAAATGCCCCGAGTGCGGTAATAACCTCGCATTGGCGAGCATGATAACCCGGCCATCAAACACCGGGGATATGAAACCCGGCGGACGGGTTCTTAAAAATATCCTGCTCCATTATGATAAGTTTCTTGTCTCACACCGGAACGACCCTGCAAGACAAGGCGCGAAACCGCCCGTCCTCAGGATGGCTCTGATGGGAGCGGGCGCGCTTATTGTGGCGGCCTCGGTCATAATATACGCATTTTACCGGCACATGAGGTTCGAGATCGCTTCCATGAAGGCCACCAAGGTGACCGGCCGGGTCCTGGCCGGAAGAAACGAGGTCAAACAGGGCCAGTCGCTCATTCCGGGAGTCCTCCTCACTACGGGGGATAACTCCAGGCTTGCCTTGATATACGGCACAATCATGAAGCTCAAAGCGGGTCCGCACACGAAGATATATATCACCAAATCAAGGATCGATAAAAAAACCGGCAAGATCTATTTTGAACTGGCGGTCGACTCGGGGGCCATCATCGCGGTATTCGACAAGTCGGGAAACCTCGAATACACGCTTAAAACTCCGCACGGCAAGGTATCGTCCAGAGGCTCGACTATTGCGATGAAGGTCGATCATGCAAAAACGAGGGTGGCCGTCAAGGAGGGAGAGGTGAATCTGACCTCCTCCCGCGGCAGGACGGTGAATTCCGAAGAGGGAAATGAATATACGATAACGAGCACGGGAGTGGAGGCCTCAGCCGTTTCTACCGATGAAGGATACGAAAATAGTTCAGAGCTTTATGAAAACACCGCAAAAGATCTTCTGGACAATGAATCAGACGATGTGTCAGTGCAATAGAAACTAAACCCCGCCTAAAAAAACAATAAATCAACTTCGCCGAATAAGTTGGCCTGATTTATGCGTCATGAAAAATTTTATTTTTTCACACAAAAAATACTTGATAAGTGATGACATAATCTCTATATTTTATTTAGATAATTCAGCCTGTCACGATAAGTTCCAGCATTGAAGAGTTGTTGATCTTTGATACGGACTTAAGCTTCATACAAGCAAGATGTGATAAAAGCTGAAGAGTTTGGGTTTAAGGTACATTTATGATCAATGGTTCGTAGGAAGCCACCCGGTAAGGGGTGGCTTCCTATTTTATATATATAAGTACTGTCCTTCCCCCGATTATTCTCCTGAGCACGATCGCACGTCATGGATGCAGGTAGCTGATTTATTCGCGCGCTTAATTACCGGTGTATTCCGGGGGCTTGCGGAGCTCGTCCGTGGTCTGAATCCCGATGGCCACCTCGGGAATGATCCCCATTTCCCGGTACACGGGCCGGATTATCCTGCGAATAGACGGCAGCCTCAGGGCAAACAGGACCCCGCCGATAATGCAGATCACGCCTCCAATGAGCACCGTCTCCGGGGCGCCGATGACGCTCGAGAGGCCTCCCACGATGAGGCTCCCGAACGGCGCCAGCCCGACGAAGGCGGTTACATAAAAGCTCATGACCCTTCCGCGCTTCTCCTCTTCCACGATCGTCTGCACGATGGTATTGCAGGACGCGATAGTGGAGATCATGCCGAACCCGACCGCCATAAGAATCACCATGGAGAGGGCGATTGAACGGGAAAATGAAAACATCACCAGCCCCGCCCCGAAGATGATAAGCGCAACATTGATCACCCTTCCCAATCCAAGGACGCTCCTGCGCATCGCAAGAAACATTGTTCCCGCCAATGCGCCGATGCCCGACGAGGCGACCAGAAAGCCATAGGTGTTTGATGTGCCGTGCAGAATGCGGCTGGCGAATACCGGCAGGAGCACGGGAAACGACATGGCGACCAGGCTCAGGAGCGCGACGATCATGAGCAGGTCCCTGATCGGCGAAAAGTTAAGAACATATGAAAGGCCTTCCCTCATGTCGGAAAGAATCTTTGCGCCACGCCGTACGGCTTTCCGAGCGGGTACACGCATGAGGAGGAAGGCGGTAAGCGCGGCGAGGTAGCTTATTCCGTTTACCGTGAAGCACACCCATTCACCCGCCAGTGCAACCACGATGCCCGCGATTGCGGGACCTATAAGCCTCGATCCGTTGAACAGGGCGGAGTTCAGCGCGATAGCATTCCCCAGGTCCGATTTGTCCCCCACCATCTCTATGACAAAGGCCTGTCTGTTGGGCATCTCAAAGGCGTTCGCCATGCCGAGAAAAAGGCTCAGGATCGCGATGTGCCAGACCTTGATCACGCCTGCAAAGGTTATACCGGCCAGGATGAAGGCCTGCACCATGGCCAGGAATTGCATGATAATGATGATGCGGAGACGGCTCAAACGGTCGCCGAGCACGCCGGCGACCGGGGATAAGATCAGCACCGGAATCTGGCCCATAAAGGCGACAATGCCGAGCATCAGCGCGGAATGGGACAGTCTGTAAACCAGCCAGGCCGCCGCAACGGTCTGCATCCATGTCCCGATGAGTGAAATCCCCTGGCCGATGAAAAAAAGCCGGTAGTTTCTGTGGCGCAGCGCCCGCAGAATCATTTTTATGCCGAAGGACTTTTTTGGCTTACTCGATTCCATCGGATGAATCCAAAAAGATAAAAAAAGCCGGCCTGTTCGAGGGTCAAGACATATTTTTCCCCGCATCAAAATATCCTTGATCTATGGTTGCCGCATATCTTACTATCTATCGATTATAGCCTGCGGGCGAAATTGAAAGGGATTGGTTACAATCGGTGAAAGCGGGAAGTTCTGTCTTGAAATTCAGCATTAAAGCATGCTGGGTCCCCCTTTATATCAACGGCAAGCTGATAGGAAGCCGGGTTAGTGCGCTCCACCTGATCGATGAAGAAACCTATGCACGGATCGACGACCGCGGCAAAACGGCGCTTCATGACCTCTATTACAGCGAGTACGGATGCTTATGCGGACCTGAGGAAGCGCGCTTGGCGTCAGTGGAATTCCTGGAAAAAAACCGGGCGGTTTATCACGCCCTGCTCATCTCCTATGATACGACAATAATGGTGCTGGGATATTACGTGTTCCATTACCGGTGTACTGAAACAAATCCTCAGACCGGGATCCATATAGACTATTTTACCTCCTTGCCGGTAAACTATCCGGGCGATATCCGGCTGCCGTATCTTGGAAACTACCCTGAGGCTGAAACCTTCTACAGGGTAAGGGGGATCGGCAGGGCGACGGTCGCCATGGCCTGTTCTTTCGCGCTGGAGCTGCATCCGGAAACGAAGGGCGGCGCCGTAGCGGTGGATCTGACCGCAAGGCCCGACAAGGATCTCATCGCAAAACGATACGTCAAGGGGTACGGATTCAAATTTTACAAGGGGCCCCGGGGAAAGGGCAATGACATGTATTTGAGCCGCTCACAAGCGGCCTCGTTTCTTAAAAAATTTGAGAGTGATTATAAAAGGCTGGCTCGGCCTGAAGGAAACGGGTTGACCTATATCAATCCTGTCAGGAATTAGCCTGCATTGCGGTCAAAGATTATTGTTACTATCGTATCCTCCAGTGGATTATTTTCAGGATAATCGATCTCCGGTCTCCCCGAATTTTCCCATACGCCCTGCTTTCGATAATCGTAGAAATAGGTGTATACGGCGCGGGTCCCCCCGGAGTCCTTGAAGAGCATGCGGTTGAGCACACCGATGTCGTGATCGCACACATGCGATTCGCCGTCTTGCAGGGTGAATCTGGTCCTCGAGGGATAAAATACGAATCCATTGTTACCCAGAGACTTTCCCTTCCACTCGATAAAATCAATGCGCTTTATGCGCAAAATCTCTATCTTTCTTTTTTCCACAGATCCGTTTTTACCGACGTCGATCCCTATTGAATCGAACTTAAACAGCAGCGAGCCAGACATTCTTTGGCCCGTCGCCGATATAAGGCTCGCCGAAAAAACCAGGAACTGGCTGGCCGTGCTCGAAGGTGCGGAAAAATCCACAACCGGAGCTGTGGGCTCTGCCGGCGGACGCGGGTCCGCTGCAACCATAACCGAAGCAAGGATTATTATCAAGACATTGATTTTCATTACAGATCAAACTCGGCAACGACCGGCGCATGATCAGACGGCCTGTCCCAGAGCCTCGGCCCGCGGTCGATCCATGCGTCCCTTGAAACGCCCGCGATCGGCTCCGTACCCCATATATGGTCGACTCTCCAGCCGAGCCCCCGCGAGACGCTGTCCCTCACGCGGTAGTCCCAGAATGAGTATTGCCCGGGGTCGGGCCGGTGCTTGCGGAATATATCGACAAACCCCCACTCCTTCACCCGTGCAAGCGCCTTGTGCTCATCGGGATGAAACCCCACGTGCCCCAGGAGGCGCTTGGGATTGTGCACGTCGATCGGCTCAGGCGCCACGTTGAAATCTCCGAGCCATATGAGCTTCCGGTCGGGGCTGTAACGCTCTTTGAAAAAATCCAGGAGCCTGTCGAACCACCCAAGCTTGTACTGGAACTTTTCGGAGTCGGGTGAGGTGCCCTGGGGAACATAGGTATTGACGATATCGATGCCCCGCACCCTTGCCGAAATGATCCGTGATCCTTCATCCGCGCCATCCCCATCGAAGCCGTACCACACGTTGTCCAGCGCAAGGCTGCTCAATATCGCGACCCCGCTGTACGATTTCTCCCCCCTGTACACCGCCCTGTACTTAAAGGCCTCCAGCTCTTCCACGGGAAACCCGTTATCCTCGACCTTGGTCTCCTGCAGGCAGAGCAGATCGGGCCGGTTTTTCACGAGCCACCTTTTTATAATGGGCATTCTCACCCTGATTGAGTTTACGTTATAGGTGGCGATCTTCATACATTGACCTGTTGACCGGAATAAGATTAAACGCGATCCATATCTCGATGCATTATAATATTATAGTTTTCAATTGATCGGATGCTTGTCAAGTTTATTAAGCTGAATTGGGAGGAGGGATTACAGAACCGCCAAGTGTTTTGAGATCAAAAATGGCGTTAATCAGCTGGGAAACAGGCTGGGGCTCATTAAGGCGAGAACATTGGTTATCTGGGGTGAAAGAGACAGGATCATAGACGTTTCGACGACGCGCGTCATAAAAGAAAAATTAAAAAACTCTAAAGCCCCAAATAGGTTTTACGCAGCATCTCGTCTTCAAGCAGCTTATCGCCTTTTCCCTCAGCGATGATCTTCCCCGAGGAAAGAACATAGTTGCGCGTGGTCATTTTGAACACCGTGCTCACCTCCTGCTCGACGAGCAGCACGGTGATGCCCAGCCTGCTGATCTCCCCGATTTTCTGAAACACCTCCGCCCTCAGGATGGGCGCGAGGCCGGTCGAGGGCTCGTCGATACACAAGAGCTTGGGTCTTGACATCAGGGCCCTGCCCACCGCGAGCATCTGCTGCTCTCCGCCCGAGAGCGTGCCCGAGATCTGGTTCGTACGATCCTGAAGAACAGGAAAGAGCTGGTAGACCTTGTGCAAGCTGTCACGGATTTCCGTCTTGTCCTTTATAAGATAGGCCCCCGCCATGAGGTTATCGATAACCGTCAGCTCCTTGAACGGCCTCCGCCTCTCAGGGCAGAGTATCAGGCCGCGCTTGACGATTTCAGCAGCGGGTATCTGGTCGATCCGCTCGCCGTTAAAAACCACCGTACCCTCAAGCCGGATTTCCCCCTTGGTCGACCTGCGGGTAAGCTCCCTCTCCCAGGCCACCAATCCGGTGATGGACCTGAGCAGGGTTGATTTACCGGCCCCGTTGGGGCCCACGAGACTGACCAATTCGCCCGTATCCACACCCATGCTCAGGTTGTTGATGAGCATGGCCTTGTCATACCAAACCGATAAATTAGCAACTTCAAGCAGCAAACCTATACACCTCCTTGTCCAAGGTAGGCCTCGATCACCTCAGGATTTTTTATAATTTCTTCAGGGGTGCCGTCGGCGATGATGGTTCCGAAATTCAAAACAATAATGCGGTCCACGATCTTCATCAGCCAGTGGAGCTTGTGCTCGACGATGATCATGGCAGGCCCTTCGCTGTGCAGCCGTCCGAAGCGCCCTCCCTTATGCAGCCTCTTGATGGATTTGGCCATAAGATCAGTTTCGGCGGGGCTCAGACCCCCGAAGGGCTCATCCAGGAGGAGGAGCTCCGGCTCCGTAGCCACTGCACGTGCAACCTCCAGCCTTTTCAGGTCGCCCTGGGAAAGCGTTGAAGCCATTTCCCGCGCCATATCCGAGATGCCCGCGAATTCCAGAGCGTCCATGGCCTTTGCCTCCAGCCGCTTGACCCATTCGCCCCTCTTCATGGCGCGCGGGCACAGGCAGGAAACCATGACGTTGGCGATGATCGGAAGCCGCCGGAAAGGCCTCATGTTCTGGAATGTGCAGGCGATCCCCTTGTTGACGATATCCCAGGTCTTACGGCCGACGATTTCTTTTCCCTTGAAGCGGACGCTTCCCGTATCAGGCTTCAGTATTCCGGTGATCAGGCGAAGGAGCGTGGTCTTGCCCGCCCCGTTCGGACCGATCAGGCCGATGATCTGGTCCCTTTCCATGGAAAAGGCGATGTCGTTGACCGCCCTGAGACCTCCGAAATTTTTGTTGAGACCTTTGATTTCAAGAAACGGTTGGGCCATATCAGCTCTCCTCCACCTCTTCTCTCAGCTCCCTGCGCGAAACCTTGCCCACGTCAGTCTTCGGGAGCTCGCCCCTGAATTCGATGATCTTGGGAACTTTGTAGTGCGCGAGGTTCTTCGTGCAGAAATCGATAATCTCCTCTTCGGAAACCTTTCCCCTGGCTTCGCTTTCCAGCACCACGTACGCCTTGATGATATTCCCCACCTTTGGATCGGGCACGCCCACGACGCCGGCCGCCTTGATCTGGGGATGCTGGTACAGCACCTCCTCGACATGCCGTGCGAACACCGAATATCCCTTGTACTTGATGAGATCCCGCTTGCGGTCGAAGAAATGGAAATAACCCTCCTCGTCCATGCTCACGAGATCTCCGGTCCTGAGCCACTTCTCTCCGTCGATGTCGATCAACGACTGCCGGGTTTCCTCCTCCCTTTTCCAATAAGCCTGCATGATGTTCGGACCGCTCAGAATCATTTCACCCACCTCGCCGACGGGTATATATTCTCTGCCGTCGAATTCGATGATGGCGGCCTTCAGGCCAGGAATGGGAACTCCGAAAGAACCTTTCTTGGGCCTGGTGTACGGATTGCCATGGCTCAGACCCGTGGTCTCGGTCATCCCGTACCCCTCGAGAATATGCGAACCGGTCCTCTTCTCCCATGCCTCGATGGTCGATTCATGGAGCGTATCCGCACCGCAGGCGATCATCTTGAGACGCTTCCAGTTGACCCTGTCCGTCTTTTCATATTCCTTGAGGTATTCGAACATGGTGGGCACACCGTTGAACGCGGATGCATGGTACCTCTCCATGGCGGCCATGATGTCATCTATGTCGGGTGCGGTGAAAAGGACCATGGTAAAGCCCCTGGAAAGGCCCGCGAGCATCACCACGACCTGTCCGTAAATATGAAAAAAAGGCAGAAAGGCCATGACTATTTCCTTCCCTTCCTCGAACAGCGGCCAGAAGGCCTTTGCCTGGGCCTGCAGGCTCACCATGTTCGAGTGGGTCAGGACCGCGGCCTTGGGCAGCCCGGTCGTGCCGCCGGTATAGGGAAGGATCGCGATGTCCTTTTTCGGATCGATTTTCACGTCAGGAGGCTGCGGAGGAAACTTCTTGATGAGAACCTGAAAATCAAGAAGCCCGGCCTCCTTTCTGTGCTCCTGCGTGGGGACCTGCAATTCCGAATAATCCTTTCCCATGATGCTCTTGCCCAAAAACTTTCTTATCGAGGGCAGAAATTCGAGAATGCTCGTGAGAATAACATTCTTCAGTTTGATCCCCGTGCTCTCCACATTATCATAGAGAATGTCCTGGCAGACTATGGTCGTCGCGTCGCTGTCCTGCAGCTGGTGCTTTATTTCATGGCTCGTGTACACGGGGCTGATAGGAGTGACCTTCGCGCCGAGCCGCAATGCAGCGAAATAGGCGATCACGTACTGCGGGCAGTTCAGGAGGTAGAGGGCGACGGTGTCACCCTTCTTGATTCCAAGATCCGCAAGGGCAGTGGCGAAGCGGTCGACCATCTCTTTAAGATGTTTATAGCTAATTTTCTTCCCGTAAAAAATCAATGCGGTTTTGCGACTATAATTTTCCGCAACCTGGTCGAAAAGATCTGAAACCGACATATCGGGAGTTTCCACGGTGTCGGGAACTCCCTCCGGATAAAACTTCAACCATGGCTTTGCGGCGTAAACTTCCTTTGCATTCATTTTCTTATCCTCGCATAATGTTCTTCCTCATCAAGAGGCGGATTCTTAATGCCGGA
>CAZHAD010000007.1:22056-32305 GCA_964529965.1 uncultured Leptospirales bacterium | reverse complement strand
GTCATGTCTTTCCGGGAATCCTATAAATATTATTAGTCCAGCGGCGCCGTGCACACGCGGCACGTATTGCGCGTGGCGACATTTCTGACTTTGCACCGGGGACACTCCTTTTCGATCCTGTCCCGCAACCACCGGAAAAGACCGTCCGGCATATAGAGAAGTATCAACAATACCATGAACGCAAACGTCAGGGTCCGGTATTCCTGCCAGAAGCTCACAAGCTCAAGCAGGGGAAAGAGGAGGAACACCGCGCCAATGGGGCCGTATATGGTCACAATCCCGCCGAAGATGGCCCATATGACCACCTGGAATGAGAGGGACACCTCAAGCGTCGAAGGACCGGCGATCCTCATGAAATGCGCATACAGCCCGCCGGCGATGCCGGCGAAAAAACCGCTGAGGCAGAAGGCAAGAAGCTTATACCGGGTCGTGTTGACGCCGGAAGCCCTGACCGCGACCTCATCTTCCCTGATGGCATGAAAAATAATGCCGATATTGGAGTCTGTAATCTTCCACATGATGGCGCCCAGGCCGAGCAAGAGCACCGATACCACGTAGTAATCGGTGATGCGGGCCTGTGTAAGCTTGGAGATACCCGAAATTCCCAACTCACCGCCCGTAAAGCTGGAAAAGGCGAACACTAAGCCGATCAGGATGATGGGGAATGCCAGTGTCGTCAGGGCCAGATACGTGCCCTTGAGCCTGAGGCACGGTATTCCAATGATAAGGCCGGCCAGAACAGCGCACAGCGCACCGAGGGGGATGCTTCCCCATGGAGGGATGTGCAGGTGGAGATTGAGCAAGGCGGCGCCGTATGCCCCCACTCCGAAAAAAAGCGCGTGGCCGAAATTCAACTGTCCCGTGTATCCGGAGAGCAGGTCCCAGCTTGCGGCCAGTATGGCGAAAATGCCGGTAAGCGTAAAGATACGCAGGATATATTGATCTTTGGTAAACACGGGCAATAACAGTACAAACAGGAAAAAGAGCACCACCACGACCCTCGAGGGGAGCACAATCACCTCGTTCTTGAATATAGTAAAAAGCTTTCTTAAATAAAATAGAATGAGTTCCATAAATGTTTACCTTTCTTCCTCGAAGTACACGCCGAAGAGGCCCTCAGGCCTTAGAAGCAACACCAGGATCATGACGGTGAGGGCAACCGAACCCTTCAGGAAGGCGCCCATGGGGGCGAGAAAAACCACCAGTGCTTCCGCAAATCCGAGTATGTAGGCGCCGATAAAGCTCCCCTTGAGGCTGCCTAGCCCTCCCAGCACGACCACGGCCATCATCATGATCAGCGGGCTCAGCCACATGTGCGGCTCGACTATGGTGAGCGGGACCACCACCGCGCCGGTGAGCGCGGCCAGCCCTACGGAAATTCCCATGGTCATCATGGCTACCCGGGCCTCGTTTATGCCCATGAGGTTGGCCACTTCCCTGTCCTGTGCCGTGGATCTGATCGCAAGGCCCATTCTCGTCTTGCCCAAGAGCGCCCAGAGCAATCCCATAATGAGCAGGGCCGCACAGAAGGTAAGTAGTTGCTGGTAAAAGACCTTGACTCCCAAAATAGTAAAATATCCGTCGATGAGCGCGGGTACGCTCAGATAGGTGCCCGTGAATACGTTCAGCAAGATCTCCTGAAATATTATCGCAAGGGCTATGGTCGCGATCAATACCGCGCTCTCATGCTCGCGGATCGGATTGATGAGGAACTTATAGGTGATCATGCCGAGCAGGGTAACCAGCACGATGGCCGCCAGCATGGCCCAGACAGAATTTAGACCCATCTTCTGGGTGACGACGTATATGCAATAGGCGGCCAGCATGTAGAAGGCGGTGTGTGCGATGTTTACTATGCGGGCCACGCCGAAGATAAGGGAAAATCCGATTGCGAGAAGTGCGTACGTGCTTCCATTGATCAGGCCGCTTATGATGATGTCGATAGTGAGATTCATTGTATTACCCCATTCCTTAAAACAAGAGAGCCGCCGGCCCCCTGTAATTTTTTAATATGTGGACCGGCGGCGCCATGATAAATTACTTCTTGTATGCCTTGTACATCCAGGGCGGCAGCTTCATCGGTACGATACCCTTGTAAGTGACCTCGGGTGATTGTGGGGTCATCTTCCAATGGTACGGCCATACGCCTACCAACCTGCCGTTTTGCCATTGTGTGGCAATACCGGTGAGGAAGCCGGGTCCGAACGTCAGGTCATGAAGTGGCCTTCCTTCAGCATCCTTCATGTATTTCACCGTCCCGCTAGGCGTCAGGTACACGCGGTTCTCCAGGATCGATACCAGCCTGTCCGAATCCAGGGTTCCGGCCGCCTCAATGGTCGGCTTGAGCGCGTACATGATGGCCGCATAAGTATCAGCCGTGTAGGTCGGGACCTCGCCGTATTTTCTTATATATGCGTAGACAAACGGCGCTGTAAGCTCGTTGTCCTGAACCCCGCGCGCATATGTGTTGGAGCATATTACGTAGTTGCCCTTGCCCTGGGTCGCCCTCCAGAAACCGTCTTTCTGAGCCTCAACATTGATGCCCACCTGTATGGCCGGGATCTTGAGCTCGCCCGCCTGTCTGGCAAAGGGAATGCCCACAGAGGAAGAAAAAACGGTAAAGATGATATGGGCTCCCGAGCGCTGGATGGCCGACAGCTCGGCGGTGACGTCGGTAGCAACCGGAGAGGGCCTCCACACGCCGACCACCTCCATCCCCATTTTGGGGAAAAATCCCTGGGAGGCGGGAATCATCGGGTCCGCCCACAATGCCTTTTCCGCCACGATGGCGATTTTTATTTTGGGAATGTTCAGGTATTTTTTCATCATATACGCAACGGTACCCACATGGATGAACGCAGCCTGGACAAGGTATTTGGAATTGAACGGGGTGCCCCTGAAAAAATACTTGTAGGTTTTATAATCCCTGGCAACCCTCAGGCAAAGCTCGGGATGTGCGGCACCGCAGTCGATGAAAATCTTGTGGTGCTCCATCGCGATGTCCTGCATCGGCAGCACCGCCTCACTCCTGAATCCGCCCACCACGAAGTCCACCTTGTCCTTGGTCATGAGGCGCTCCATGGCGTTGGTGGCGTCCGTGATGCTGAGAAATTCGTTGGAATCCGCTTGAATGAGCTTGATCTTCATTCTTTCGGCGCCAACTTTGATGCCTCCCCTCGCGTTGATCTGCTCTGCGGCAAGGACCGCACCGTTCCAATGACCCTTGCCCTGCACGAATTTCATCGGACCGATCACACCGATCTTGATCTCCTCCGCGAAAAGAATCGTACAGAACGACAGCGTGAATAAGAAGGCAAGTGCGAGAAATAAAATTCTTTTACTGAACTTATTCATCGATAATCCCTCCTATAATGATTGATGATGGTTGAGGTACTAGTATATTGAAATACTATTCAACATGTTGAAAAAGCCCGAGATTAATAAATAATGATCGATAATCCCCCCTGCCGCCATATTAACGGCGGAAAAATTATTTCAACATTATCTTCCCAATGTACAAATTATGTTTAATGCCGAATAGTGCTTTCCTTTAATAAATATCAGAAAGTTTGTCAATATTTTTTTACCTTTAAATTAAAATACGAATCAAAATATTAATTGTTTATAAAAAAAACGGCAGCTAATTGATGTGTGGTCCTAATTGATTTTCTGATCTAAAAGTATACAAGTTAAGCACAATGTGATTAATAAAGCACATTCGCGAAAATTGCGCAAGAAAAAAAAGTCAAATAGATAGAATGGGACGCGCCGAACGCTTTGGCCTCCCCACAAGGGAGCGGGCCGCCAAAACCTAATTTTGCTTGAAAAAATAAAACTCAAGACCGATAATAGCAATAATCTGATACCCGAGAGGAGTTATATGATAACAAGCTCAGTGCCGCGGGAAGCCGTTTTAATCTACAACAGCGCGCTGGAGATGTCCCGCACGGGCGACGTGGACGGGGCACTGAATGAATATCACCGCGCCATACGCGTGCATCCGAAATTCATGGCCGCATATAATAACATAGGCGAGATATACGCCCTGATGGGGGAGAGCGACAAGGCCGTCGCCTCCTACCTTGAGGCCCTGAAGATCGGCAAGGATCACCGGATTCTGTTGAATCTCGGGGTCGAGCATTTCAATAAAAACGACCATGTCCAGGCGCTCAAATATTTTACCGAGTCCCTCTCACTCGAACCCTCATTTATCGAAGGCAATTTCTATGCGGGTCTCGTCCACTACAACCAGGAAAACCACAAAAAAGCTGAAAAATATTTTCTCAAGGTGATCAAGGCCGACGCCATGCACCTGAAGGCCAATTATCTGCTCTCCCATATCTATTACGAGAGGAAGGAATACCTCAAGGCCATGGAATGCCTTGACAGGATAAGAGAGACCGCCGACGACCGGTCTTTCCTGAACCGTTACTATGGATTCTGCTGTTTCTACCTCGGCAGGTACGATGACGCGGTCAGCCACCTCACCTCCGCGCTGGAATCCATGCCCGAATACGCCGGGTTGAAGAAGTATCTTGACAAGCTTACCTATGAGAACAAAATGAAGGAAATCGGCGACCTCGAGCAGGCGATTGCTGAGCTTGAAAACGATATCGCGGCGCGGGATCCGGGAATTATCGACCTTACCAAGCTCAGCATGCTTTATATTTTTAAGGGAGAATATAAAAAGGCGGAGACTCTGATCCAGTCCTACAAGAAAAAGCTCGCCTCATAAAAACAATAAGGAGCGTATCATTATGACATTGTACGATATCATCTTACTGGCGGCCATAGGAATATTGGCCGGGTGGCTTGCAGGCCTGATCTGGAAAGGGCGCGGGTTCGGCGTTCTGGGCAACCTGGTCATCGGCGTAATCGGATCGTTCCTGGGAAGCTATCTGGCCGGCGTGTTCGGGCTTCGTGTGCATACCATGATCGGCACGATTATCGCGGCCGTGGCAGGAGCGTTCATCCTTCTATTACTCGTAAATATCATACGAAGAAAATGATTCAATTCATCGGCGAAGGCATGGTTTGTCCTGGGACCTTCTGCCGAGCGTTATTCTCATTTCAACCTTTCACGAACAAGCGATCCGGGGAGATTCAACAGAATCTCAGAGCATATCCGTGCGCAGGCATTTCCGATGATATGACAATATTATAAAACACCCACGCAGCAAAGCCGCGGGGTATTTTTTCACATAATGTTTTGCGCGCCTCATCCCCGGAGCGGAGCTCCGGGGTTTTCGGACGCGCTGTGATAAAACTCAGAAAAAATAAGGATGTGAGGCATGACTAATATTATTATATATTTGGCATTGGGAATGGTCGCGGGGATAGTGAGCGGGCTGATCGGGATCGGGGGCGGAATCATCATAATACCCATCCTTGTCTTCATTCTCGGATTTTCCCAGCACATGGCACAGGGTACGACCCTGGCGACCATGGTCCCCCCTATCGGGATACTCGCGGCCCTGACCTATTACCAGCATGGATATGTCGACCTGAAGGCGGCGGCGCTCATATGCGCCGGCTTTGTTGTAGGAGGTTTCTTCGGGGCAAAGCTGGCCACACATATCTCGAATGCTGTTCTCGAGAAAATATTCGGGATCGCGCTCCTCATCGTATCATTGAAAATGATACTTGCGAGATAGATGTGCCTCAGCGAAGAACAGGTGAATCCGCGGATCATGCCTCGGTGATCTCTTCTATTTTTTTGCGCAGTCTCTCCTGGGCACCGGTCGGCTTGAATACCTGAAGAGGGATCAGCTTTCGCATATTGCCCGTCACCTTGATTTTACGGCCGACCCATCCCTTCATTCCTGCTGACCAGTCGCCCTGAACCAGTATCTTAAGCGCATAATCGTCCGGCATCGACATTTCCACGTCCGCTCCCCTGACATGACCCCTCTGGATCACCCCGCGGTTGATGCACATGTCCACCTGTCCGCCGCCGGAATGGATCGCGAGGTTGACCACGACATCCCCCATCGCCTTCGGAATATCCAGTTCGCCCGCTCCATTTATAAGCTCTTCGATCTTTGCAAACCATTCGTCTGATAAGAATTTTGCCAACCTATGCTCCTTTATTCATATCGTTCTGCCGACTTCAAAGCCCTCCCTGATCGCCTCAAGCGCATGACGAGGCTCACGCGCGTCTCCGATGACATGCACCTCCGCCCCGCTCACCGCTTCCGAAAGCTCATCCACAGGGTCAGAGCCGACGGCGAGAATCACATGGTCCATACCGGTCAGTCTTATCTCCCCGCCTGAATGCTCCAACACCGCGCCGTCCGCGCACACCTCCCTCGCCGCGGCCGAGGTGATGATCTTCACCCCCTTGCGGCGCAGCTCTTGAAACAGGAGCTCCCGGCTTTCAGTGAACATATCCGCGCCTGCGTGCTCCTGCATCTCCACCACGGTCACCTCGGTCTTCGGCATAGTGGGATTGTCTCCGGTTTCTGCGAGAAACGATGCGAGCTCGCATCCGACCATGCCTCCGCCGATAATGAGCACCCTGCCGGAGCCGATCTCCGCACTACCGGAAAGCACCTCATGGGCTGACAGCAGACCGGCGTCTGCGGCGACCGGCATGTCGGGAACACGGGGCCTGCCGCCGGTAGCCACCACCAGTACGTCGGGCATCTCCTTTGCGACAAGCCCGGCGCTCACCTCGTTCCCGAAACGTATCCTCGCCCCCGCTTTTTCAACCTGCGCGTGCAGGTATTGTATGACCTTGCATAGCTCCTGCTTACCGGGCGGGACGGCGGCGAGGTTAAACTGCCCCCCGGGAGCCGTTTCCTTCTCATAGAGGGTGACCTCGTGGCCCCTGAGGGCCGCGATGCGGGCAGCTTCAAGGCCCGCGGGCCCCGCTCCCGCGATTATCACCTTTTTTTTGCGTTCTGCCGGGCGCAATACCGTTTCCCGCTCGCGCCCGACGCGCGGATTTATGACGCACGTCATATCCATTCCGGTCTCCCTGGCGCGCACGCACCCGAGCCCGCACCCGATGCAGGGCGCAATGTCTTCCCACGAACCCGACTTCGCCTTCGAAGGCCACTCCGGATCGGCCAGAAGCGCCCTTCCCAGCACCACCATGTCCGCGTCACCCCTTCGTAGCAGATCATCCGCCATGCCCGGGTCCACGATCCTTCCCACCACCATGACCGGGACGTCCAGGGCCCTCCTGATCGCGGCCGCGACCTCTGCATTGATGCAGTAGGGGGTGCCGGTCGGAGGAATCACGCGCCATGAAAGGTCAGGGTATACGCCGCTCGAAACATGGAAGGCCTGCACCCCCGCCTCCTGTAAAATCCGTGCGATATATATCGTTTCGCTCAGGCCCCTGCCCCCGGGGACCTGCTCTTCCGCGGATATCCTCATGGTAAGGGGAAAATCGTCGCCCGCCTGCTCCAGCACGGCGCGGATGACCTCGAGGGGGAACCTGAGCCTTCCGGAAAGCCCTCCGCCGTATCCGTCCGTACGCCTGTTCCTCAGGGCGGACATAAACGACCCGAGGAGCATGTAGCTGTGCGCCGCGTGGAGCTCGATCCCGTCGAACCCAGCCTCCCTTGCGCGCCGGGCCGCACTGCCGAACCGGGCGACCAGGTCCGGGATCTCCTTAATATCGAGATCCCTCGACTTCATTTTGGTGAGATTGTTCACAATACCCGGAGAGGGGCCGACCGCTTGCGTGCCGTTGAACAGGGGCGCGAGCGACTCCGGTCCCGGATGGGCCATCTGAGGGATGATACGGCAGCCGTGCGCGTGCACCGCATCGGTGAGCCGTGCGAGCCCGGGAACAAAGGAGTCGTCCCATATCCCGACCGTGCGGGGGATGTAGGGAGAGGCGCCGTCAACGGTGCATACCTCCATGATGATGAGGCCTGCTCCTCCCAGCGCCCTGGCTTCATAGTAATCGATGAGCCGTTCGGAAACCGTGCCGTCCCCTTCCGCGAAATCGGTGGCCATGGGCGCCATGGCGATTCGGTTTTTTATCCGTATCGCGCCGATCTGAATCGGGCGAAAGAGAATATCCAAATTTTTCATTGCTCACCCTGTCACACGGCCCACGCTTTTTACAACAGCCCCTTCCTTTATATCCTTGCGCAGCGCCAGGCCGGTCCAGAGCGCCCCCAAGGCGTCCACGACCACGAATCCCAACATCAGTGGGCTCGCCAGCCCGATGAGCACGAATACGAGCACGATGAGGAACGCGGAAGAGCGCGTGAACACCGTGGTCCTGAACAGGGGATGAAACGAGGGGTATCGGCCCGCCACGAAATAATAAATTGAAAGATATACGAGCACGAGGCCGAAGATGCGCACCGTAATGTAGTCCGGAAGCTGGATGTTGACGGTTTTAAGGCAGAACGCGGGGAAAAACAGAAGCGATATCCCGCATATGAGCACCCAGAAACCGAAATAGAATATGGATTTACCGGCTCGTGTCATAAGACCTCCTGTATCAGTTTAATAATATTTGAATATAATGTATCGTGCTCCGGCTCGAGTAAGATGACCGTCTGTTTCTTCTTGACCCCGAACGCCTCCGCCTGGGGATGATCGGGCTTGAGGATATCGATTCTTCTCTCCTTGATCCTGCCTCCCGTATCAACCGCGCGGTACACCTCCCCCTCGTACATGAAGCTGGATCCGAGCGCGATCACCGTCGGGTCAACGGCCGCGATTTTGATTCCCCTGCTCACATAATAATGGATGCTCTTCCCGGTCGCCGTCAGCCCGGCCCATGCGCCGTTGCAGCAGCTGCCGGGGCAGTAGGCGGTGACGGTAAAGCCGCGCATTAACACGCCGCGCGATAGCGGCGCACTTTGGAATCCCTCCGGCCTGGCGTTAACGCTCGCGAGCTTCTGTAGGCCGGCGATGATTCCTGAATAAAATAATATGATGATGATCGCAAGCGACGCGCTTTTTTTATTACGGGTAATCTGCATAAGGATAATTCCGGTTTTGTTGAGCCTGGTCTACAATCCGGTCAGATCGAATTTCCAGTAAGGGCCTTCCTTGACGAAGGCGAGCTCCATGCCGTTTGACACGCGCACGACCGCGCGGCGTCCATCGCGGTTGACGCCCACTATGTTATACGAGAGGGCCGTGCCTATGACGTTTCCCGGCCGATCCATGGTGAAAAAAATACGCAAAAAGTCCCTCACCGACAGCCTCTCGAGACTTTGTGCGGGAACTCCGTAAACCTCGGACAGCGACTCATGCTGCCGTTCGCTCAGGCCGGCCACCGCTGCCGCGGCGCGCCTGATCTTCCCGAGGCTCGCCCGGGAAAGAAGGCGCTCGAACGAAGCCGCGTCCGATTTCCGGAATGCCTCCCTGAGATCATAAAAGGCCCTCCGGGGGGTAAGGCTTCCCTGGGGCGCGCACGATTCCGCGGCCAATGCGAGAAGCGAAAACAAAAGCACTCCCCTCAGTACATGCATCCGGCTTTTCCCCCGGAGACTTCGACGATCATATTGTCGATAAGGCGGGTTTCCCCGTAATAGGCGGCGACGGCGATCACCGACTTTTCCTCAATGGTCTCGACGTAATCGAGATCGCGGTACCGCACGACCGAGATATAGTCGATTTTTGCAGGCCGGGATTCGTCTATGACCTTTTTCATGGCGGTCGTTATCGTTTTGCCTGATCGCTCGCCCGAAGCGATCATCTTCTCGGCGGCCCGCAGGCTTTTCGATATGGCAAGGGCGCGGACGCGTTCGTCCTCGGACAGGCGCTTGTTCCGCGAGCTCATGGCCAGGCCGTCTTTCTCGCGGACCGTGGGCGCAATGATGATCCTGACCGGAAAGTCGAGGTCCGCGGCCATTTTTTCGATGCACACCGCCTGCTGGATGTCCTTCTGTCCGAAGACTGACACATCGGGTACGACTATGTTGAAGAGCTTACTCACCACGGTGAAGACCCCCCTGAAGTGGCCGGGCCGGTGCGCGCCGCACAGGTTGTTCGTGAGGAGATCCATGTCGACAAAAGTGAGATTGTTTGTATACATCTCGCTTTCGTCCGGGACGAACACGAGGTCGACCCCCGCCCCGTCGGCCAGGGCGAAATCGCGCTCCAGGTCCACGGGATAGGCGGCGAAATCCTTCGGGTCGTTGAACTGTATCCGGTTCACGAAAATACTCATCGCCTGGTATTGTGCATGCTTCTTCGACTCTTCCACAAGGGAGAGATGCCCCTGATGCAGGTAACCCATGGTGGGGACGAACCCGATGCGCCTGCCCGC
>CAZHAD010000007.1:0-21956 GCA_964529965.1 uncultured Leptospirales bacterium | reverse complement strand
TTGGGAAAATAAAAAGTTATTTAATCAATTAAGCAATGACGTAAATTTTTAACTCATGGAGGAAGGAAATATATGAGTCAGCAGTTATTTTGTCTTTTTCCCAACGCCTTCCGGGTATTGTTTTACCCTGGCAGGATCGACTTCAATTAATGTCACTCTCCTGGAATTATCGGAGATTTTAGAGTTGTTCGTTTTTTTATTCTTTTGACGCATCATTCCTTTAGGCATGTCATTTCCCCGCAATCGATAAAAACATATTTGCACCCATCAGTACAATTGATAATATAATCGATAGTATGATAAAAATCAATCCCATCACTTGCTTCAATCTGCAGCCTGAGCAGCTCTTTTGATTTATTGGATATGTATTGTAATGATTCGATCATGGTACGATGTACCCTACACCCTCTCCGCAGCCACGAGCATCATATCGCCGAGGCGCAGCCTCTTGGCCATCGCGTCCGCGGCTTTGCGGGCGCGCGATCCGGGTCCGTCGAACCCGCTGCCGTAGGTCGCGTACCGCACGATCCTTAATCCGGAGCGTGCGAGCAGCTCTTTCATCGTCCTCCTGGAAAAAAAATAAAGATGCTCGGGAAAATTGTAAAACCGCCACCGCCTTCCGTATAATCTCATGAAATTCGCCCCTCCGGACCTGCAGGTGGAAAGGTAAAGCCGCCCGCCGGCCGTAAGCTCGTCGCGCGCCTTTGCGAGAAACCTGTCAGGATGGTGGAGGTGCTCCAGGGAGGCCCACATGGTGATCAGGTCGAAGGATTTCGCAAACTCAATCTCCAGGTAATCGTCCTCATACACGCGAAGCCCTGCACCCCGTGCGAATTCCACGCAGTGTTCGGATATGTCCACGCCCGTGGGGTCCCATCCCCGTCCCGCGCAGAATGCGAGAAAATAGCCGGCCGCGCACCCGATGTCAAGCACGCGCCTGTCGCCGGGCGGAAGCGCCTTTTCGAACTCGTAAAACCCGAGGTCCGCGAGGTTGAGCTCCATCACGCGCTCGATCTCCCTGCGCGTTTTTTCCGAAAAATAGTCGTCGTAGCCCCGGTCGGTCCGCTTCATGAAATAGGGCTCGCCGTAGTATCTGGCGATCTCCCCTGAGCAGGGACGCGGTGAGATAAATTGCAGCCCGCACCTCGAGCAACGGACCAGGCTGAAGGCCTCGCCGCATCCGCTTTCCTTTCGGAACAGGTGCTTGAGCCTGCTCCCTCCGCAGATGATGCAATCGACGTGTTCCATGTTAATTTTGATGATGGCTTATCGAAAATCCGAGCGATTCAGGGCCCACGATCCGGGAAAGGTCACTCACCAGGTCCTCGGTCGGCTTGACGTTGTAGGTCGAATGCGCCTTGATGACCTGCTCTCCCTCCCTGGAATTGACGTGGAAAAAGATGGGGCATTCGCCCCTGTGGCGCTCGAACACCGACTCGAGGGACCTGATTATGTCGTCGTCCACGCCGATGGCCTCAATCCTGATATGCAGCGCGGAAATCGACTCCCTGCGCACTTCCTTAAGCGATTTCATCCCGTTGGCGATGAGTTTGAGCTCCGAGTCGCTCTCCGCCTCAATGGTCCCGGTGACCATGAGCGGCGCGCCGCCGGAGATCAGCTGTTCGTGCCGGGAGATCACCTTGGAGAAAAATATCACTCTGACCGAGCTGTCCATGTCCTCCAGGTCCGCGAGCGCATACCTCGACCCCGTTTTCTGCGCGCGCTTCATCTGTACGTTAGTGAGGATGCCGACGACCGACACGGTTTGCCCGTGGTGCTCCTGCGTCAGGTTCGACAGGGAAACCGACGAGAACATCCGGATCTCCTTCTCGAATTTGGCAAGGGGATGGCCCGATATGTACAGCCCCAGCACCTCCTTCTCATGGCCGAGCTTTTCATTGTCGTGCCACTCGGGTATGTCCAGAAGGTCGATGCGGCCGCCGCCCTGACCGGCTGCCTGACCGGCCGATGCGGCGGCGGAAAACAGGTCCCCCTGCCCGGTCGCCCTGTCCTCCTGCAGGCGGCGCGCCGCCTCGAGCATCACGTCGATGGAGGCGAAAAGCTGCGCCCGGTTCCCATGCAGGCAGTCCATGGCGCCCGCCTTGATGAGTGATTCGAGCACGCCCCGGTTGACGGTCATGGAATCGGTCTTCTCGAGGAATTCCTTCAGGCTCTTGAAGGACCCGTCCCCGCGCGCCTGCACGATCGAGGCGATGGCCTTCTCTCCCAGCCCCTTGATAGCGGAAAGCCCGAAGCGTATGGACCCTCCCTCGATGGTGAAATTGTACTCGCTCGAGTTAACCGAGGGCGGCAGCACCTGGATGCAGTCGCCCCTGCAGTCGTTGATGTACTGGATCACGTCGTCCTGCCTGTCCGGCTGAGCGGAGAGGAGCGCGGTCATGTACTGAAGCGGGTAATGCGCCTTGAGATACGCGGTCTGGTACGCCACCAGCGCGTACGCTGCCGAGTGGGACTTGTTAAACCCGTACTCGCCGAATTTCTTTATCATGCTGAAAAGCCGCTCGGCAAGTCCCCTGTCGATTCCGTTCTTCTGTGCGCCCTTCAGGAATTTGTCCTCAAGCGAATCGATGATGTCGATCTTCTTTTTCCCCATGGCCTTGCGCAGCTCGTCGGCCTCAGGCATGGTGAACCCGGCGATGATCTGCGATATGCGCATGACCTGTTCCTGGTATATGACCACGCCCAGGGTCTCCCTCAGCACGGGCTCCAGGGACGCGTGCGGATACTGCACCAGCTCCGGGTTCCGCTTCCGCTTTATGAAATCGTCAGCCATTCCAGAATTCAGGGGACCGGGCCTGAACAGGGCGTTTATTGCGATGATGTCTTCAAAGCAGGTGGGGCCCAGCCGCCTGAGCAGGGTCTGCATGCCGCCGCTTTCGAGCTGGAACACCCCCTTGGTGTCCGCCCGCTGGAGGAGCTGGTATGTTTTTGCATCGTCCATGGGGATGCGTTCGATATCGATGTCCTCACCCCCGGTCTCCCGAATGAGCTTCAGGCACCGCTCGATTATGGAAAGGTTCTTCAGCCCGAGGAAATCCATCTTCACCAGCCCCGCCTTCTCAAGCGCGTTCTTTTCATACTGCGACGAGATGCTTCCGTCCTTGTCACGGTAGAGGGGGACGTAATCGGTGAGGGGCCCGCGGGATATGACGATGCCCGCCGCGTGTCTGCCGGCGGAACGTATGAGCCCCTCCAGCTTGAGCGAGGTGTCGATGAGGTCCCTGCCGGTCTCCTTGTCCCTGTACAGGGCCTGGAACTCTCTGGACTTGGCAAGGGTCTCCCGGAGGTGGTCTTCATCGATGAGCTTGCTGATCTCGTTTGCGCGCGCGAACGGGATGTCCATGACCCGCGCGACGTCCTTGATGACCGCCTTCGCCTTCATCTTGTTGAAGGTGATGATCTGGCTCACGTGGTCGTCGCCGTACCTTCCCCTGACGTAGCCGATGATCTCGTCGCGCCGTTCCGCGCAGAAATCGAGGTCCATGTCCGGCATCTCGTTCCGGTCCGGGTTCAGGAAGCGCTCGAACAGGAGGTCGTATTTCAGTGGATCGAGCGCGGTGATCCCCAGGGAATAAGAAACGATGGACCCGGCTGCCGAGCCCCGACCCGGACCAACCGGTATGCCCCGCTTCCTGGCGAAGTTCACCACGTCCCACACGATGAGAAAATATCCGGAATAATGCATGTTCTCGATGACCGAAAGCTCGTATTCGATACGCACCTTGATTTCGTCCGAAAACCCCTCGCCGAACCTGACACGCGCGCCCTGAAAGACCAGATGGCGCAGGTAGGTGTCGAGGTTAAAACCCTCGGGGACCTCGAAGTGGGGGAGAATCGGCCTTCCCAGCTCGAGCTCCAGATCGATCATCTCGTATATCTTGTAGGTGTTGTACAGCGCGTCGGGGAAGCCGGCGAACAATTCCGACATCTCTTCGCCCGACTTCATATAAAATTCATTTGTTTTGAATTTCATCCGGTCTTCGTCCCTCATGAGCTTGCCGGTCTGGATGCAGAGGAGCACCTCGTGTGAGTGGGCGTCGTCCCTGCCCACATAGTGCGCGTCGTTGGTGGCGATGAGGGGGATGTTGCAATCGGCGCCGATCCTGACCATCTCCCGGTTCACCGCCTCCTGCTCGGACATTCCGTGGTACTGGAGCTCGAGGTAGAAATTGTCCCCGCCGAAAATCTCCCTGAACCTGCCCGCGAGCTCCCTCGCCTCCTCGAGCCTACCCTTGAGAATGAGAGAGGGGATCTGGCCCGACAGGCATGCGGTGGAGCAGACCAGCCCCCGGCTGTGCCTTTCGAGCACCTCGAAATCGATGCGAGGCCTGTAGTAAAACCCCTCGGTGTAGGCTATTGAGGAAAGCTTCATCAGATTCCGGTAGCCGGTCAGGTCCTTGGCAAGGAGTATGAGGTGATACGATGTTTCCTCGCCGTTGGCGCGGCTCGATTCCTTTGTCAGGCGGGACGCGGGTGCCATGTAGAATTCCTCCCCGATTATGGGCCTGATGCCCGCCCTGACCGCCTTCTGGTAAAATTCCAGCGAGCCGAACATATTACCGTGGTCGGTGAGGGCCACGGCGGGCATTCCCATCTCGGCCGCTTTGTTTACGAGCTTTTCAATCGTTATGGCGCCGTCCAGGATCGAATAATCGGAATGATTGTGAAGGTGAATGAAATCCATGCGCTCATCCTTTTTCACACGCGACATAATTTCAAGCATTAATCGTGAGGGAAATGTAAAAACCGCCGTGGAATCCGGCTTGCACCACATTCTGAGGATGAGTCATTACTTTGGTGAATGCAGACGGTCCACGATGTTGTCCACGGTATGATCGACCGCAAAGTAATCGAGATATCCGAGGGACCGCAAATAAAAATCCACGGGCTGGGACAGTTCGCAGAGGAAAAGGGCGTACCCCCTCTGTTTCAGCATGTCGTTGAGCTGGATGAGGAAATTGAGCCCCATGTTATTGATGTATTTCACGTTCTTGAGAAACAGGACGACGTTCTTTTTGACCGAGCGTTCGTCGACGAGCTTCTTAATATAGAGCTCGTATTTATTTGCCGAGTACTCGTCAAGGTCCTCCGCCAGATAGAGGACGGTGACCTCGTCTCCGATGTCCACGACCTCGTGGATGAAGTTTACGGACGCGCGCCGCACGCTGTCCTGCACCATCTTCGCCGTGGTTTTGGCGATGGCGGTCTCGACGATCCCCAGAAGATGGTGCAGGTCGACCGGCTTGAGCAGAAAGTCAAACGCGTCGTCCTTGATGGCTTCGACTATGGTCTTGGTGTCCGCCGCGCCGCTGATGAGCACGACATGGATCTCCTTTTTCATCGACTTCACCGCGCGGAGGAGCTCCAGGCCGTTCATCTCCGGCATTCGGTAATCGGTCAAAACGAGGATCGGCTTCTCCTTTTGAAACAGCTTGATCGCGTCTCTGCCGTTGTGCGCGACAATGACCTGGTATCCCTTGGCGGTGAGATATCCGCTTATCTCATCGCAGATATCCGGCTCGTCGTCCACAAACAGGATCAGCTTTTCGTTCATACAATGCTCCTTTTCCGGCGCGCCGTCCCGGGCATCCGGCCGGGAACGAACGCATCCCTCCGGCGGCAATGCGCCCGCACAGGATCATTCGCGCACGGCCGGGAGTGCTATTTTGAATGTCGTGCCCTCCCCCTCCGACGCCACGTCGATCGTACCGCGGTGGGACTTGATGATGCCGTAGCTTATTGAAAGCCCGAGGCCGGTTCCCTTCCCCACCTCCTTTGTCGTGAAAAAGGGCTCGAATACCCGATTAATGATCCCCCTTGGAATTCCCGGGCCGCTGTCGCTGAACTCTATGCCTATCATACCGGAGCCGGGCATCGGAAATGATCTTACGCGAATCGTATTGTCGTGTAAAGAATTTTTCATCTCCTCAAACGAGTCCTTCGCGTTTACTATCAGGTTTATGAAAACCTGCTCGAGCTTCTGCCCGTCGGCCTGAATCTGCGGCAGGTGCGGATCGAGGTCGAGGATGACTCTGATCGAACGGACCCGCAATTGCTCGCCCACCAGGTCAAACGCGGACAGGATGGGCTTGTTGGGGTCGATCTTCCGGAAATTGTAATCGCTCTTTCTTCCGAAATCTTTGAGGTGGGCGATGATGACCGCCGCGCGGTCGACCTGGGCCACTATTTTTTCCAGACGCTCCCTCATGAAATCCTCGGTGTAATATTTTTGCTGTATGGCGTCCAGCATGTACTGCGAGGCTATTTTTATAACGTTCAGCGGCTGGTTCAGCTCGTGCGCCACTCCCGTGGCTATCTCGCCGACCGTCGCGAGCTTGCTTGTTTGCAGCAACTGCTGCTCCATCACCCTCTTGTCGGTGACGTCCCTGCCGTATATCAAAAAGCCGGAGAGCTCGTTTTTATCGTTTTTGATCGGCGTTATACTGATTCCGAGAATGCCGTTTTTACCGTCGGCGTCGATATACTTGATGTCGGAGAGGCTGACCGGCCGCTTCTCGGAGGTGCAGGTGGCGATGCCCAGGCATATCTCGTCCCAGTCCCATTTGATGGAGAAGCTTAATATTTTCATGCCCACCGCCTCAGATGCGGGTATTCCGAACGTTTCCTCCGCCATATAATTCCAGTGGGTGATCACGTCCTGCCGTGAGACGCCGATCAGAATGGAGGTGATGGCGTTGAGGAGATACGTGACCTCCTCATGCGCGGTTTTGAGGCTGTTCAGGTTCCGGTAACGGTATTCGATGTTTCGCGCGATGCTGACGATTGCGGGCATGCCCCAGTAATCGAATACGCCTCCCCTCACCTCGACCGAAACCACACGCCCGTCCTTTATCACATGCTTTGTCTCAAACTGGAAGCTTCCCCTTTTTGTCAATTCCTGAATGCGATCGCGGATCATAGCCGTGTATTCGGGCGCGTCAACGTCACCCAACGACATCGCAAGCAGCTCCTCCTTTGAGTACCCGAGGTGCTCGCACGCATACGGGTTCACGTCGAGGAACCTGCCGTTCAGATCAACGATAAACACCGCATCCATGATGCTGTCGAACAGGGTACGGTAACGCTCCTCGCTCTGCTTCAGCTTTTGATCAAGCGAGCTTTTTTTACGCAACCATTTCATAAAGCCATACACTGTGGATAATATATACAATTCAAGTGTATGTATAAAATTTAATTTTTGTCAATAATAGAATTTTTAAAAGTGCGTGCGCAGAACAAAAAAATAACCCTCCCCTCTACCCGTTCTCAGGATGAGGCTGCTGGCAGGCTTTTTTAAGTCATCCTGACCGCTCCTACGCAGGCACAGGATGTGCCGAAAGCGTTGGCCTCCCATCAAGGGAGGGGGACTGCTTTAATTAAAAAATCGCCTAGCTCAAGTAATTTAATTATATTTAATATAACAGAGAAATCGAAAGGGAAAAGTGCAGAACGCAAAATGTTGACATCACAGACGCCGACTCGCATACCCCCGGCGTGAGCTAGAACATGATGCGGAGGAAGACCGGATTTTGAATGTACAATTCAATGCGCAGGAATATACGAGCCACGGTGAATTCATTGAATCAGCATACGAGTTTTCCGGCGATACCTCACGTGGCTGGGTAATACTGAGAAAGGGCGCTGACTACCTCAAGCTCGGTCCTGGCTACCGTCTGCTCGAGTCAAAATACTGCGGCATCTGCGCGACCGACCTGGCCAGGCGGTTCCTCCCTTACCCGCTTCCTCAGATAACCGGACACGAGGTCGTGGCCGCTGACCCGGTCACAAACGAAGAATTCGTCGTGGAAATCAACGATACATGTCTCGCCCGGGGCGGCCTGCCGGAAATCTTCTGTAGGACCGGGCTTTCGACGCACTGCCCCGACAGAATGGTGCTCGGCATCGACCGCCTGCCGGGCGGATTCGGCTCCTATATACTGGCGCCGGTCAACGCAGTCGTACCCCTTGGGGGAATGCCGCCGGCAGCAGCGGCGCTCGCGGAGCCTTTCGCGGCCGCCCTGCACGCGGTCACCACCTCGATTCCATCCGAAGGCGACCGCGTCGCGGTGCTGGGCGCAGGCAGGCTCGGCCTTCTCCTGGTCGCCGCACTTGCCCTCTATAGAAAAGGGCATGGCGGCAATTTCCGGATCACCGCCTTGGCGCGGCATGACCGCAATTGCGAGCTGGCGGGCATGCTGGGCGCGGACGAGGTCGTTGACATGAGATCGGCGGATATCGGCCGGCTCTCACGCGGCTTTGATATTGTCTACGACTGCACGGGCACGAGCGGGGGATTTGAGAAAGCGCTGGAGCTTGCGGTCCGGGAAGTGCATCTGAAATCCACGAGCGGCGCGGAATTCCACGGCATACGCCATCTGACGGAAATGGTGGTCGACGAGCTCTCTCTTCTGCCCTTCACCCCGCAGAATCTTGATTTTCACTGGCACGGGGAAGATCGAAAAAATGAATGGCTTTACATCTCCGAGGGGACCGATATCGCGCTGCAGGGCAGGAGAAGAAAAAAATACAAGGGAGGCATACAGTCGGCGCGCGCTTATCTTCAATCGGTGCGATTCAAGTCGAGGCTTCCCCGATTCGACCTGGGCGTCGTTTCCTGCGCCGAAGACATAGACCGGTGCATACGCCCGGACCCGGGCCGCGAAATCTCCCTCATACGGCCCAGGGGCGCGATTCTTATCAGCGGAGAAGCCGGTGACCACCCCCTGTTCACGTTCCTCACGTCGGGAAAGCAGGTGCGCTCCTCGCGCTGCGGTGACTTGCGCATTGCCGTTCAAACCCTTGCCGGCAGCAGGGAAACACTGCAGGTGTTCGAGCGGCACATGATAACCCACATCTTTCCCCGGAATGAGCTTGCCCGGGCGTTTGAGGCGGCCCGGTCGCCCGACGCAATCAAGGTGCTGGTCAGACATCAATAACCATCAGGACTTCCAAGCAGATTCCCCTCCGAAATTAAAAAAATGTGGATTCCACGTTCATCAAGACTGAACCTGATCTACTGAAAAATATTCATTTTTTTCGCCGATACGGTTGCCGATGAAGCGATTATGAGGTACTTTTAATGATTATTAATAGATTGCTGCAAAACCGATACTACTGCCATTACAAGGGGGAGGCAGGTTCGAATCTTTTCTGTACAGGTGTAACTATTTACTGAATATTTACATTTGATATATACATTCGGAGTCAAGAACATGAACATGAAAGTGAAAGAAGATTACGAGCTCATTGCAAAACATTGTCCTGCATGTGAGTCCCTGGTAATGGCCAAGGTTGAAATAGAGTCCGACGGTAAAATGAAATACCGCGGTTACAAATGTTCGCAGTGCGATTGGACAAGCCCTGCAAACGAACACATCAAATAACAATACGAGACATCAGGAGCGCGGCCGGCGTCCGGGAATACCGGGAAGAGCCGCGATCTGCAGCCCGCTCAAATAGTCTTCTATTAATTACTTGATTTTTTTTGTTGATAATGATTCACTATGCGGGCATGCATAAAAACATATTATCACTCTTCATATGTTCAGTATCCATTTTTTTCCTCTCTTACTGCGGGACCGATCCCACGGCAAAAGACGCGGCCTACGCGTTTATTAATGAAAAATCAGAAAACGTAACATTGAATGATACGTACACGGACCGCCACGATACCGGGTATGAGTATTACATGCTCGATACCGCGGGCGGGGTGAAACTCGAATACTCCCTCGACGTGGGTCCGTATATGAAAGACGTGTATTTCATATTCACGAATACGAGCCTGGATTCTGAAGCGCCCTATCCGGCGGTACGCTTGAACGGCCGGGCAGAATCCATGCCGGCGGTTTCCGAGCCTGCACGCGCGCCGGGACCGTATCAAATAAATTTGAATGCAAACTCCGCACGAAGCAAAAATGAGGTGTCGGAATTCAACAGAAATCCGTTTTCTTCTCTGAGCAGGCTGAATCCGGTGAGCATGCTCCTCAACATCGTGCCGTCGCCCCAGCCACGCTCCGATACCGTCGATGATACGGACGTGTTTTACGACTATGACGCGACGAAAAAAATGTTTGTGCCGATCCGGGCGACGTGCAGAAACACGGCCACCGACGGGAGGATGAAAATCAGCATATGGGTCGCCGACGATTGCTGGTTTGAAACAGGGAGCAAATCCCGCCTCGTGACCCAGGAGATGGCCGATGCGGTGGCAGAAAAATTCTTAAAAAACGGGCCGGACAACGACATATATGACTGGGTGACGAACATCTTCGGCCTGCCGTGGGGGGAGCATTCCTTTCCCGAGCTCATTCCCGAGGAAAAGTACGACAACCGCATCAGCATTTTACTCACCGACATCGACAATGATGACACCCGTGGCAGGGTCCTGGGCTATTTCTGGGCAAAAGACAATTTCACGAGAAAGTATTTCCCTTATTCAAATGAAAGGGCCATGTTTTATCTGGATGCGGTCCTGCTGGCGACGGGAAACGACCCTCCGACATGGCATGTGCTCGACGATATGCCCTCGCATATCATCTCAACCCTCGCCCATGAATTCCAGCACATGATTCATTTCTATCAGAAAACGGTTCTCAGGAGCGGCGGCATCGGCTCAGAGACATGGATAGACGAGATGTGCTCGCTCGCGGTCGAGGACCTGATCGCCGACAAGCTTCAGGTCAACGGTCCGCGCGGCATTTTCTATCAGGAGCACTCTACCGGCCCGCCCGATAACAGGGAGGGGAGGCTTCCCCTGTACAACTATTTCAACGGATATTCGGTTACGAGATGGTATAAGGGTGACTTGTCTCCGGTGAGCTATTCGGTGAATTTTGCGCTGGGCGCCTATCTGGCGAGAAACTTCGGAGGAGCCTCCTTTTTCAGGGACGTGGTGCAAAACGGCTTCACCGATTATACCGCAATCGAATACGCGCTGGCCCGGCACGGCTCTCAAGACAGCTTCGGCACTATCTTAAGAAAATGGGCGATTGCTAACCTGCTCTCCAACAAATCAGACCTGATGCTGAACGGCGGATACAAGTACAACAACAGCTCCGCCGGATTTTCCTCAGCCGTCGGCTCTCTCACCTACAGGCTGGGCTCCATAAACCTGTATAACTACAGATACGAACGGGAGGGCGCTCCGCACGCCGGGCCGTACGTGTATGCCTCGATGCCCCGCGGCCCGATGGAGCCCTCTTCAAACATCTATCTGAAGGCCGCCTCCTGCATCATGGGACAACAATCATGGAGCGTCACTATGGAGCGCGACGTGCGGATGACGGTGGTTGTGAAGGATCCTCAATAATGGCCCTCATTTTTAATTGACGGAAAGTATTGGATAGTCCATACCTGTATATTATTCATACACAGAGGAGCGATCATGATTGACACAAAACTGCTTGAGATCCTGGCCTGTCCGGCCTGCCACGGTGATGTGGAGTATTTCATGAAGGAAGAAAAGATCATTTGTACGGAATGCGGACGCCGGTATCCGGTCAAAGACGGGATCCCCGTCATGCTGATCGATGAATCGGAGCCGCCCAAAACGGATTAATCTCATTGACAAATTACGGCGGAAAAATAATAAGTTCACCTCATATCTTTCACTGAAACCGGCAGGGGTTGGCGCGTATGTTCGATTCAAAATCTCCGCTCATAAAGTTCATCAGCTATGCGATTACCGGCTTTTTCGTATTGATCATAGTCATTTCGTTCGGCATGCCTGATTTCATTTCCAGACTGGGTCTCGATCGGAGCGTCATCGCGACCGTGAACGGCCAAAATCTGAATGTGTTTGACTTCTTACGTTATAAAAGCAGCAGGTTCGGGGACATCAACGACAGGAAGATGGATAATCTGATTCTATCCTACTATATCGCCGATTTTCTCATTTACCGTGATGCCCAAAAAATAGGGTTTTATGTCACCAATGATAATGTAAAAAATTATATCGCCAATATTCCGGGCCTGATGGATTCCGCCACAGGAAGAATAGATCCGGAGCGGCTCAATTATTATTTTGAGCGGGTGGCTTCCGAAAACCTGATAAAAAGGGAATTAATCACCAGCAAGTTCATACAGTTCATCAACATGGGGCTCGCGGTCGCGCCCGGCGAGGTCCTGAACGAATACAGGGATGAAAATTCGAGGTTTCAGATCAAATACTCCTATCTGAGCAACATGGAGCTCAAAAACAGGTACAAAAACAAAATAGGCGTCACCGACGCCGAGATATCCGCTGAAATGGAGAAGAACAGGACGGAGATCAAAAACCCCAAAACGGACCGGGAACGGATAAGGGCGAAGCTGGAAAATAATAAGCTCAGAAAAATTACGAACGCCCTGACCGAATCGATCGATACGCTTGCCCTGCACAACGGATCTTTTGACGCGGGCCAGGCCCTGTTCGGGGGGAGGGTCTCGATCTCGAAAATCTTCAAGGCAGGGGAGCGGCTCGTCGATCAGAACGGCCAGCCCATCTCAAGCATCAACAATTCCACGATATTCTTTGATGAGTTCATGGGAATCAGGAAGGGGGCATGCTCGCAGGTGATCAGTTCGGAATCGGGATTATATGTGTACACCCCCCTCCTCAAGGATATCGCGCAGGGACGGCCCTCCGACAAGGAATACCAGTCTCTGGAAAAAGGCCTTGAGGAGAAAAGCCTGTTCATGACCGTCGGCGCCCTGAAGCAAAAGCTGTTCGAAAACGCGAAGAAGGCCGTATATTTAAAAAACATTTCGCGCTGACGGCGCAAAAAAACTTATTGATATTTAACGCATGTTGTAATATGTGTAATCCGTTGCAGCTTGACAGAGGTTGATCATTGCCATGATGAGCATAAACGCCGAATTCGTGAATCCATTTTTAGAGGCTGCGGGCGCCGTCTTCAAGTCAATCCTTGACGTTGACCTTCGCAGGGGAAAGCTGGTGATCAAGGAAAGCCCCATCCCCTCGCTTGATGTGGCCATAATAATCGGCATCACCGGAGGCGTAACCGGCGAGGTGGTGTACAGTATGGGCTATAATATGGTGAAAAAAATCGCCCAGGTCCTTGTTCCGGGTCTTTCCGAAAAGCAAATTCAGGAAGAATACAAAGATATAATCGGCGAGCTCGCCAACATGATCACCGGCAACGCCATGAACCTCTTCGCCTCCACCGGAAAGCGGATTAACATGACCACTCCCACCGTGATCGAGGGAAAGGAGTTCACCATCACCCTCATCAAACAGACGACCCTGGGGATAAACCTTTACAGCCCCATGGGCCAGCTCGAGATGAACGTGGCGCTTAAATAGTCTGCTTTCAGCTCAGTACATAGACATTATGAGCCGCATGCGAATCCACGGACCGATCATATCTTCATGCCGGAAAACCCGTAAAACGCCAGCGCCAGAAGCCCGGCGGTGATGAAGGTGATAGGGACGCCTTTAAGGTTCTCCGGAACGTCCGCGATCTCCAGCCGCTCCCTGATGCCCGCCATGATGAGCAGCGCAAGCGTAAATCCCGCCCCTCCCCCGAATCCCTGCACCACGCTCTTGAGCAGCCCCATGCTGACGTTAGGTTTCGCAAAGCCGGAGGAGATGTTAAGGAGCACCACGCCGAGCACGGCGCAATTCGTGGTGATGAGGGGCAGAAAAATGCCGAGTGACTGGTGCAAAACCGGTGAAATCTTGCGGATCACCATCTCCACGAGCTGAACCACGGCCGCGATGACGAGGATAAAGACGATAATGGTCAGATAGGTGATCCGGTACCCGACCAGCACGTATTTGTATATGGGATGGGTGATGAACGAGGTCAGGGTCATGACGAATATGACCGCAAGCCCCATGCCCAGCGCGGAGTCGAGCTTTTTGGAAACACCGAGGAAGGGGCATATCCCCAGGATGCGGGAGAGCACGTAGTTGTTGATTAAAATCGTGCTTAATAGAATCGCAAGGAATACCTTGATTTCCATGGGTCACCTGTTTCTCTTTCTTGAATTGACCGCATTCATGCCCCAGAGCATGAATGCGAGCGTGAAAAACGCCCCCGGTGCAAGGATCATCACGGCCGCAGGCTCCATCCCCGGTATGAGGGTAAAGCCGAAAAGCTTGTTCGATCCGAGTATCTCCCTGAAAAATGAAAGCACGAACAGCGTGAGCCCGAATCCGATCCCCATGCCCGCGCCGTCGAGCAGGGACGGGAGGATGGGATTCCTCTGGGCGAACTCCTCCGCCCGTCCCAGGATGATGCAGTTCACCACGATAAGGGGGATGAATATTCCCAGGGATTTGTACACTGCCGGCTGGTATGCCTTCAGAGAAAGGTCCACGATCGTTACAAACGCCGCAATGATCGTGATGTAGATGGGGATCCGCAAATGAGAGGGTGCGATCCTCCGTATCAGGGATACGAGAATGTTGGAGCCCATGAGCACAAAGGTCACGCCCACCGTCATCCAGAACGCGTTGGAGATCGAGGTGGATATGGCCAGGGTCGGGCAGAACCCCAGGCCCACGATAAGCTGGGGGTTGCGCTTCCATATCCCCTTTGCGAATTCCTTCCAGTAATTCATCGCGCGCCTCCTTCTCTGTCGGGCAGTCTCATCGCCAGCGCCTTATTCAAACGCGCCGTTCCCCGCTCGACGCTCCGCACCACCGCATCGGTCGTTATCGTCGCGCCGGTCAGGGCCGATATCGCGTTGTCTTCAAGAAGACGCGGTCGCATATCCGGGTTCCATACCCCGCGCTTCTCTACCCTGATCTTCCTGGTCGCGTCAAGCCATTTGAACTGTATCTGGAACCATGGTATGCGCTTCTCTTCGCAGTGGTCCCGAAACGGGATCTTTTTGAGCAGGCAGTCCCACAGGGTTTCCCTGTTCGCCACCTCCACGCACCTCGCCCCGAGGCCCGGGGACTCCGACTGGTCCAGGATCGACAAACCCAGGATCTTCCCTTTTTCATCAACCCCCACCATGGACTCGACATCGCCGCCGTAACCGGGGCTGCCGGTGATGAAGGCGTACCCCTTTTCGACGGCCTGCCCGGATCTTCTATCCCCGATCCAGAACGTAAATTCCGAGCCTTCGATGGGCACCTTGTGGGCCTCGCCCACGGTAAAGCCCGGAAGGACAAGCCTGAGCGCCTCCGCGAGCTTTTCCCTCTTCTGTCTTTCGATCGCCGGCTCCGTATACTTTTGCACGTACGACAGGAGAAGTGAGCTGATGAAGGCGATGGCGGCCAGCGTGAGCGTGGGCTTCACGATCTCCCTGATCATCGCGCGCCTCCCGCCGCGCGCTCCCGCGTGCCGAATACCCTCGGCCGGGTGTACCGGTCAATGAGCGGAACAAACGCGTTCATGATTAGAATCGAGTAGGACACCCCTTCCGGATAGCCTCCCCAGAGGCGAATAACAGAAGCAAGCACGCCGCACCCGACCCCGAAGATGATCATCCCTTTTGACGAAACCGGCGAGGTCACCGGATCGGTCGCCATGAAGAAGGCCCCCAGGAACAGCCCCCCGGAAAGGCAGTGGAAAAGGGGCATCAGGTAAAACCCGGGCACCGCCTCTGCATAGTAATATACCGCGGTGATAAACGCCACGGTTCCGATAAACGAGGCCGGGACGATCCAGGTTATGATTTTCCTCAAAAAGAGCACGAGGGCACCGGCGAGCAGGAGAAGCGCCGAGGTCTCGCCTACGACCCCGCCCACGTTTCCGAGAAAGAGGGCCTTGAGCATGCCGGGCGAGGTGAGCATGTCGTAGAGCCTGTCGATGCCGTGGCCGCCCGTAAAAAGCCTTTGTCCCTCCTTCAAGAGGGACAGGGGCGTGGCACGGGTCAGGGCGTCGAATACTTCGGTTGAAAACCCGAAGCTGTTTCCGATCTCCGGGGACAGCATATTGCCCGGGGAGAAGGCATGCCATTTCGCGGTCATGTGCACTGGCCATGAAGCCATGAGCAGCGCCCTTGCCGCGAGAGCCGGGTTGAAGATATTGAAGCCCAGGCCGCCGAAAAACTGCTTGACGATGATCACGGCGAAGAAGGATCCGATGGCGACCATCCAGTAAGGGGCCAGGGGGGGCACATTCATGGCGAGCAGGAGCCCCGTGACCGCGGCCGATCCGTCAAGCACGGTAACGGGACGCTTGAGCAAAAGCTGTATCAGGGCCTCGCCTGCAACCGCCGAGAGCACGGACACGACGATCAGGATGAGCGCCGCGGTCCCGAACAGGTACACGGCGAATATGCATGCCGGGGCAAGAGCGGCCGCCACGGTCCACATGACCCTTGGTATGGATTCTCCCGAACGCAAATGGGGCGGATAGGATACGTGCAGCATGTTTTGATTATCAGCCATATCCCTCCCCGTTCTTATTCGTTGACGACCCTCATTTTTTCCTGTGCGCTTTTGAAGAAATGGCTCAACGGCCTGTTCGCGGGGCATACGAAGCTGCACGACCCGCACATTATGCAATCGAAGGGGCTGAGGCCTGCCGCGATATCAAGCCGATTCTTTTCGACCGCGTTTCCCATATCGCACGGGTGAAGCCCCACGGGACAGACCGCCACGCATTTACCGCACCGTATACATGGAGAATAATCCCTGAACGACACCTCCTCCTCGGTGAGGAAGAGCACGCCCGAGCTCCCCTTTACCACGGGCACATCCATGGTGTGCACGCTTATACCGCACATCGGTCCGCCCATGACGATCTTCGCCGGAGGCTGTCTGAACCCGCCGCATTCATCGACGATGTCTGCTATTCTCATGCCTATCCTCACCTTATAGTTGCCCGGCCTGGCTATCGCCCTGCCCGATACCGTGATGTGGCGCATGAACAAAGGCCTCCCGAGCGCCACGGCCTCCCGTATCGCGTAAATGGTGCCCACGTTCTGCACGACAACGCCCGCGTCCATGGGAAGGCCCCCGGACGGGACCTCCCTTCCGAGGAGGCTCTTGATCAGCAGCTTTTCAGCCCCTTGCGGATATTTCGTTTTCAACTTTCTGACCGAAATCTCCTCGAGCGGATTCACGGCAGAAAGAGTACGCGCGAGGGATTTGTACGCGTCCCATTTATTGTCCTCGACGCCGATGACCCCGCGGGCGACCCCCAGCGCCTTCATGGTCATGCGGATCCCCTCGATTACGGCCTCAGGATAGGTCTTCATGAGCATATCATCTGCGGTAAGATAGGGCTCGCACTCCGCCCCGTTCACGACGAGCGTGTCTATCGCCTTTTCGGGCGGAGGGGACAACTTGACTGCGGTCGGAAAGGCCGCGCCTCCCAGGCCCACGATCCCCCCGTCCCTGATCTTTTCCCTGATTTCATCGGCGGCGAGGGATTCCCAATCAATCGGTTGCGGCTGCCTGGCAGATGCGGTGAAGGCACCTTCAGCCTCTACGATGACCGCCTGCCGACTGCCGTAGATGGTCGGTATGTCCGCGATGTCCATAACCTTCCCGGGAACGGAAGAATGGACAGGAGCGCTTATGAAGCCCTGTGCGGAACCAATAAGCTGGCCTTCTGATACGACGTCCCCTTTTTTGACGACCGGACTGGCAGGAGCACCGATATGCTGCTGGAGTGATATGTAACAGATGTGCGGGATTGCGAGGTTGAGGAATTTCAGGTCTTTGGTGGACCTTTTATATTCGGGCGGGTTTATGCCCCCTCCGAAGCTTGAAAACATCTGTACGTCCTTAAATCTCTTTTGTTGAATAAATCTCGTCTTTTATCGGAAGCTCCTTTCTGAGATTTTTAATATACGGGAACAGTTCGCCCAGCTCCGTATAATATTCGCAGGAATCCATTATCCTGCGGGCAACCGTGAAAAACTTGTAGAGCTTTTCCTCTCCTGACCTTTTCACCCATTTTTTCTTCAGACACTTGACCCGCAGTACATATCTGTCGGGCTCGGATTCATACTGTCTGATGACGATGCAGTTCAGGCAGTTGGCGCAAAATATTTTCTCTTTCGGCATGAAACATCTCCTTTAACAATTCAAGGGCTTTGAATTTTTCAATAAGAAATAACAGCGGTAAACAGTCAAGCAGTTTTTAAGAGGCAGCGGGAAACGCGTCCCCCGTTAATCCTCATCCGCAAAAAAATGCATCAGCCGTTCCCTTATTATCAGATGCATCTCCTCATTGATCTGTCTTATTCTGTACTGCGAGACATGCGCGTCTTTTGCGATCGAAGTGGTGTTTTCGTTGTAAAAATTCATCTTGATGAACACCTCTCGCTTTTTTTCGGGAAATGAATTTATGATGTCGCTCAACGTCGATATGATCTCCCCCTTGAGATACATATCCCCCGCATCGCCGCACCGCTCAAAGTCGGCAGCCTTTTTGTCATAATAAAGGGCCTTCAATTTTTCCTGCTCCATCTTTTTCCTTCTCAGGTAATCTATTGCCATATTTTTTGCCACCGTCAGAAGGAAATTCATCGTCCTCTCTGATTGCGGATCGAGTTGGATTTTTTTTTCGAATACCTTCAAAAAAACGTCATGGGACAATTCCTCGCAGATATGCCGGTCATACACTATCCTGTTAAGAAATCTGGTGATCGCCTTTGAAAATTTCAGATAGTTGAGCGTGAAATTATCGTTATTTCCCGCGTCAATAAATTCAGAATTGTACATCTCATTCACCTTCTCTTCATGGACGCTTTACAGACAAGGCCGGTTGTTAATATAAAATTAACAAAAATATTTATTTGTATATTTTTAAAACGGAATTTTCAGATCGCCAATTATGTCTTTATACCCTGATAGGTCGTTAATCATCCCGGACATCACCGAAGGGAACCGTTCAAATTTAGACCCTGCATTTCACGTAACCCGATTTAGAATCACATGCCCTATTAATAACGAATATACGGAATTTACGCAACGGGATTGGAATATACGGTATCGGAGGAGGAATGAACGATATTGACAGGTTAGTAAACGATAAGGCTGATATTTTATCATTTGACAAGGGGAGTGAATAAAACTGGATCATAGGTATGAAAATGCGCGTGGTTCTGTTCCAGAAACAGCTTGGAACCTCGGTAACCCACGGCGAGATAGCCGGTGTCCGCAGGTTCAGGCCCCATTTTATCTGCTTCCCGGAATATTTTTTCGTGAATGTGAATTTCGAAAACCAGTTCCAGACGCCGCACAACCAGGAGCGCCAGCTTGAGCGGATCGCGGTGCTCTCGCGGGAGCTCTCAACCGTGATCATCGGCGGCACCATGCCGGAGCTGGCGGAGGGAAGGCTTTATAATACCAGCTTCGTATTCCACGATGGTAAGCTGCTGGGCCGGTACCGGAAGAAGCGGCTCTTCTTCGCGGAATTGGATAAGATCACGCCGGGCGAATCATACCGCATTTTTCATGCGTACGGGATCAACTTCGGAGTGATCATATGCGCCGACGTGTTTGACGACGCCGGGTTTTATTTTATGCGGGAGCACGGGGCGCGGATCATCTTTGCGCCCACCTTTTCACCGAAAAAAACCGAAACCGTGGAGGAAAAATTCAAAAGGGACAACGATTTGTATGTCAGGGGCGCGCGCATATCCGACACGGTCATCGTCAAGGTCTGCGGCGTCAGGTCCGAGCGGCGCAACTACCTGCAGGCGCGCAGCCTCATCGCGAACGCGCGGGGCATCGTCTTCCGGGTCATGCCCGATGAAGAGGACACCGAAATGATCATCATGAAGGAGATTGAGGTGTGAGACGCCGCATCACGGAAAGCAGGGTGTTCTCAAGCCGTGCGAACGAAAAATGCGCAAGCGCCGTCCGGTAATTCACCTCGGCCGTGCGCTCTCGAAGGTCCCCATCGGCGAGGATTTTTTCGACGCTGCGCACCGTGTCCCTGTCGACGAACCCGTCGATCCGGACAACGTCGAATCCGTGTATTTCTATGTCCGCTATGAAAACGGGATACCGGTTCACCACGAGGGGCTTTCTGAAATAAATTGATTCAAGAAACGCGTTCCCGAACCCTTCGTACGCCGAGGGATAGGTGATGAGGTCCGCGGCCTGGTACACGTCGCCGATCGTGTACGGTCTCTCCTTTGACGCAGACCTGCCGGGCGACACGAGTCGGTCGATAAAGCGCAGCTCCACCTTCTTCATGTCCGCATAATCGTTAAGCTTCCGGTAATATTCCTCGCCCTCGTCGCCCGTCGGATGCGAGATGACGAGCCTGCCTCCCGCTCCCGAAAGCAGGGCCACCAGGTCGACGGACCTCTCGATGCACTTGCGCGGCACCACGCGCGTCGGCTGAAGGATGAACAATTCATCGCCGTCGATCCCGGCGTCCCTTCTGAGGCTGGAGATGAGATCGCCGGCCGCCGGCTTGAAATGATGAGTGAAATCGAAGGTATTCGGAATGACCGTGCTGGACACGCCCCTCCTGAGGCTCAGGGAGGCCTGCGCAAGCGAATTGATGACCACGTGCTCAATCGTCGGGAATGCGGGGGGAAAGCTCATCTGGATGAAGTCGCCCGCCGCATTGACCAGGTAACGCTCCCGCTCCCATGCAAAATCATGATGATGCGCGATCGTCGGGATCCCGGTCTCCACGATCAGCTCGGTCAGTGCGACGCCGAGGGGGATGTTCATCGGTATGGAAAGCGAGTTTTCGGCAATGATGCAGTCTATCTCGAACGTGCGTATGAAACGGTCAAGCCCGTCCCTTATCCGGCCGGCAACCCGATGGATCAGCGCGGTGATATCTCCTGGCCTGGTGGTTCTGCCGAACACGCTGCGGTTTATCCTTACAATTTCCGGGTGCTGGAAATGGGCCTCTTCGAGAATGAAGCTGGACCCCGGCTCCCGGTCTATCTCACCCGCGCAGTAAAAGCAGGAATACCCGTTCCGCTCCAGGATCGACGCCCATTTCTCGATTTCATGGCTCACTCCGTCTATTCCGGAAATACGCGACGAGACGAATCCGATGTTTTTTACGGGTCTATTCAACGTTGCTCTTGAACTTCTTGATTGCAGGCTTTACGTTCTCAAGATTTTTCCGCGCTTCTTTCTTCTGCGCCTCGACATTGCCGCCCGCTTCCGTGCCGGCCTTATCCGGCGCCGTCCTGAGCCGGTCTACGTTCTCCTTGTCACGCAACTTCTGCTTTTCCACATTTTCCCTGTCGAGGGTTTTCTGCTTTTCAACGGATTCAATATCCTTTTGCCGCCGGTCTTCAACGGCTTTGCGGATCTCGTCCCTTTTCTTCTCAAAGCGCTCCCTGAGGGACGTTTTCATCTCCCGGAAGCTCCGCCTGATGCCGTTCATGAGCCTGCGGTTCTCAGATGCCAGCTCTCCCACTGACATCGGTCTGTCCTTCTCGACCACGACCTGCTGCTCGTCTCTTAGAAGCACCGGCTCCTGAGACGGGGATGCGTCGTTTTTCACCTGGACCGTTCCATTCAGACAGGCGACCAGACTTTTGAGCTCTTCGGAAATAACCATAAACTCGGTGCCGCGCACACCCGCGGTCGTGGTCGGCGTGCGTATGACAAAGCGCTCGTCCTTTGAGAGCTTCTTCATGACGCGGGAAAAAATGCTTCCCCTGTTCAATTTCAACAGGCTATGCTCCGTGCCCTCATGAACATCGATCCCGAGATCATCAATGTCCACAGAGCTGTTTTCAAGCACTCTCACCTCGCTGTCATCGAAATATATGTCAACAAAGGATTTCCCGCCCGTTTCGATCCTCATTCCCTTTTTCACGGGGTCCCCGACCGATGCGGCTTTTTTTTCCGCGCCGCCGATGATCATCACCGTACCCGTCAGAAAATTGACGACCCCCTCGCGCTCCAGCGCCGGTGCTTTTTTACAGACCAGGCCGGCTGCAAAAATCATAATCAGTGCCGCATACGAAAACCGTCTCATAGACCCTCCATGTATCAATCATGTTGATTTCCGTGATTGAATCAGGCCTCTATGAAA
>CAZHAD010000006.1:47344-68588 GCA_964529965.1 uncultured Leptospirales bacterium | reverse complement strand
GCGTTGATCTTCATCATTAATAAACAGATGGTGGAGAACCGGATGGAGAAGGCCCTGAGCAGGCACGTATACATCGAAAAAATAAGCGTGGGCCTTTTCTCGATAGTATCCGGAATAGAGGTGAAGAACGTCGCAATATCGAATTTCAAGACTGACAAGCAGCTCGCAATCCTCAAGGGAAAGCCCGTTTCTCCGAACGACGTGTTTGTCAGCATGAAGTCATTGCGCCTGAGGTTCCGCCTCATGCCCCTTATAAAAAAGAAGCTCGAGATCACTGAGCTCGTCATGTACGCTCCCGTCGTCAATGTAGTCAAAAGCAGGGCCGGCACGTTTAATTTCGACGATCTCCTTCGGCCCCAAAAGCCGGCCCGCGAGGCGCATGAAAAAGAAAAGGCCGTAAAACCCGGCAAGTCTGAGGGAGCATTCACGGCGGACAATCTGCCGGTGGCCGTTTCGGTCGGGGAGGTGGGTGTTAAGGACGGTACCGTCAATTATTACGACGGCAAGCTCGACCAGAGGTTCAGGATCTATAAGCTTACCGCGCTTGCGTACGACATACGGATCGACCCGAAGAATCTGGCGCACGACGACAACGTCAAGCTCAGGCTCTCCACGTGGGTCCAATCGGTGGGGCCCGTCAAGACCGCCAGCGTCAAGTCGTTTAACATCTCGTTCGACGCCCGCGGAAACGCGAGGCCTTTCGATCTCACAACGAGGAGGCTTGACCCGGAGATATGGATCCATGCCGGATCGCCTGAAGGCTGGTTCACCGGCCTGCAGATATTCAATGCAATTGCCGCTTTCCCGATCATGAATAAATATATAGGAGACCAGCTTTCCTTCCTGAAAGGAAAGCAGGAGTGGAAGGGATCCAAAACCGCGTATGTGGATATATGGTACAAGCACGGGCTTGTGAAGCTCTCAAACGGCAATCTCAACGTCAAGGACGCAAGTCTCCTTTTCGGAGGCGCCGTCAACACCTCCACCAAAGCGGTCGACGCGGATGTCGAGATGGAATTGAGCGAATCGCGCAATAATACGGTGAGGACGGGAGTCAGAAAGCAGGTTGAATCCGGCCTCAAGCGCCTTGGCGTAACAAAATACGCCAACCCCGAAAAGATAGTCGATGCGGCGATGAAACCCCTTCTCAACAAACGGGGGATGATATATATGAAGTATAAAGTCACCGGCACCACGAGCAAGCCTGATGCACGGCTCGTATTCCCCACGCTCGGGTCGCTTGACTCAGTCATCAGGCAGGCGGTCGGGAGCGCGGCGATCGAGGCGGGCAAGGAAGCGGGTAAAAAGGCCATACAAAAGGGCGGAAGAAAGCTCATAAAAAAATTGCCTAAAATCAAGCTCAAGCTGTTTAAATAGAGCAGAGGGGGCGCCGGCGCTCGGCGCTCTTTGCCGCGCGCCGGGACTTCCATTACGCGATATAGCACGCCACAAACAGGACGCCCGCCAGTATCCTCAAAAGGGCGTCAATATAGATTATCCTTCGCACGCCGGCATCGTCCATCTCTTCGGATATGGAATTGAACATCGTTCTTATTTTCTCCGGATAAATCAGGATAAAGGGCCCTGAAAGGGCGAGTACGGCGCCGATGATGAAAATGATTTCCGACAGGGGCCCCCGGTACATCGTAAGCGGAATCCCCAGAAGGATAAGCAGTGCGCCGTGAAGGGGAAACAGCCTTTTTGATATCCATTGCTTCCAGAGTTTGAAGATCCTGAGGGGCGCCGAAAGCTCCACGGTGCCGATGAGGATAAGCGCGATGCCGAGGAGAAGGACATATATATTGACGGCCTGCTGCATTTATTTGATATATCCGGCGAAATGCGCGGGGGCGGCCGGCGGGATCCGGTTTGCGTCCGATCGTTTTTTTCTCACGTCGTCTTCAACCATGTCACGATTTCCCTTCGCAGTATTTCCAAATCTGAATCCCTCGTGAGGCTATGGTCGCCGTCCGGGATGATGATTTTTTTCAGTCCCTTTTCGAGGTATTTCTCCAGGAGCGCCACGTTGCCCGGATCCACCACCTCATCCATGCCTCCGTGGACCGCCAGGACCGGAGCGGTAATTTTTTTAAGCGCCCCGGGCATGTTCATAGTATTGATTTCCGTGAAAAATGCCTTGCGGACGGGCGTGCCGTCGATGGTCGCGTATCCGTTATCCGGCATGGAATCGACATCGTTCAGGCCGGCGTCGGAAAGAAAGATTTTTTTTATATCGACCGGCGTGGCAATAAGGATAAGCGAGGCGATGCTTGTACGATGCCCCGAGGCGTAGATGAGGGTGACGGCCGCGCCCATACTCGAGCCCATCAGGTGGATTTTCCGAATTCCGCGGTTTTTCATATATTCAACCGCGCATGAAAGATCGGACGCCTCCTGAAGTATTGATAATTGCTCGATGCGCCCCCCGGATTCTCCGGAAAATGAAAAATCGAAGGTCAAAAGCTGATTGCCTGTTGAGACGATGTCCCCTGCGAGCCGGGTTATCTTATAGCCGTCCTTGTTCGAGAAGAGCCCGTGGCTGAACACGACTCCTGAATTCGACGCGACATCTGTTTTATACAGCCTTCCCGCTAGACGCTGTTTCAGGTTGTTGTGGAATTCGACGCGTTCGACGATCATCGCGGTTCTTTTGTAAGCTTGATGAAGGGTTCGAAATATCCGTCTGAATTTTTTCCGTCGATTACGATCGCGCTCGGCCTGAGACACAGGCGTTCCTTTTTATTTTTTTTCAACATGTATCCGGTAAAAAGGAAATACGACGATTTCGCCTTCACGAATCCTCCGCGGAGGTTGAAGCCGCTGGTCCGGGGCTCTTCCTTCATCTCCGAGATGTTTATTTTTAATTTATTCTTTTCGTCTATCGTGTACACCCCTCTGAATATCAGGGACTGGGTGTTAAGATAGATGATGATGAGCGCGCGGTAGTTTGGATACAGGTTGAAGCAATACCCGTAATTGCCGGTATATTTCAAGCGCCAGTTACCGATGATGTTTGTGAAGCTCATGGGCGACCGGTCTGGTTTTAAAATCCGGGGATTTTGTCTTTTCGAGTCATATGCTGAAATATTCGGGGTATTGGCGCACAATATGCACAGAACAAGCGATGATGTTGAAATGATTTTTTTCATACGCCGATAGTGCATGTCAGGGCAGTGAGCTGTAAAGGAAAATTCCTGCATGGCGCTGAAAAATGAGTCGTAATCATGCGGTGAGTTCATCGCTCACCCGCCACAGACATACATCCGTGTATGCTGCGGCTACCGGCAACATCCATGTTGCCTGTTCGCTGATAAACTCACCGCATATATAATAGATGATAGTGAAAAAGATATGAAATTCAGCCTTGACGGGAGAAATGCCTTATTGTATATTTATGTAAAGGGGACGATTTTGGTTTCGACTGCAATAGCGGTTTTACAGCTGCATGCCGAGTGCGCTGGCAACTCGTAAAAATTGGCAGGCTTAAACATACGTGCAAACGATAATCTTGCACTGGCAGCTTAATTGACTGTCACGCCTTTGGACCGCCTGCTCCTCTGGGGTGTCTAAAAGGCGTCATACACAGGGGATAGCCCGATTTCCCCGCCCCGGGAATGACGGTGAAACAATAAGGGGCTCGGATGTTCATAACGGCGCCTTTTCCCGGTGGGACATCTTAAATTAAATGAAAAGGACACGCATGTAGAGGCTGTACGGCTGGATTGTAGGACGCGGGTTCGACTCCCGCCGTCTCCACAGATTTTGTCAGGTTTCTTCTATATAATCAAGCTTCAGCATCAGATTGATGAATCTGTTGCTGATCTGGTCGAGCAGGTTTTCCTTCAATACCTGGGGATCGATCTCGTAGATATCGTACGTGTCGAATTGATGATCCATGTACAAAACCTGATTTTTTGTATTTACGATAACGATCATCGACCTGAAATGGGCCAGTAGCATCTCGGGAGAAAGAAAGGTGTCGACTTCGTATATGATAAAACTGTCGAGGCCGTATTTTTCCCTTAGTTTTTCCAGCTCCTCCTTGTTTTTATCCAGATAATTGGCGATGATTCCCAGGGCTTGATAGTACTGGAAGTCGTTGTCGGCGGAAAACTGAAGAAAACGGTCGTATTCGCCCTTTGACATGCTCAGATTTTTGCTCACCGTATCGATAATCGTCAGTTTATTGATTTTTTTATACGGCTCAATCCAGTGTGAAAGGCTCCCGTAAAATCTCTTCAGGCTTATCTGGCTGTTGTGTGGTATGCGGAAGAGTACGCCGCTGTGCTTCAATTTGGACAGGTCGTCCCTTTCCCTGATCTCCCTGGTGACATGAAATTGAGCGCAGGAAAGGACGAGCGAGGTCACGATGAAAATGATGACGGGTTTTTTGGTCATATGACTGAATTCAGAATCTTCCTTCCCGCCTCGGTCACGGATATGCATACCGGGGCGTGGACGGGCGCGTGTGCGTACATGATCATGCTGAAGTGATTCAACCATGTGAAAAAATAAAAATCGAGAAACGATATCATCACCAAGTCGTTACCTCTGGAGAACCCGGTCATGTCGAAAAATTCATTAATCACACTGTCCAGCCTTGTGCTCCCGTGATGGTTCAGGACAAGATCCTTTAAGATGTTTTTGCTTTTTTTCAGCTCCCTTGCGGAATCAGCATCAGAAGGGAAGAGAACCTCCCAGTCCGCCTGGTCCCAAAAGGCCCTGAAAAGCCTGAAATACAGGCTGCTTCCTGAGATTTCCTGCTCGCATATTTTCGCGTATCCCCCGTCATTCATTAAAATTCCACACAGCCTCAAAAGGAGCAGGCATTGTTTCATGTATATGATCAGGAGTTCAGTGTCGTGCATTTCCTGTGTCAGCAGGTGCTCGGACGCCCTTGCTAGGCAAAGATTATAAAAATCTTGTTTGAAACAACCGGAGCGGGCGAGCGCGAATTTATTGCTTGAAATGACCTCAGTCAAAAAGCGGGCGAGACGGACCGCGAAACAACTGTTTAATACCTTTTCCGATATGCCGATGCGGGAATTGCTCAAATGGTTATAATAGCGGTTGATTGACTCCACAATCGCCGCAGTGTACGATCTGCCGTTCCTGATTTTCTGGTTCTGGAGACATTCATATTTGGGATTGATTCCGAAATCTGAGTCTTGTCCTTCAACGGTTTGATCTGATTTTTTCCCAGGCGTTGTTTTCATTTCAATTTTTATTAACATTACCGGCTGAAAGAACCTGTTTCGGATGCAAAAAGGTTTCTATTAATTAGACTAACCTCTGATTTGTTCAAAATTATTTCATTCATACAAATCAATGCTCAGAATGAACTCTTATAGGTAGACCAGAATCAACAGGTGAGAAATTATTTTTTAAATTCAATGATCATCTAATTTAAAATTAATTTAAAGTCAAGATAAATCTCGCATTTATAAAAAAAATTTCATTGCAGATTCATTAATTAATCGTCGCAATGATTTACAATGTTTTTTATTCCGTTGATGCCGATCCTCTGCTCGGCTGCATGGAGGATCTCGCCGATCATCTCCGCGTAAGAGAGCCCTGCGATTTTCGCCATTTTCGCCATGTGGCCGTCCCAGCACCAGCCCGGGTTGGGATTTACTTCAAGGATGTTGGGCTTTCCTTTGCTGTCGATCCTCCAGTCAAACCGGCAGTAATCTCTGCATTCGAGCCGCTCAAAGAGCTTGAGGCAGCATTCGACGATAAATTTCCGCGTGTTCTCGGTTATATCGGCGGGAATGGATCGGATGTTCCAGTACGGCGATTCCGGCAGCCACTTCGCCTCGTATCCGCATATCTTCGGCAGCTCAGGAGGGAGCATTGAGTAATCCTCTTCTATAACGGGGAGAACCCGGTATGATTCGGGAAGATTGCCGATGATTCCAACGCTTAAATCCTTGCCGGGAAGGAATTCCTCGACAAGAATCGGTTTTTCATAACCCAGCTTGTCCCTGATGTCCGATATTGCATTGACCAGCTCCTCGATGTTGCCGGCCAGGCTTTGCTGGTTGATCCCGAAACTCGAGTCGCCGAAGTTCGGCTTGACGAACACCGGGAATCCGAAGGGAAGATCAAAGGTGGCGTCTTCGGGCTTGATGAAAAAGGCCTTTGCCACCGGGATGCCCATTTCCTTGGCTATGCCGCGTACCAGCGACTTGTCGTAGCAGTATGCCAGGCACTGAGGGCCCGAACCCGTATAGTTTATGCCGAGCATTTCGAGGAGAGACGGCACATGAAGCTCCTTGCGCGCGTCGTTGTTGAATCCTTCGTCGCACAGATTAAGGACGAAGTCGGTTCCTCTCTTGAACCGTACCAGGTCATTGATCAGGGAATCATGGTTGTTGATATAATTGAAATTGTAGCCCGTAAAGCCCTTCAAGGCGTTTTTAAGCTGATCGATGGTATAAAAATCGTCATCGTCGAACACCAGGGACGGCTTGATGGTGTCCTTCTTGTAGGGGTCCCCCATGATTACCGTGACGTTCTTGATCGCGGTCTTCTTCTGCCGGGCTGGCGTCCACTCCTTCTTGACTGAGGCGGTCATGATGATCCGCTTTTCCATCATTCCCAGGTCCTGGTTGCGCCGCGAGTTCGTGTCTATTCCTTCGTGGAGGGCGATGTCGCTGAAGCCGGCGGCGTTGAGGAGCTCTTGCATGCTTTCGCTGTTATAGAGCCGCTCGGCGTAAAACTGGTCCGCCGTGACCCCCTTTTCCACGTGGGTGACCACCTCGCGCGATATCAAGCGCTGATTATCAAGCGAAATTGAGCGCTCCCTGCACACGAAATGATTTTTGTCGATCCATTCCCAGGAGCGCGGCTGGAAATGTTTCCTCAGATAATCCCCATCGGCCACGTCGATGAGGATCCTTCCCCATGGCTTGAGTACCCGGAAGACCTCCCTGAGCACGCGCAGGTCGTCGTTGATGGTCTCGAAATAGCCGAAGCTGTTGCCCAGGATGAAGACTACGTCGAAAGTGTCGGCTTTGTAGGGAAGGACCCGTGCCTCCCCCTCCCTGAATTTCACGCACAGGCATTCCTTTTTCGCCTGCGTCTTCGCCTTCTGGATGAGATACCGCGAGCGATCGAGCCCCTCGACGTTCCTGAAACTCCTCCGCGCGAGCTCGAGGGAGTGCCTGCCCTGGCCGCAGGAAAGGTCAAGGATCTTGTCATCCTGCGTGAGATTAACGTACCGGGAAAAGAAATCGATCTCTTTGACAGTGATGCTGGGGTCGTCCACTACATCGGCGTCTGTTTTCAGATACACCGAGTTGAATATCCTGTTCCACCAGTCGGATGGAACATATTCCTCCAGGTTTGAGACAGGACCGTATGATTTTCTTATTGCCCCGTTTTTCGGCTTGGCTGGCGAAACGGCGGTACCATTTGTTTTCATTGCTAGAACATCCTCCATATTGCTGGTTCATTATTCATATGCGCATTCGCGAAGGCTCTGCACTCGCGCGGCGATATATGCACGGGAAAATACGTAAACAGCGCGGCCGAGTCCCGTTCCCGGGGTGAACGGACGGAGATGGCTGATTGCGGGTGCATGACGTCACGGCCGCCTGTCGGAAAGCGGACCCCGGAATGCGCCCGGCCTCGGTTCACTATGGGATTGATTTGGGAATAGAAATAGTAGAATTCAAAGGGACGAATGGTTTGATGATAAATTCTGCCTTTGATGTTACGTGCAGCCTCCGCCTCTGGCCGGGGGCTGCAAAAGGGTCCGGCCGTAAATCCCGGCCCCTGAGGCTCGCTGTCATCACTCATGACTGCACCAATTACTCACAGAAAATTTGAAATCTCGATTTCAATTTTTCTTATGTCACAACCTTTTGGCGAAACAGAAACAATAAAATTCGCCTTCTTTTTGTAATTCAATATAACATATAAATAAAAAAATTCAACAAAAAGCAAAAAAAAGTAAAGCCGTTTCCATCATCTGTTTTTTATACAAACATGCCTTCACGCGTGCGTGAAGGCATGGTGCAAAATTAAAACAACTTATGATGTTACGTCCCCCTCAAAATCATCTAGGAAGAAGGTTTATTATTAAACGTGTATATCCCTGCCATTCAATAAATCAATTAAAAAATTATACCGCGATAAAAAAATATTCTTTTTTTACAACAGGCGTTTTTCAAGCGCACGGAGCTCGTCGTTGAGCTCCTTTGGGACTCTCGGACCGATCTTGGCGTAATGGTCTTTGATGAGGCTGATCTCCTTCATCCAGCCTTCCTTGTCCACGGCAGTCAGCTCTTTCATGTCCGCGTCGCTGACGTTCTCCAGTCCGGTGCGGTCAATCGCATCGACGGTCGGCATGTATCCGATTTCCGTTTCAACCGCCTTTCCTTCGTTATTGCACCGCTCGAATATCCATTTAAGCACGCGGCTGTTTTCACCGTATCCCGGCCAGAGCCATTTGCCGTCCGGCGTTTTCCGGAACCAGTTGACGTAGAATATCTTCGGAAGCTTGTCCGCCGGGTATTTTTTCCCTATTTCTATCCAGTGCTTGAAATAGTCGCCCATGTGGTAGCCGCAGAACGGAAGCATGGCGAAGGGGTCCCGGCGTACGGTTCCGGCCGTCAGATCGAGGGCGGCCGCGGTGACTTCGGAGCCGACGATTGACCCGAGAAACACCCCATGGTTCCAGTTGAATGATTGGTTCACCAGGGGTATGATCCTGGGACGCCGCCCCCCGAAGAGAAATGCGCTGATCGGCACGCCCTTTGGGTCTTCCCAGTTCGGGTCGATGTCCGGGCATTGGTGAGCGGGAGCGGTATAACGCGCGTTGGGATGCGAGGCCGGCTTGTCGGATTTTCCATCCTCCCATTCCTTTCCGGTCCAATCGATAAGCTTGCCCGGAGCCTTATAACCGATTCCCTCCCACCACACGTCGCCGTCGCCGGTGAGCGCGACGTTGGTGAAAATGGAGTTGCGGTTCATGGTTTTCATTGCATTGGGGTTCGAATGGTCCGACGTGCCGGGCGCGACCCCGAAAAAGCCGGATTCCGGGTTTATGGCGTAAAGGCGTCCGTCAATACCGAACTTCATCCACGCGATGTCGTCGCCGACGCACTCGACCTTCCATCCGGGGATGGTGGGTATGAGCATGGCCAGGTTAGTCTTGCCGCAGGCCGACGGGAACGCCCCGGCGATATATTTTTTTTCGCCCTTCGGATTGGTGATCCCGAGGATGAGCATGTGCTCCGCGAGCCAGCCCTCCTCACGCGCGATCACCGAGGCTATGCGCAGCGCCAGGCACTTCTTGCCGAGGAGCGCGTTTCCTCCATAGCCGGACCCGTATGACCATATCAGTCGTTCATCAGGAAAATGGGAGATGTATTTTTGCTCGATCGGGGCGCAGGGCCATATCCCGTTGTCTTTTTCGCCAGGACCCAGGGGTTTGCCCACCGAGTGGAGGCAGGGGATAAAATCGCCGTTTTCCCCGAGCGCCTCCATAACCTTATCGCCCACGCGCGTCATGATGTGCATGTTGGCGACCACATAGGGCGAATCCGTGATTTCCACCCCTATCTTTGAGATGGGAGAGCCTATCGGCCCCATGCTGAACGGTATGACGTACAAGGTGCGGCCCTTCATACAGCCTTTATACAGGTCCTTCATGATGCCCTTGAGCTTCATGGGGTCGATCCAGTTGTTTGTGGGACCGGCATCGTCCTGCGACCGGGACGCGATGAATGTCCTGTTTTCGACCCGTGCCACGTCCGAGGGATCGGAGCGGAACAGGTGGCAGCCGGGCAGGCGCTTTGTGTTGAGGGGAGTGGCCAGCCCCTCCTCGACCATGGCTTTCATCAGGAGGTCATATTCTTCTTTTGAACCGTCGCACCAGTGGATGCGCTCAGGGGTGGCCATTGCGGCGACCTCTTCGACCCATTTCGCGAGCTTTTTGTTTTGTGTCATTATAATCTCCAAATTTCATGGTATAATGTTTCAATATAGGCATGATTCGCCAATAAGGCAAATCATTCCCGGAATTTCAGCTGAGAAAGAAAGGATCGTGGTGATTTGTAAAGATCTTAAAAAAACTGCGGAAATGTAACAGTGAAGCAATTTTAAAAACAATGTTCAAAAAAACATGTATACATTGCAAGAAAAAATTTTCAATGTCTTATCGTTTGTTCAAGTAATCATTGATGGCCCTGGCCGCCATCCTTCCGTCCTGGATCGCATACACCACCAGGGAGGCGCCGCGGGAGGAGTCGCCCGCTGAAAAAACGCCGTCCGCGCTGGTCATATAGTTTTTATCGATTTTGATGTTTCCCCTTGCGTCCAGATCGCAGCCGGTCTCGGATACGAGCCCCGCGTGCACCGGATGGACGAAACCCATGGCGATGATCACGAGCTCCGTATCAAGCTCGAATCCGGAGCCCGGTTTTTCCGCCATGACCGGTTTTCCGTCTTTGTCCTCGCTCCATTCCACCTCGACGGCGGAAATTTTTTTCACCTTTTTTCCGTCACCTGAGAATTTCCTGGTTGATACGTTCCACATCCTCGTGCATCCCTCCTCGTGCGAGCTGGATGTTTTGAGGAGCCTGGGCCACAGCGGCCAGGGCTCATGGTCCGTTCGGTGCTTCGGCGGCATGGGCAGAAGCTCGAGCTGGGTGATGTTCCGGGCGCCCTGCCGGTTCGCCGTGCCGACGCAGTCCGCTCCGGTGTCGCCGCCGCCGATGACCACCACGTTCTTGTCATAGGCGCGGATGAGCTCCTGTTCCGGTATCACGTCGCCCCGGTTGACCCTGTTCTGCTGTATCAGGTACTCAAGCGCGAAGTGTATTCCCTTGAGCGAGCGACCCTCCACGGTCAGGTCTCGCGGCTCCCTGGCGCCGATGCAGATGCAGACCGCATCGGATTCCCTGCGGATGTCGGACAGGAGGACATCATTCCCGACCGTGACGCCCGTTTTTATGATCAGTCCCTCCTCGACCAGGATATTGACCCGCCGGTCGATGAAGTTTTTATTCAGCTTGAAGTCAGGGATGCCGTAGCGGAGGTACCCGCCGACCCCGTCTGAAGATTCGTACAGGACGACGGTGTGGCCCGCCTTGTTCAGGAGATCCGCGCATGCCAGCCCCGCCGGGCCGCTTCCGATCACGGCAACCTTCTTTTCGCTTCTCTTTGGAGCAGGCATGGGCACCACGTACCCCATGCTGAACGCCTTTTCAATCACCGCGAGCTCGTTCTGTCGGATGGTGACCGCATCATCATTGATTGCGAGCACGCACGCCGCCTCGCAGGGGGCGGGGCACACCCTGCCGGTGAATTCGGGGAAATTGTTGGTTTCCTGTAAATTATCATGCGCGGCCTTCCAGTCCCCGTTGAAGATGTCGTTCTGCCATTCGGGCATAATGTTGCCGACCGGGCAGGCCCAGTGGCAGAAGGGCACGCCGCAGTCCATGCACCGCTCGGCCTGGAGCCTTCGGGCCTCGTCCGGCAGCTTACGTTCGACCTCCTGGTAATCATTGACCCGCTCCTCTACCGGCCGGTAACCGGATTCCTCGCGCTTAATTTGTATAAAACCCTTTGGATCACCCATCAGTATGTCACTCCCAGCTGTTCCTCTTCCCTTATCCGCGCGAGCTTGGCCTCGATCTGGCCGATCCTCATCTCGTCCAGGGCGCGCTTGTACTCAAGCGGGAGAACCCTTACGAATTTGGGAAGGTACCCGTACCAGTTCCTGAGCACGTCTTTTGCCACCGAGCTGCCGGTATGCTTGACGTGCCTCTGGAGCATCTCGATGATAAAATCCTGGTCCTCGAACTCCCGCACCGGAGAAAGCTCGACCATTCCCCTGTTGCAGAAGTATTCGAACGTGCCGTCCGGGTCGAGCACGTACGCGATGCCGCCGCTCATCCCGGCCGCGAAATTCCTCCCGACCCTGCCGAGCACGATGATGTGGCCGCCGGTCATGTATTCGGCGCAGTGGTCGCCGGTTCCTTCGACCACCGCGTCGGCGCCGCTGTTTCTGACCGCGAACCGCTCGCCCGCCACGCCCCGGACAAACGCCTCGCCCGAAGTGGCGCCGTAGAGGACGGTGTTGCCGATGATGATGTTTTCCTCTGGGATGAAGCTCGAGCCCTCCGGAGGGACCACGATGAGCCTTCCGCCCGAGAGTCCCTTGCCGAAATAGTCGTTGGCGTCTCCCTCGAGCCTGAAGGTGATCCCCCCAGCCAGAAAGGCGCCGAAGCTCTGGCCCGCGCTTCCCCGGAATGTGCAATGGATCGTATCGTCGGGCAGGCCCGCGTCGCCGAAGCGCCTGGACACCTCGTATGACAGCATGGCGCCCGTGGTCCTGTCGGTATTGTTGATCGCCAGCTCCATATTGATCGTTTCGCCGCTTTTTCCCGTCAGAACGGGCCCTGCCGCGGCGATGAGCCTGCGGTCGAGCACGTCATCGATCTTGTGGACCTGCGATTGAACGCAATGAATGTGATTGAGCCGGGCCTCCTCCGGGATGTAGAGGAGCGGACCCGGGTCCACGGTCTTCGCCTTCCAGTGTTCGACCGTACGCACCTGCAAGAGGTCCCTGCGGCCGACCAGCTCATCGAAGGTACGCAGGCCGAGCCCGGCCATTATCTCGCGCACCTCCTCGACCATGAAGTTGAAATAATGTATGAGGTATTCCGGTTTTCCGGTGAACCGCTTGCGCAGCTCCGGGTCCTGCGTGGCGACACCCACCGGACAGGTGTTCATGTGGCACTTGCGCATCATCACGCATCCGAGCACGATCAGCGTGGCGGTCCCGAAGCCGAATTCCTCGGCACCGAGCATGGCAGCGATCACGATGTCCCTCCCGGTCTTAAGCTGTCCGTCGGTCTGGAGTCGCACCCTGCCCCGCAGGTCGTTCATGACCAGGGTCTGGTGCGTTTCAGCCAGCCCGATCTCCCAGGGGAGCCCCGCGTGCCTGATCGAGCTCACCGGGCTCGCGCCGGTGCCGCCCTCGTACCCGCTGATGAGGATGTTGTCCGCATGCGCCTTTGCCACGCCCGCGGCTACGGTGCCCACGCCGGTTTCAGAGACCAGCTTCACGCTAATCCGCGCCGCGGGGTTTGCGTTCTTCAGGTCGAAGATAAGCTGCGCCAGGTCTTCGATTGAATAGATGTCGTGGTGCGGCGGCGGGGATATGAGGGTCACCCCGGGTGTCGAGTGGCGTGTCCGGGCGATTTTCCGGTCCACCTTGTGGCCCGGGAGCTGGCCTCCTTCGCCCGGCTTCGCCCCCTGGGCGATCTTGATCTGGAGCTCGGCCGCGTGGGCGAGGTAGTTCGACGTCACCCCGAACCTTCCCGAGGCCACCTGCTTTATTGCGCTCCTGGTCCAGGTTCCGTCCGGCCTCTTTTCAAAGCGCTCCGTGTCCTCACCGCCCTCGCCCGAGTTGCTTCTCCCGCCGATGCGGTTCAGGGCGGAGGCGATGGTCTCGTGCGCCTCTTTTGATATCGAGCCGAAGGACATGGCGCCGGTGGTAAGGCGTTTCAGAATGTTTTCCGCCGGCTCCACCTGCTCAAGGGGAATCGGTGTTTGCTTCTTGAAGTCAAAAAGTCCGCGTATGAAGTGCGGCTTGCGGTTTTCTTCATTCACGAGCCGGGAAAATTCACGGTACTTATCGTAATTTCCGGTGCGCGTTGCCCATTGCAGGAGGTATATGGCCCGCGGATTCCAGGCGTGAAGCTCCCCCTCTTTCCGGTACTGGTACGCGCCCAAAGACTCCAGAAGGGAGGGCCGCCTGCCGAAGGCGATATCATGGTGCATCAGGGCCTCACGCTCGAGCTCCCCGACGCCGATTCCGCTGATGCGCGACTCGGTGCCGGTGAAATACTCGTCGATGAGCGCTTTCCCCAGTCCGATGGCCTCGAATATCTGCGCGCCCCGGTAGCTCCTCAGGGTCGAGGTGCCCATTTTGGAGAGCACTTTAAGAAGGCCCTTGCTGGCCGCCTTGAGGTAATTTTCCTCCGCCTTCAGGTAGTTCAAATTCTTCATGACGCCCCTTGCCGTGAGGTCGTGGATGGTGGCGAATGCTCCGTAGGGGTTGATGGCGTCCGCTCCGTATCCGAACAGGAGCGCGAAGTGCATGACCTCCCGCGCCTCAGCCGTCTCTATGAGGAGCCCTATGCGGGTCCGCTGCTTGGTCCTGATCAGGTGGTGGTGCACGCCGGCGCACGCAAAGAGCGACGGGATGGGTGCGTGGTCCCCGTCCGCGTCACGGTCGGAGAGGACGACGTACCGGTATCCTTCCCGGATCTTCTCCTCCACCCTGGCGCAGAGCGCATCCATCGCCCGCTTCAGGCTCCCCGGCGCGCTTTTGACCGGAAAGGTCATTGCAAGGGTAACGGTCTTGAATTCCGGATTATCGAATCTCCTGATCTTCTCCATGTCGCGGTTGGTGAACAGGGGGCTCTTGAACTTGATCATCCTGCAATGGCGGGGGCTCTCCGCCAGCAGGTTCTGCTGCGAGCCTATGTAGCTCGTGAGGGTCATGACGAGCTCCTCGCGGATCGAATCTATCGCCGGGTTGGTGACCTGGGCGAAGCACTGCTTGAAATAGTTGAACAGGCGTTGGGGCTTGTCCGAAAATACCGCGAGCGGAGTATCGGTTCCCATGGACCCGGTCGGCTCCTGGCCGGTCTCCGACATGGGCATGATGATATTTCCGATGTCCTCCCTCGTGTACCCGTACAGGAGATGCATCTCATGGAGCCGGTCGTCCTTGATCGCGACCGGAACCTCGCCTTTGACCTCCATCTCTTCAAGGTTGATGCGGTTGAGCTGCACCCAGAGACGGTACGGTTTCCGGGCGTATATCTGGCGCTTTATCTCCTCGTCGGGAATTATGCGCCCCTTTTCCATGTCGACGAACAGGAGCTTGCCCGGCATGAGACGTCCCTTGTAGGCGATTTTTTCAGCAGGGAAGGTCTGCACGCCGACTTCGGAGCCCATGACGATCAGGTCATCCTTGGTCACCACATAGCGCGACGGCCGGAGCCCGTTCCGGTCGAGGGTGCCTCCCACGTATCTCCCGTCGCAGAAGACCATGGAGGCGGGACCGTCCCACGGCTCCATGAAGGTTGAATGGTACTCGTAGAAATATTTCAGCTCCTCCGGTATCGGGTTTTTGTCGTTCCATGATTCAGGGATGAGCATCATGAGCGCGTGGGGGAGCGACCTGCCGGTGAAATTGAGCATCTCGAGGGCGTTGTCGAACGAGGCCGAGTCGCTTTTGCCCGGCTCGATGACCGGCAGGATCTTTTTGATGTCCTCGCCGAACTCGTCCGAGGCGAACGCGGATTCACGCGCGGACATCCAGAAGCGGTTCCCCTTGATCGTGTTGATCTCCCCGTTGTGGGCGATCAGCCGGAAGGGCTGGGCGAGGTCCCATGAGGGAAAGGTGTTGGTGCTGAAGCGCGAGTGGACCAGGGCCACGGCGCTCGCCGCCCGCCTGTCCACTAGGTCATGGAAATAGTGGCGCACCTGGTTCGGCATGAGCATGCCCTTGTACACGATTGTTTTGCTTGACAGCGACGGGATGTAGAACAGGTGCTTCTGGTCAAGAGCGGACGTCCTGATCCTGTTCTCAATGACCTTCCGGACGATATAGAGCTTCCGCTCGAGGGTTTTCCGGTCACCGGCGTTGCCGGCGGACACAAATGCCTGTTTTATCGTCGGCTCTGACGCTTTGGATATTTTTCCCAATACGGACGAGTCGACCGGAACATCCCTCCATACGATCGTGCGCAGTCCCTCTTCTTCTATTACGGCCTCGAGCGCATGAATGCAAAAGTCAGCCTGGCCAGGTTCGCGCGGAAGGAACACCAGGCCGGTTCCGTATTGTCCGGGGTCCGGGATTGAGGGCATTTCGTGCCGGTAGAATTCATGCGGTATCTGCAATAGGATTCCGGCACCGTCGCCGGTCTTGTTGTCCGCGCTTTCAGCGCCACGGTGCTCCATTCGCTCCAGAACCTCGATGCCCCGCTTCACGATGTCGTTTGAGGGGGCGCCTTTGATGTTCGCGACAAAGCCTATCCCGCACGAGTCATGCTCGTATGCGCTGTCGTAGAGACCCGCCTTTTTAGGAAACAGACCAGGCATAACAATCACTCCTCAATCTAAAAGCTCCTATGTTTTATACCTGCAATTGCATTTAACCCATCAAAAAACTGCAATAATATTTATATTTTTGCTTCTCCGATTACGAACATAAAAAGCAAATTTTATGTATCGTTCACTTTCTCAATAATTCTATTATGAAAAATTGAAAATACAGCGTATAGTAAATATACATAATTAAGCGGCCTTTATTATTACAATAATGTAAAATTTTACTTAATCTAATAATTTGTATAGCGGCGCTTAATCATATTTTAATATATTGATTTTGTGTCCGCCTTGAGGCGGAGCCGGGAAGGAGAATTGCATGATCAGCACCGGATTGCCGTATCTGGACAAGCTTACCGGAGGACTGAAGCCGGGCGACAATGTCGTGTGGCAGGTGTCCGACGGGGTCCCCGTCGAATACTTTATAAAAAGCTACTTTTACGGCGCCGGGGATTACAACGACCACATTATCTACGTCAGCTTCAACTTCCCCCCCCATACCATCATACGGAGATACGACTATCTGTTTGCGAATGAAAACGCGATCCTCGTCGACGCCTTTACCAAGGGGAAGGGGAACAACGATCCCGTATTCCTCGATTTTTACGACTCGGGCGAGCACGATCCGGAGCGTTTCCTGTGCATTGAAAATCCGAAGAACATCTCCTCATTCGTCGAGCTTCTGAATATAATAGAGATTCGGAACAGGGAGCGCTCGTTTTACATCTTCGACAGCCTAACCGGCATGAACGAGCTTTGGAAGGACGAGCACGCGGTGCTCGATTTCTTCACCTTCACCTGCCCCAAGCTCTACGAGCTCAATACGCTCGCCTACTGGCTGCTCGGCCGGGAGGCCCATACCAGGGAATTCATCGCAGGCATCATGCAGATCACCCAGATCGTGTTTTCCATAAGCGCGTCGGATGCGGATTACTACGGTCTGGTCATCCACAAGCTGGAGGAGCGCACCCCGCTGTACGGATCCCAGCCGAATTATTTCAAGGTAATCGACCAGGAGATTCATTTTGAGGATAAAAAGACCCCTGAGCTGTTCAGGATCGGCGAAAAGGTGAAGCTCCTGAGAAAGGAGTCGCGCATTACTCAGGCGGAGCTTGCCTCCTCGCTACGCATGACGCCGGGAGCGATATCGCAGATCGAAAATGACATCATCGCCCCTTCGCTGCAGACCCTGGTCCAGCTCTCATCGATATTTAACAAGCCTCTCGATTACTTTATAGGCTCTCCCGACATCAAAGGCGGCATGAAGGGGTATGTGCTGTCGAAAAAGGGCATTCGCTTATCCTCGCCCCAGCGAAATGTCGCCATGAGCAGGTTGATGGATTCCGATGATCCGTCGATCAAGCCGTTTTCAGTCTCCATAAGCGGGGACAAACCGGTGGAGGGCCCGATAATGCTGCACAAGGGGAAAGAGTTCATAACCGTAACGAGGGGGATACTCAAGGTGACCATGGACGCCGAGGTGAACATCCTTGAGGAAGGAGACTCCCTTCTTATTTTGGATTCGTTCATATCCCGATGGCAGAACGGGGGAGGGGAGGAATGCAGGTTCGTGTATATTTTATTCTGATCCGCCCTTACAAGTCAAAAACCCAACCTGTGCTAATAAATAGCCACATCTTTAAATTAAGCCGCATGGCCCCCTAAATCCCCAAAGGGGTACTTAAAAGCTTTTGTCAAATGAGTCTTGTATTATCACATTGTTACAATCATGTAAAATTTTCATTAAATAGTTAATATCACTTAATTATATGTTGTTTATTTTAGCAATGCTATATTATAGTATTGCTAAATAATTTATTAAGTTAAAGTTAATTTCAGAGTTAATTCCCAAAATTCTATCAAAATAAGATTATTAAAGTGCACGAGCCCGCCCCCTTCGGAGGCGGGATACATATATATATTTTTGCATGAGATAAATTAAAGGATTTGGCGCTGATTTAACTATTTGAATTTCACATTTCAAATATTCCGGGGAGCCGATACCGATAGTTATCGGTCCGGCTTCCCCGGCACGTTGCATGAATAACGATAATATTGAGGGGGTTAATTCCAATGATACAATGGTCTAAAACCAACGACGTACTCGGTACGGTAAATCGGGGAAATCCCGCCGAATCAGGGCTCTGCACCTTGTGCCGGGCCGACTGCCAGGGCAAATGCGAAACCTGGATGTCATGCATGAAGGGGAGGAAGCTTCTGTATCCCCGCGACTTCGGCTGGGTGACGGCCGGCAGCGGGAATACCGTTCATGTCGGCGTGTCATATAACTCGATCAGGATTCACGGCGGCCTGTACGGCTCCTACGGTCTGCCCAAGGGACTTTCCAACGATCCCGACGACTGCATTTTCCCCAATGTCAACGTCGAGGGGGAGTTCGGCAGGAAGCAGAAGACGAAATTCAGGATTCCGATTATGACCGGCGCGCTCGGCTCCACGTTCATAGCCGCCCGGTACTGGGATTCCTTCGCCATTGGTGCGGCCCTGGTCGGCTATCCGATCGTGGTCGGCGAGAACGTGTCGGGCATCGACCGGCAGGCGGTCATTGAAAACGGGAAAATAAGCAAGGCTCCCGAGCTCGACCGCAGGGTGCAGACGTATCTTAAATACTTTGACGGGTACGGGGCGATCATCGTTCAGATGAACGTGGAGGACACCCGCAACGGCGTGGCCGAATACATCGCTGAGAAATTCGGCGGAGACAAGGTGGTGCTGGAGCTTAAATGGGGCCAGGGGGCCAAGGACATCGGCGGCGAGATACAGGTCAGCGACCTCGATTACGCCCTGTTCCTGAAAGACCGCGGATATGTGGTCGATCCGGATCCGCGCAAGCCGGAGGTCCAGGAGGCTTTCAAGGGGGGAGCGATCAAGGCGTTCGCCCGGCACAGCAGGCTCGGGTACACGAATCTGGCGAACACCGACAAGGTAAGCCAGAATTTTGCAAGCGCGGTACGGCATCTGCGCGGCCTCGGATTCACCAGGATCACCCTCAAAACAGGCTCCTACGGCATGGAGGCGCTGGCGCTGGCGATCAAGCTCGGCACGGATTCAAAGCTCGATCTTCTCACCATAGACGGCTCCGGCGGCGGCACCGGCATGAGCCCGTGGAACATGATGGAGAGCTGGGGGGTCCCGTCCATATTTCTCCATTCAAAGGCGTATGAATACGCGGGCATCTTGGCGGCGAAAGGCCACGAAGTCGTGGACATGTCCTTCGCCGGCGGCCTTGCACGCGAGGACCATATCTTCAAGGCCCTGTCCCTCGGCGCTCCCTACGCCAAGCTTGTGTGCATGGGCAGGGCGCTCATGGTTCCCGGATATCTCGGCTCCAACATCGAGGGCGTGCTCCATCCCGAGAGGAAAGAGAAATTGAACGGCCGCTGGGACAAGCTCCCGGCCGGGGTGACCGAGAACGGCGAAAAGGCGGAGGATATATTCGCCGGCTACTACGACGTGCAGAAAAAAGTCGGCAAGGATGAGATGAAGAACATCCCCTACGGGGCGATCGCGGCCTGGACCGCGTCCGACAAGCTCGCGGCCGGGCTGCAGCAGCTCATGGCCGGAGCCAGGAAGTTCTCCCTTGACCAGGTCTCGCGCGACGACATCTGGGCCGCCAACCGGGAGACCCAGGAGGTGACCGGTCTTAGATACATCACCGAGGCGGGGGATGAGTTCGCCAAGAAGATACTCAACGGCTGATGCAGTATAACAACGGCATTAAGCAGCACGACAGAATATGATTACATAAAAAAGCGGCGATGCGATGAAATTGCCGCTTTTTTATTCTTGACCGTATGTATCAATATGGCTAATTTGTATGTATGAAAACCACCATAAATATCGACGATACTCTTCTCGAGGATGCCATGAAGGCGAGCGGTTCAAAAACCAAAACCGAGGCGGTAGAACGGGGGCTGAAAGAACTCGTTGCAGTGCATAAGCGACGTGAACTTTCCGCACTTTTCGGTAAAGAAAAGAATATTTCCCTGCCGCGGCGGCGCAACAGCATATGATCCTTATTGACACGAGCGTTTGGGTGTCTTTTTTCCGTGGCGAGCAGAAGAGCGCTGCCATGCAGGATGAGATAATAATTGGTAATATTGTTACCCATCCGTATATAATTGGAGAACTTCTGCTTGGCGGTGTATCTTCAAAAATAGGTCAACTTTTGCAAACCCTTGAATTGCTTCCTGTTTCGGATTCGAAGGTTGTTTTTCAGTTTATTAAGAATCATAAACTGCATAATAGAGGCATCGGATGGGTCGATGTAAATTTGATTGCATCTTCGATGATTTCGGGAAGTAAAATTCACACATTCGATGAGAATCTTGCCAGAGTATGCCATGGATTTGGCTGCCTTTGGTAATATGGGTTAAAAATAATAATTCAGGGAGGTTTATATGCCTACACCGGCTTCATTGCAGGCGCTTCATGGACTCAGGGACCTGTCGACGCTCAAGTGGTATGTTATACCGCTTCTGGCGATCGTACTTTATATCTATGCGGTCGAGATCAAACGGGCCAGGGGATCGGGCAACTGGGAGGCGGTGTTTGCCGGCCTGACCCTGTTCGGAATGGATTTCATCAATGAGACGTGGAACGGATGGGTTTTTCATCTGACGCAGCGCTCCGCGGTCTGGACCACGCCAGGCGAGACCGCCCTCCGGACCATGATGGGCTGGAACATCGAAATCATGTTCATGTTCGCCATCGCGGGTATCATATTTTATCACATGTTACTCGGGGATAAAAGTACAAAAATACTCGGCCTGCCGAACCGCTGGTTTTTCGCCGTGGTCTTTTCCGCGTTCTGCGTGTTCGTGGAGGTGCTCCTGAACATCGGCGGCCGGCTCGTGTGGGAATATCCATGGTGGAACCGCTCGTTTCAAGGAATCTGGCTCATCTTTATTTTTGGGTATTTTCATTTTTTCGCCGCGATCATATTCATGCTTTACCTGAAGACCATGAAGAAAAGGCTTGTATTCATCGGATCCCTCTATTCAATCGCGGTTATCCTGAATGTCGTGGGACTGGGGATACTCGGGTTCGTGTATTGATGGGATATGCAATCCGCAGAGATGCGATT
>CAZHAD010000006.1:0-47244 GCA_964529965.1 uncultured Leptospirales bacterium | reverse complement strand
TCGCGTCTCTACGGCGCGTTTTTCGGGATCGGCTTGTTCTCCAGTACGGTGATGCGCGTTACGATCAGGGTGTCGGGGAAAAATATCGGCACCCTGACCCTCACCCGTATCGTGCCCGAAGTAACCACCGGGACCCCCTGCAGCAGCCTGGTATTGAGCCCCAGCCGGAACTCCCTTATAGGGAAATCGAGCTTCGCCAGCGTTCCCTCTGTATACACCGGCTCCAGCGTATCTACGGTGCAAAAGACGTACCCCTTGAAGTGGCGCGACGTTTCTTCTTTTGGGGTGACCTGTATCCTGTAGCATTCCTTTTTATCTATGATTTGTTTATCCGTGACTTTCAGCTCGTAGTGCTCGCCGCTGTTTCCGTCGAACACGGGATAGATCGGCATCATCTTCCAGATGCGGAAGCTCGAGGGATTCTTTTTTTCCCCGTTTGTCGTCAACGACAGGACCTTTACCTCCGGCTTTTCGTAAAAGTAATCCTTCCTGAATTCCGTCAATTCCGAGGTGCTTCTCAAGGCGTTGGTCTCCGGATCGAACTCCTGATGGATCTCTTTTCTGACCGACTCCACTCCGATGTATTTTTTGTAAATACCGACGCTTTTGCTGAATATGAGGCTCAGTATGCGTGCGGATTCATCCGGGGTGACCGTATTTTTATTTCCCGAGGCGGGCAGCCAGAGCACTAAAAGTATCAACGTCGCCACAATCGCTGTATGCATCTTTTTTTTCATGTGAAATATTTTTGCCCGGGAACGCCAACCAAAGATTTTTTTAAGGTGCGCAGAATAACAGGAGGGTGTTTAAAAATCAATTATAATTTCCAATTTGCTCATTCGTCGGAAACAACATTCTAAGTATTATTCACATTTATCACACCGAATGCTCATAATATCCTAACACGCCTGTTTCAGATTTCTACTGTAATTTTTTTCCATGAACTCTTCATCACATATTCTACAGGAGGTCGCCATGCAAGCCTTATTAAAAGAGCAGAATCACGATTCCCACGCGGACAGCATCTCCTCAGTAAATCAGGTCAGCAAAATATCAAATTATAAAGCCAAGGTCAGGGTGAACTTCGAGAAAAACGGGTATATCATCAAGACCGTGGATACCGGTGGAGAGCTTTTTCAGGCGCTGCGCTTGAAGTATGAGGTATTTTGCAGGGAGTTGCTCGACAGAACCGGCCCCGTCGAAATCGATATCGATGAATTCGACTCGGTGTCGGACCACCTCGTGTTGATCGATAAAAGCACGAATTTCATCGTCGGCACCTATCGGCTTAATTCCACGATGTACGCCAACAGGTTTTATTCGGAAAATGAGTTCGATCTATCGAACATAATGATGCTCTACGGCATCAAGCTGGAGTTCGGGAGGGCATGTATCCTGAAAGAGCACCGGAACGGTGTCACGATCGTGCTTCTCCTCATGGGTATTTATGAATACATGAAGAAAATCGACGCGAGATACCTGTTCGGCTGTTCAAGCATGAATACCGGCGATAATAAAAAGATTGCGGTGGTGTACCGCTACCTGAGAGATCACTATCTGTCGACCGGCGAATCGCGCGTGTTTCCGCGGGACGGATACGCGATGGATAATTTCGCGGGATGCATGGGCGATCTGGAAAAATCAGGGTATGATCCCGATTACGAGAGCGGTAAACGAATGACGCCGTCGCTCATACACGGTGCGGGCGACCGGGTTATACCGTTCGATGAATCAATAAAGGTTTACAACCGCCTGGTCCTCAGGGGGAAAAAATTGCGCCTGCTCATCACCCCGCTCATCAGCCACGGTGATGTCAGATTGAGCGTGTCAATGCTGGTTGACGTGCTCAAGCTGATTTCGGCGTTCGCCTTTTTTTTCGGGCACAAAAATTCAAATCCAGACATGAAGATTCGAAACCGCCGTCATCGTGTGATGAAACGACATAATACGTTTTATGTTAACAAAAAAAGCAAAAAATCTTCATAATTGTTTTACGGTTCTATTCTACCTTTTTGATACAGGAAGTGAAATAAGGAGTATGAACAAAAAATATATGAACCATGAAAAATCTTTTAACCGGCAGGTCGAAGGCATGCTCAATGAGTTCATGCTGCGCGAATCGCGCCGGTTTCCTCAAGATGAAACATTGACCATCGATCTCCATTGCCACGATCACCACAGCAGCGTTCCTGACGAGCTGCTCGGCAGGATACTGGGTCTTCCCGAGACATGGCTTTCGACCGAGAGGCTCCTAAGCGTGCTCAGGGAGCACGGCTCCGACGCCTTCACGATCACCAACCATAACAATGCGCGGTCATGTTGGGAGTACATCGACAGGGGTTACGACATCCTGCCCGGGGCGGAATGGAGTTGCATGGTGCCTGATTACAAGATCGGCATACATGTGCTGGCGTACGGGTTCACGCAGGACCAGGAAAAGTGGCTCGCCAGGCTCAGGAGCGACGTGTACAAATTCCAGGAATACGCGGCCGAGCACGACATCCCCACCGTCTGGGCGCATCCCTTGTATCAATACAAGTTGAACAGTCTTCCGCCCGTCGATTTTTTCAATAAAATGGCCCTTCTGTTCGAGCGTTTCGAGGTGATAAACGGCCAGCGCGACACCTGGCAGAACATGCTGGTGAAAACATGGCTCGAGTCGCTGAATAAAGAAAAGATAGAATTATTTTCAAGGAAATTTAAGATTCCCTCCGGCCGCTACTGCCGCAACCCGTACCTGAAGGCGATGTCCGGGGGCTCGGACGACCACATGGGCATCTTTACCGGATTGACCGGGACCAGGCTCCATGTACCGGGTCTGAAAGCGATCACCGGGAAGAAGACATCAGAGCTCGCCCTTGACGCGATACGAAAGGGCCTCATGGCACCGTTCGGCTCGCATAATGACAGCGAGAAGATGGCTGTCGCCTTTCTCGATTATTTCTGCCAGGTCGGCATCAACATGCGCGATCCCGGTATGATGAGGATTCTCCTCCACAAAGGCGAGACCAGGGACAAGCTCATCGCCTTTATGATCGCAAACGGATTCAGTGAGCTGAAACGGCACAAGACCACGCTCAATTTTTTAAAGATATTCCATGACAGTTTCAGCGGCAAAGTTCCGCCAAGAACCAAGCGCCTCTTTGTGCCGAAGGCATACAAGGAAGTCTTCAGGCTTGCCCAAAGTATGGCGGTGATCCGCCGGGACGAACCGGAACGATCCCTCGGTGCATTCGACTCGTCGATATGCGAAATATATGAAAATCTCAACCTGACGTTGATTAATCGGATTGAGAAAAAAATCGAAAAGCTGGACCGCGAATCGGATGTCCTGTCGATCGGGGTGGAAGATATAATCAACAGGATAGAGATTCCCGCGCATATCCGCTCGCTGTTCGACGACGATGCCTCGGTGATAAACATGCATGAGGAATCGCTTAATCTGCCGGAGCTGCTCGACGGTCTCTCTTTTCCCTTCCTTGCCTTGGCCGTCATACTGGCAGCTTTCTACACCAGCGCGCGGGTGATGTATAAGACGCGCCCCCTCCTATATGAATTTGCCGAGATTCACGGCACCTTGCGCCATCCGGAAAGGACGCTCTGGCTTACGGACACCCTTGAGGACTCCAACGGAGTGGCCATGGTCCTCAAATCAATGCTGGAGGAGATCAGGAGGAGGGACCTGCCCATAGACATGCTTATTGCAAGCAACAATCTTGAATCCGGGGATCATCTGATCGTCCTGAAACCATTATCTGAATTCAGGCTTTCATTTTATGAGCAGCAGCCGGTGCGGATCCCCAATATCCTCGAGATCCACAAGCTTTTCAAGGAAGGCGAGTACAGCAGAATAATCTGCTCGACCGAGGGCCCCATGGGGTTTGCCGCCCTGTATCTGAAGTACGCATATTCCGTGCCCGCTTATTTCTACGTGCATACCGACTGGATGACGTTCGCGGAGAAAACGCTGCGCCTGGATGAAAAGAACATGAGCAGGCTGAGACGCATGCTCCGGGCTTTTTACAAAGGGTTTGACGGCCTTTTCGTGCTCAACAAGGAGCAGTGGAAATGGCTCATCGGCAGGGACATGGGGTTCGATCCCTCGCGGGTATTCCTCACCGCGCATTGGGCGGATAAGGGTTTCAGCCCCAGATCGTCCGACAAGAAAAGCATTTTTAACGTTGAAAACGGCAGGCCCGTGCTCCTGTTCGCCGGAAGGCTCTCCGATGAAAAGGGGGTGATGGAGATTCCGTCCATTTTTGAAAAAGTCCGCGCTGCGTATCCGGATGTGCACATGGCTTTCGCCGGATCAGGGCCCAGGGAGAAGGACCTCAAAGAAGCGCTGCCGGACGCGACCTATCTTGGGTGGGTTGACCAGGACATGCTCCCCGACATCTATTCTGCAGCCGACATGCTGGTTCTCCCCTCGCGTTTCGATACCTTCGGCTGCGTGGTGCTTGAGGCGCTTTCCTGCGGCCTCCCCGTCATAGCCTACAACACCAAGGGCCCCAAAGACATCATCGTCAGCGGACTTAACGGCTATCTGGTGAAAACCAGGTCTGAGATGGCTGCAAAGATCATTGAGTATCTCAAAAACATCGACTTGAGGGAGTCGTTCAGAAAGGAATCGCTCAAACGGGCCGGTGAATACGATCCGGACACCATTATCACGCGGTTCATGAAAGATTTAAACACCGCGGCGTAAGAGCGCCGCAGGCATAATGGAAGATTGGACGTGGTGGAAACACGGGGTAGTGTACCAGATATACCCCCGGAGCTTTTATGATGCCAGCGGGGACGGCATCGGAGACATTCAGGGCGTCATTCAAAAAATCGAATATCTTTCCGATCTCGGCGTGGACGCTGTCTGGCTCTCGCCGATCAACGCGTCGCCCATGCATGATTTCGGCTACGACGTGTGTGATTACCGCAGCATCGACCGTGTTTTCGGCACCCACGATGATTTTGCCGCTCTCGTCAGGGAGGCGCACAAGCGCAACATACGAATCATCATGGACATGCCGCTTAACCATACCTCATACCTGCATCCCTGGTTCATGGAATCGAGCTCGTCGCGTGACAATGCGAAAAGAGACTGGTATATCTGGCATGACGACCTCAGGGGGAGGCCCCCCAACAACTGGCGATCCGCCTTCTGGGGCAGCGCATGGGAATGGCATGGCGGGACCGGCCAGTATTACCTTCATTCTTTTCTTAGAGAGCAGCCCGACGTCAACTGGCGTAATGAAGAATTGAAGAAGGCTATGTTCGATGAAATCCGCTTTTGGCTCGATTTCGGAGTGGACGGCTTCCGACTTGACGTGGTGAACTGGTTCGTCAAGGACGCGCGGTTCCGCAGCAACCCCTTTTCATTGAATCCCTTCGACAACCAGGCGGCGAAATACAGCCGCAACAGGCCTGAAACCCATGACATCATGCGCGAGCTCCGCACGCTCACCGACGAGTACGGCGGCACGATGCTGGTGGGGGAGGTATTCAGCTATCCCCCCGGGGACCCGGAGATTTCGGCGAGCTTTCTCGGCAACGGGAATGACGAGCTGCATCTTGCGTTCGATTTTTCGCTTCTGTATCACAAATGGAACGCCCGCGGATTCTACCGCTGCATCAAGCGGTGGTATGCCGGCATCCCGGAGGCCGGGTGGCCCTGCCACGTCCTTTCGAACCATGATCAGCCGAGAAGCATTAACCGGTATAAAAACGATTCCGACTCTGAAAAGCGCGCCAGGGTCGCCGCGATGCTCCTCCTTACCCTGAGAGGGACCCCGTTCATTTACTATGGAGAGGAGATCGGCATGAAGAATTGGAGGATTCCGAGGGACAAGATCGCGGATCCGGCAGGCAGGAGGTTCTGGCCGTTATATCTGGGCCGCGATTGCGCCAGAACTCCCATGCAGTGGACGGACGGCCCGAACGCGGGGTTCTCATCCGGGGACGCTTGGCTTCCGGTCAACATGGATTATAAAAGCGTGAATGTAAAAAAGCAGGAAGACGATCGATACTCTTTGCTTCATTTTTATAAAAACCTCATCGAGGCCAGAAAGAAGCATCCGTCCCTGATGTACGGATCATGGAAGCCTGTTTCCAAAGGGCTCAACGGAATACTCGCCTATTTGAGGGAATATGAAGGCGGTAAATGTTGCGTCATTCTGAACTTTACCGATACAAAGCAGTTCCTGAATGCGGGTAACCGGGGGCAATGGAAAACGGTGGTGTCAACGCATCGGGGAGCAAACGAGCACTTCATAGACCTCCATTTCGCGGTTCGCCCGTACGAAGCCACTATAATTGAAAAAATCGGGAATTTGAAGTAACCAACGTCATATCTGCCTCAAAATTCTCCTATCAATATTACTGCGATAAAAATAAGGAAACTTCTAAAAACCTTTTATGGATGTTTCCTTTTGGGCGCAATCATGGATAAAACTGCTTTTTTTCTTTATTTGAAATAATGAAAAAAACAGTTTTTAGAGGTGCCCATAAATAATTTTGACCTGCTCTGACGCATATTCATTGTATTTTTCTTGAATTTTTTCTATATATATAAGCTTCATAATGTGATATTAATGATCATTGTTATTGCGGAACGGATTTGAACTTCCCATTCATTCATAAGAGAACCAAGGGCCAGATGAAAATATCCCATCCCTCCAGAAAGGTGATGAGGAGGGCGGCGGCGACCATCAGGTCCGGAGGCATCGTCGCCTTTCCCACTGAAACCGTGTATGGTCTCGGCGCGAGTGCCTTCAACCCTATGGCTGTGGCGCGGATCTTCGAGGCAAAGGGGAGGCCCCTGTTCGACCCGCTCATCGTCCACATCGCGGATCTTTCGCAGATGGGCATGCTCGCATCGGTCGTCGACAAGCGCGCCGGGAGGCTGGCGGGCAGGTTCTGGCCCGGGCCGCTCACCCTGGTGCTTCCGAAGCATGAGGCGGTGCCGGGAATCGTGACCGCGGGACTTGACACCGTGGCGGTGCGCATGCCGGATCACCTGATCGCCCTCGATCTGATCAGGAGATCCGGCACCCCGATCGCCGCGCCCAGCGCGAACCGCTTCGGGTACCTGAGCCCGACGCGGGCGGTGCACGTGCTCGATCAGCTCGGAGAGAGGGTTGACATGATCATCGACGGAGGTGATTGCGCGGTCGGCATCGAATCGACGATTATCGGGCTGGCGGAAGGGAGGAACGTAATACTGCGGCCGGGCGGCATACCGGCGGAGGAGATCGAGGCCCTGATCGGTCCCGTGGAGATGGAGCAAAGCGCCCGGGAGCACCCTTCGGCTCCGGGGCAAATGCCGCATCATTATTCTCCCCGGGTACCGGTGGAGATCGCCGTCGATATCAGTCGGATTGATTTTTTGCGCGCAGACGCGGGATTTCTCCTTTACCGGAAGCCGGGATTCGACACGCCAGCCGATCGTACGCTCTTCCTGTCTGAACGTGGTGATCTTAATGAAGCGGCCGCGAGCCTGTTCTCATGCCTGCATCTGCTCGACCGAATGGACATACGCCTCATTATTGCGGAGCCGGTGCCGGAGAGGGGTCTGGGTGTCGCGATTATGGACCGTCTCAGGAGAGCGGCGCGCAGAAGCGAGGAAACAGTGGAGGAGAGCGGTCGGGAAACAGGGGAGAGACCGTGATGAGTCCTCTTTTTCTCGTGTTCGAAGGTATCGACGGCTCGGGCAAATCCCTTCAGAGCGAACTTCTCTTCCGGCATGCAGCGTCCATGGGGCTTCCTGCCGTGCGTCTTACTGAGCCTACCGGAGGAGAGTGGGGCAGGAAGATCAGGGAGATGCTTCGGAAAGATACAATGATTCCCGCCATTGAGCAGCACCGGCTTTTCCTTATGGATCGGAAGGACGATGTTGAGAGAAATATCCTTCCCGCAATGAATGAAAAAAGGATCGTTATTATGGACCGGTACTATTATTCAAACGCCGCATATCAGGGCGCTCTGGGGTTGCCGCCCGACAGGATCATCCGGGAAAACCGCGATATGAATGTGCCTGAACCGGATCGGGTCTACTATATCGACATCCCCCCCGATATCGCTCTTCAACGCATAACGCAAAGAGACGGGGCGAAGGATATTTTTGAAAGGGAAACATTTTTAAAGAGGGTAAGGGAGATATTCCGCTCGCTGGCTGACAAAAAATTTCTGATCATAGACGGGCGTTTGGGTGTGGAGGAGATTTCTGGGATTATTAGGGCTGACTTTGACATGCTGGTCTCAATTGATATACAGTATCAATAAAATTTTAAAAAGGGGAATGACTCATGGATATTAATAAATTTTTTCTGAAACGCGAGGACACGGCTTTATTAGTAATCGATATCCAGGAGCGGCTTGCGGCTGCCATGGATCAGACGCTCATGGAACAGGTCGTCAGAAACACCGGCATACTCATCGAAACCGCGCGCCTTTTCCGCATGCCTGTTGTCGCCTCGGCGCAGTACAGGAAGGGGCTTGGGGAGATTGTCCTCCCTGTTCGGGACAAGCTGGCGGACGTGGATGTTTTGGAAAAGCTTCACTTTGACTGCACTAGGGACGAGGCAATTGGGAATAGAATAAAGAGCGTCAAAAGGAAGACTTTCGTCGTTGCGGGCATAGAGGCGCACGTGTGCGTGCTCCAGACCTGCATGAGTCTGCTTTCCATGGGATATAATGTTGTTGTGGCCAGTGATGCGGTGACCTCGAGGCGGAGGCATGATTGGGAGTATTCTTTGAGGGCGCTTGCCGGTGCGGGGGCGGTGGTGTATCCGACCGAGACCATTTCATTTATGCTGCTCGAGAAAGCAGGCACGGATGATTTCAAAAAGCTGGCGCCTCTGTTTAAATAATTACATGATATGATTCGCTGTTAATCCGGCATAGTGTCCCACTCGATGATTCTTCCGTTAAAAACCGGTCCTTCAACGCATGCCCTTTTTAGGCCGTCACTGGTTTCGATAGTACAGCCCGAGCACAATCCGATTCCACAGCCGAAATAGTTTTCCAAAGAGACCTCAACCGGGGTTTTTTGCGCGGCCTCGACAATCCCTTTCATCATGGAAGAAGGACCGCAGGTGTATATCATATCAAAATGGCTTTCATCAATGATTTCTTTTGCTATGTCCGTTGCTAAGCCCTTTTTTCCTGCCGATCCGTCGTTCGTTATTAGTATGAATTTATGTGCATGCTTTTTAAAATCTTTTTGAAGATACACCGAATTACCGGATCTGGCGCCATAAATATGGGTGATATCACATTGTAATTCCGCTAATTTTTTTGCGAGATAATACAGGGGAGCATTCCCCACTCCTCCGCCGGCAATAAGTACTCTGCGGTCCGCCATGAGGGTGAACCCAATTCCAAGGGGGCCAATGACATCCATTTTTTCGGGTTGGAAATGAGATAGGAGCTCGGTTCCCCTTCCCACCGTCTTAACGACGATGCTCATTTTGGTGCCTTCATGGTCGAAGATTGAAAACGGCCTTCTCAGAAGTGGATCATTTTGATTTGAAATTCGTATGTTGATAAATTGTCCCGGTGTTGAGCGCTCTGTTTCGGTTTTTATTTTCAATAGAAAATGGTGATGCGCTACTTGTTTCGGTTTATCAATCAGTATAAACATAATTCAATGATTTTTTTGGTACCCCTGATGTTTTTGCTTTGTTATGCATTTTATTACAATTGGTCAAGTATAAATTGTGATAATAAATTCATTGACAACGGTTCATTCGTTATTTTTGTATCATTCAGATAGCTGTTCAAAAGCCCGTGATTAATATCAATAATTTTCACGGAATTGAATTGCGCCCCCGTAGCTCAGTGGATAGAGCAGTGGCCTCCGGAGCCATGTGCGGGCGTTCGATTCGCCCCGGGGGTAATCGTCAAGATATCGCGGTGAAGGTTTTACGATATCAGGAAAATCATAATCGTTTTTCCGCCATCGCTGTATATACAGGTCCGCCTTTCCTGAGTTCGGATCTGAAAAGCACTAAGCGGCTGAACTGCACCTCGCCGTATAATGTGTCCCTGTTGGCTTCCAAGTATTGCATAAGCTCCGCAGGAGATCGTTGGTCATTACGCACGCGTGCGAGGGTAATGTGGGGTGTAAATCCCCTGGTCTCTTTTTTAAAGCCGTGCTTTTCCGCCAGATCCTCAATACCACGGTGGATTGAATCTACGCCGGTTACATCTCCCATGAGGCCGCACCAGATAACCCGCACCCTTCTCACATTCGGAAAGCCCCCGAGGCCGTTCAATTTGAATATAAGAGGAGGTACGTCAAATGAGATTTTTATAAAATCGTCACGCAGCTTTTCGTAAATATCATATCGGGTATTGCCGAGGAATTTTAGCGTTATATGTAAATTGTCAGGAGATACGGTTTTTAATTGAAGATCGAACTTTTTCATGTTCCGGTATACATCTTTCAATGGCTCCTGTACGCCGTCTGCGGGAAGCGCAAAGAAAAGACGCAGAAAGGGGGGATCAGCATTCATACATATCAAACTCCTGTTAGTTTGTATTATGAGTATGCTAATCAACGCGTCAATTAGAATAAGATATTTGTTTTATCAATCTTTGAACTATGGCGTGATGAACTTATCCAGGTCGGGTGGGAAGCCCCAGATGTGCCTCCAGCATATAATATTGTCAATCGTTTCCTTGATAAGTACGTAATTCATAAAACGATAGTTATCAGTCTTATTCTGTTTAAGGAGTTTGTCCAAATATCTCTTAACCGCATCTGCAAGCATCAAAGACACCGACAGCTTCAGAAGCCTTCTCAAATCCTGCAAATACTCATACATATCCACCTGCCATGTCACGTGAACCGTACGCCATTCCTCTGGCCTGTTACGCTGCTGGTACCTGACCAGCCTGCCGATAGGCTTAGGTTCCCTGACATTACCCATGGCTTGCTTCAGGATAATGGTTATCATTTCTGAGAGGGTCAAGCCCTTGATTTTTGCCGCCTGCATGATTTTATTTAATATCTCCACACGTATATTCAGGGTGGTTTTCATAGACACGGCCTCCTTTTGTTAATATGTATTGTTTAAGAATATACGAATGGTTATGTGCGATTATTAAAAAATTATATTATAAATAATTTTTTTTGAAAAATTAGTAAGTTGCAAAGCGAGTAAATTGCACGATCATGGATTCAAACTGTCCGATAATTAGTATGAATTATTAAAAAGTTGATTTCTTTATTGATTTTAAATTTCGCCTCAAAATGAGGCAAGACCATAAAAGGGATGGATAGTTGAAAAAATTAAGATTATCGTTTACCCTGCTTTTTTTTACAATTGCAGTAGGTATAATTGGATATCATCTTATTGAGGGGATGAGTTATTTTGACGCCTTATACATGACAATTATCACCATTAGCACGGTCGGTTTTCAGGAGGTGCATCCTTTATCGGTCCCGGGCAAGATATTCACCATGATCGTCATCAGCACGGGCATAATGATCGGCGCCTATACCATCGGCACCCTGGTAAGGATGTTTATCGAAGGAGAGCTGAGTAAAACATTCGGGAGAAGGAAAGTGGAAAAGAAGATATCGGGATTAAAAGACCATTATATCATCTGCGGTTATGGGAGAATCGGGAGCCTTGTCTGCAAAGAATTGCAGGAGCATAATAAGGAATTTGTCGTCATCGAGAAAAATCCGTCCGCTATAGAGCGGATGGAGCTTAACAAAATTTTGTATCTGCCACTTGACGCGACCGTAGAGGAGACGCTTTTGGAGGCGGGTATTATGCAAGCCAGGGGTATTGTAACCGCAGTCGGTTCAGACGCGGACAATGTATTTATAACCCTGACGGCAAAGGGAATAAGGCCGGATATATTTGTTCTGGCGCGGGCTTCGGATGAAAAGGATGAGATCAAGCTGAAGAGGGCCGGCGCCACAAGGGTTGTCTCGCCGTATCTTATCGGCGGCAAGCGGATGGCCCAGGTGTTAATAAAGCCGACGGTGGTCGAATTCATCGATATTGCAGTCATGGAGAGCAATATCGGCCTGCGAATGGAAGAATGCTTTATCAATCCAAAATCCGATCTGGTGGGGAAAAACCTGATCGAGAGCAATTTACGCAAGGTGTACGGCGTCATTATTGTTTTGATTAAAAAGCACAGCGGCGAGATGATTTTCAATCCGCTTCCCACGGAAGTCCTTGAGGCTAATGACATCCTCGTGGTCCTTGGCACGCATGAGGATATGCAGAGAATGAGTGAAATTATATAGTTTGAATGATGAAAAACGGCAGCTGTGATTATCGGTTTTGGTTCTTTATTCGAGCGTCCTCAGATTCATGAAATATTTGCCCCTCTTGCCGATTTCAAAATTACAATATTTTGTATTTTGGACCGCGCCGTTGAACCCGATAAATTCGACTTTAGCAGTGTATTTGCCCGGCATGAGGCGCAACCTGGCTAATTGCAGGGTTGCGGGAAGGAAATGCCAGCACCGCAGATCGGGTCGCATGGTTGAAAACAGGGCCGCACCGGTACCGGCGCCTACAACGATGCCCACCAGGGAAGAGAGGGCGCTGCTGGCTTTCGCCACATGCTTTGTCACTTCCTTTGCGGCGATACCAGCTGCTATCGATGCGATTGTCTTGACCACAATGGAAGCAGCGACCTTGGCGCGGAGCCTGCCGTAATCGTCCTCAAGATTTTTCATCGCGGTATATTGAATGTTCTCGAGCACCTCGGTAGAAGCCTGTTTGCCCAAAACCGTTATTTTTACAAATTTGGTCTTATTTGATTGGATTTTAAATCTCGGGATCGGATTTTCCGCGGTTGCCAGCGAAGACATAATGGCTGCTGCGGTTACGCCTGCGGCCAGGGTATGGCTGCCTATGGCCACTGAGATCGACACCCTCATTCCGGGATCATCCAAAAGCTTACCCCTTGAAACCTTGATTGGAGAGCGGCCAGACTGGAATATAACCACCAATTCGCCGGCAGGACTTTGCCTTGATGATTGGAGATGCGCGAGGTCGCTTCTGGCCATGGCAAAATCCGGTTTAAGCTTCAGTATCTGGCGATACTCCACTGCGGCGTATTCTCGGTCTTCTTCGCTGTTGTTCAAATCCGCACGAAGCTCATGGGATATTGCAGCGAGATATTTTGCCATTATGTTTTGCTTGTACCGCGCCTGACCGTTTTCCGTCTTGATCTTCTGTAATTCGTTATTGACCGATTTAAATTCGACCGCTGCCTCTTCTGCGTTTTTAAGCATGAGATAATTGATACCCAGGTACATGTGAACAAGCACCTTTTCAAAATCCTCTCCCCGATAGTTCGTGGCCGTCTGGTTCGTGAGAAGGGCGGCGACCTCTTTTGATATGCTGATCGGCGTAACCTGGGCAATCTGCGAGGCTTTCAGCAGCACCCTGTTGCTGTCCTCATACTTTTCAGCGATATGCAGGGCGTATCCCGCCTCCATCATGAACAGGAGTTGGTCCTTACCTGCCTCGTTGATGTAAGGGAGAAGCAGCCGTGCAGCCTCAAGCTGTTGTCCGCGATAAAATTTTTCCTCAGGCGCGCTTATAAACTGCCGGTAGTCCTTTGCGCAGGAGACCAGGGTTGCGAGGCATGCGGCTATAATAATTAATTTCACGAGCTTCATGCGGATTTCCTCACTTATCAAAAGGAGATTCTATCGGTTGTCGTGGCTTTCAGAAATTCCTGACGCTCCATCCATTTTAAAAGCCCGGTTTTTAACTCCTTCATGGTGAGGGTAACGACGAGGTATTGGAGCTTTTTGCCGCTTGCGTATCTCACATTTTCGTTTATGGAGCCGAAGAGAAAAAAGTTTGGCGATTTCAGGTTACCCGCCGGCACAGCGCTGTCCGGGTCCACGAGGCCGGTCATTCCCCTTTCCATCTCATGGATGGCCTCTTTGGTGTATGAGTCGTCGACGAACTGTATTCTCTTCCTGATCAGATTTGTAACGATCTCGTCGGCGAGCATTTTTGTGTCGATATGCTCGGCGGTGTCGTTTTTTATCCTCTGGATTTTTATCAAGGCAGGCTGATTCCAGTCGCTTTTCAAATAATTGTAAAGGGAGCCGACCATTTTGTTCACGGTGGTTTTTATTTCACGCGGTCCCCAATCCATTGATCCTTTATCCCTTGAGGCTTCCCTGTACTGGGTCCCTCCGCATCCAATCAAAAGAATGAACGATACGATGAGGAATGTAGCGTATTTCATGATGATTCTCCTTGAACAGGTGAAATGATTACAGTCGTGCGTGCTTATTGTCAATTAAGTTACTGTTTTTTTCCTTATATTCTTTAATGCGCCGCTCCACCTCTGCCGCAGCCTTGCCTGCATTGTTATTCGGTATCACGGCAAAATAATTTTTTTTATCCAGTGAATATTGATAGAGAGGATCATAGTATTTATCAAGCATCAATCGAATGAATTCTTTGATCTTTCCCTGCGTGTATAGGCTAATTAGATCATCGGTATTTTTTTTCCCCAATTTCGCCCCGAGGCTTTTGACGATTACAGGGATGTTCGTATCATCGCAGTAATCGTGATATTCTTCATAGATTATCTCCACCCGCCTTTCAATGGGTGTGTCGAGATACATAACCGGCGATCGTTTCATGAATTCGTACAACGGATCGGGTATGTGAAGGTTGCCGATCTTTCTCGATTCACCCTCGATGAGAATATAAGGGGCGCGTTCGAGGACGCGTATGCGGTCGAGAAGCAGGCTTTCGAAGCGCTTCTGCGTTCTTCGAATGTTGTCGATGCCTCCGAAGACTGAGCTACGGTGTCCTGCCAAGTCCTCAAGGTCGATCGCATACCGTGTTTGTCTGATGATTTCCGTTTTGCCGGATCCGGTAAGTCCCTGAAGGACAAAGAGCGGGGCCTCCAGCTTCAACGATTCGAGTGAATCGATGACGAATCTCCGATATCCCTTATATCCCTCTTTTATTTGATAAACCGGCAGCCCCAGCGAATCGAGCAATGATACGAGGGAACCTGAGCGCATTCCTCCTCTCGCGCACATCACCAGAAGATTTTTGTCCTTGTGTTCGAGTATAGAATGCATGATTCCCTTGAGCTTTTCGCCAACTATCTCCGTGCCGCGCACCACCGCGTCGTTCCTTCCGGCCATGCGGTAGATAGTACCGATTTCTTTCCGCTCGTTGTTATCGAACAGGGGTATGTTCAAAGAACCGCTTACATGATCCGTCTCGAATTCTGCCGGGGAGCGGACGTCGATGTATATCGAGTTTGTTAATTCAAGGGATTCCCGGAAGGATATTTCTTTCATAATTTATAAATCCGGCAATTTTGTCGCCACCTTTCCTTTGTCGAATAGTTCAACGGCTGCTTGAAGAATGACGTCCATGTATACCTTCATGGATCGGTCGAAAAGCTGGGGATGAAAATCTTTTCTGGAGGCGCTTTTTCTGACAAGAAAACGACCGTCGAAGCCATGTATATTTATTGAAGCATCCCGGGTAAGGATGTTTTTCATGTCGCTGAGAGATACCGCGTAAATTCCGGCCGCTTCGCGGTCCTTGAAACGATATAAATCGAGACTTCTGCCGTCCAGGAGAATAAAGACATGCTGAAATTCCCTCTGAAATAATCGTTCGTTCATCTCTTCGTACCGATACCACCCCAGGTCTATGAGTGCGGTTGCTTCCGGCGTAAACCCGATTTCTTCATCCGCCTCCTTTAGGATTTTATTGCCGCCGAATCCATACGGCACATGGCCCGCCACGGTGATATCAAAACAGTCGGGATATATCATCTTGTGTGCCGCCCTGTGCTGAAAAAGTATTTCCCGGATATTCTCGTAATTTCTCAATATCCACAGGTGTACCGATTCATGAGGCGTTCCCTCGCGGTGGGCCTTGTTCCTCTCAATGGGGACCCCGGTAGGGAACCCGGTGTCCCAATCCCATACCTCGAGGATTTCTTGATATTTTTTTGTATCATGCATAATGGCCGGAGTCAACTCTTGAAATCCACTAGGTTTTTGATCCTCTTATTGGCTCAATTGATTTTTCTCTTAAGGCATGGGCTTGACAATCATTTTTTTCGGTATGTTCCAACTTTGTGGTTTAAAGACGGGCTTTCTTTTTTTGTTGAAATTACACTATCCTTACTCCGATATTGTTATATGACACGGTATTACCAATATGTCATGAAGAATTGGCGCAACCGGTGGGCTGAAGTGATTCAGTCGGCCCGCCCACATTAACCTCGCGAATCGGGGGTTTACACGGCCGGTGAAAGAGAAGAGATTAAGATTAAAGCGTTTTCCCGCAGGTATTTTTTTCATGCTCCTTTGTATAGAATCGCTCATTGCGGCCGGTGCAACTGTATCCTATTTTGTGTACACCGCCAGGACCAACATCAAAGAAATGGAATCCGCCGTCCGGTCGTATATAACGCCGCTTACGATTGCGTTCGCCGATGTCGCTGAGATCAGCTACCGGACCAGACGGATACAGCGGCTCAGGTCCCTGTTCCATAAGAAGTTTGAGCATCGTATTATGGTGGAGGCTTTTTTCGTGTTGAAAAACGGAAAACTCGTCGTCCATTCGAGCAGGGAAACGGCAAAAAGATTAAAGGGAAATCTGGCCACCGATGAGTTTTCTTACAATCTGGATATGATTCTCAGACCGGCATACCGGAAGAGCAGGAAGGTCATATTTACCGATTACAATATCATTTCAAAGCCGGTTCCTTTTTCCGGGATCGAGCTGTCCCTGCTCAAGCGTTTTGTATACCCTACAATCGAAGTCAGCGGGTGGCTTTCAAGCATGGCGGTATTCAAAAAGAAAAGGCCCGTGGGCACGGTGAGCTTTATCATCAGCAAAGAAAAGATTTATTCATTTATCAAAAAACAGATCGAGCGCAGCACGCGTCTTCTTGTCGCATCGCTCATCCTCGCTTTTTCCGTTTCACTGCTGGTTTCCCTGGTGGTGCTTGCCAGATACCGGAGCCTTCAAAAAAAGGCTCTTAAATACGGCGGGTTTTCCGGGTACAAGCGGATTGGGGATTACGACTCCGGATCTGTTCAGGGAGAAGTATATGACTTGACGATGGCGGAAGAGCAGGCCCGCATTCCGCGGTCTTCAGACAGGAAGATGCATTCCCGACGTAATAATTCATCACTTGACCTTGACGGGCAGATTAAGGATGCAATACCGGTTGCGGATAAGGAGCAGCAGCGGTGGTAATCAATCATGCCGAGATATTCGAAGGCAGGGGCGCGGTCGTTGCGGTCGAGGGGGCCCTTGACAGCTCCACCAGCCCGGACGCAGAGGCCTACATTAATAAGCTTCTGGACAGGAATATCCATATCGTTCTTTTTGATGCAAAAAACATGCCATATGCGAGTTCGGAGGGGATCGGACTTTTTTTATTTCTTGCAAAGCGAGTTTCCGACGCCGGCGGATATTTCCTGATCTTCAATCTTTCGGAAGAGATGCGGACACTGTTCGGGGTTCTGGAGTTCGACTCGTATCTGCATATGGCCGATACCCGGGCTGATGCACTTCGGAAAGCCGATCTGTGGGCGGGCGTCCAGAAAGGCGGCGGGATGAGAGAAGCCGCTCACGGCGCTGAAGAGCGCTCATCTCGCGGAGGCACGATAGTAGCGTGCTCATCCTGCGGGTCGAATGTGCGCGTGTTCGAAGACGGCGCATATCTTTGTCCCCATTGCGGTTCAGAATTCAGGATCATAAACCGGAGCGTTGTACCGAAGGACGGGGTAAGCGTCCGCGGGGATTTCGGGACCCTGGTTATCGAATGTGCGAAATGCAATTCCCTTATTCGTATAAAAAGCAGCGGATCCTTCCGTTGTCCGGACTGCGACGCGCGCTTTACGGTCTTGCCTGATCAGTCAGTGGTTTTTTGATTACGCTTCATTGATCCTTGCCTAATTTTTCACCGGTTTCTATGGTTTATTTTCACCTCGATATTTTTTCCTTGATTTTTATTGCAACCATGAGGTAGGGATTTATTTGATGAAGGTTGTAATATCGAGAGGTCGTATCAATGCCCGTAGCCGGGGGTAAATTATTTAAATTTGAAAGCGAAGAGTGTATACGCACCGATTTTCTTGAGACCATTACCTATGACGGGAATCCTCAGGAGATCACGTATGAAACCGAAGAGTTCACGGCGGTATGCCCCTTTTCCGGCCTGCCGGATACCGGTAAAATTGTGATCGTCTACATACCGGGAAACAGGATCGTGGAGTTGAAATCGCTGAAGTACTATTTCATATCATTCAGAAACGTAGGTGTATACCAGGAGGCCGCAACCAACAGGATCTTCAATGATCTTTTCGATTGCTTGAACCCACGGCACCTGACGGTTAAAACCATGTATAATGTCCGCGGGGGAATCGCCTCCACCTGCATAATGGATTCGGAGCGGATGAGGAACGTGCGATGAGAAGCGCAGATATAAAGACAGCGGGAGAAGAAAAAAGCGGCATATCCTATGACCGGATGAAGGATCAGATAGAGAAGGAGCTTTCTTCGTTTTATGAAAAGGGGGCGCAGGCGGAAACGTCTCCTCCTCGTATCTCCTTTGAGAAGGGATCTACGCACGTCTCTTTTTCATCCCAGCCCATAACCGACAAAATGCTCGTTGATTTTCTTCTTCTCATCAAACAGCATATTGCGCATGTCAGGGTGCACGGCTTTGACAGCGGCTATTACGCGTTTCAGGCGCTGAACGCGAACATGTTCAAGACCGAAAACGTTCTTGATAATTTAAAGGTCGAGTTTTTCGGTCTGTCATCGTCTTCGCGGGTTGAGATATCAAAAAAAGGAAGCCTCTCCCAGGAGGAGGTCAACCTCGTCATCGAGCTGTTTAAGAGGGCCAATTCATCGGACCGTCAGAATCCGGCGCTGAGGCTCAAGGCCCTGGGCTCATCCATTGTGGAGCCGGACAAGAATCTGAACTGGGAATGTATCGCCGGATACGATGAGGTGAAACGGAAAATCCGTGAATCGATCATCCTTCCCTTGAAGAATCCCGTGCTCTACGATTCCATCGCCCGGATGACCAGAAAAATCTATGAATCAAACCGACCCAGGGCCATACTCTTTGACGGAGCCCCGGGAGTGGGCAAAACGACAGCGGCGCGCATCATTGCGAGCGAATCCGAATTCCCACTGGTGTACGTTCCGGTTGAATCGATCATGTCAAAATGGTATGGCCAGTCTTCCCAGAACCTGTCCCAGATTTTCGACGCGTGCGAGGACATGGGGGGCGCAATCATATTCCTCGATGAGATTGATTCCCTTGCCGGCTCGCGCGACCAGCAGATGTTCGAGGCGACGCGCCGCGTGCTCTCCGTGCTGCTGCGTCGGCTCGACGGCATTGATGCAGCAACAAGCACCATCACCATCGGCGCGACCAACCGCAAGGACGATCTCGACCATGCGCTGATAAGCCGCTTCGATCAGACCATCTATTTCCCCATGCCGATCTCCGCGGAGAGGGCGGCCATCTTTTCCAATTACGCCCGGCATCTGTCTGAAGATGAATGCGCGCATCTGGGGGACAGAAGCGACGGACTCACCGGACGGAATATAAAGGATATATGCGAATTCACCGAGCGCAGATGGGCACGGAACATTCTCGTCAAACGTGCCGAGGCGTCGGCACCACCCTTCGATTTCTACCGGCAGACGCTCCGCATGTGGAAAGAAATAAAATAAGAGGTGCCTCTTGGAACCAGTAATATCCAGCACGTTGTGCCGTTTCCGTATCAGTGACGAGCATTTAATTTCCGATGGGATCGTAAAACAGGAAATATCCAGGGCCTTCGAAGAGTCGCGTTCCTTTGAGTTTTATCCGGATCCTGACGTGGTACGCGGAATAAGAGGAGGCGACCCGGTCGAGCTGTACCGTGAACGGTTCATCGATATGCGGGACAGGTCTTTCAGCCTCGGTTCCATGGGTAACCAGACCACGCAGGGAAGGCTCGTAAACGATATCAGGCTGTCAAACCGGTTGACCGGCTCAATGGCGGCTGTTCATCAGGCAATCGCCGAAGGCGATTTCGACAGCATAATCTCCAGGCGCTTCGTGATCCTCAAGGAGCTTCATGGGATACCCACCATCTTTTACGTTTCCAGGGAGACCGCGGCGATATCCCACGTGGGACAGGGCCCTCCCTGGGCGGAGATTCCCACCATATACCTTGGTCTCAAAACATTCGATGCCATTACGGCGGATCAGAGGAAGGGCGGGCGCGGGCTCTTCGACGCTTTCAAGCTGCTCCTCATGATCGAGGAGCGTGCGATACAGACCGGCTACCATCATTCGGTCGTGTATCCGCCCAACGTTTCCGCCGCCTTGAATTTTCTTGTCGACGAGGTGATACAGAATTCACAGCTCGTTGAGGTCGAGGAGATACCGGAAATCGTGCCCGCGAAGCCGATCAGGAGATTCAGCGACGCAAGCAGGCAGCGGTATCTCCGCGAGCTGGACGCGCGCATGCCGCGCGACCAGCTCAACTTTCACTACCAGCGCAACCTTGAGGCGATAAAATCGCTCGAGCGTCACGCCAGGCGTTACAAGGCATCGGGCGACGTGTATTCGCTCCGGGAGATAGTACGAATCCTCGTGGCTGCATCCGGCCATGACGTGCATGAGATCAGAGACAGGGCAAATGTAATACTGGAGCGCATATTCAATCCCAAGGAATTCGACGCGCCCCTTGCCACCCGCTTCTTCAACGTCTGCATCGGCCACTTGAAACGTTTTTCCTTTGATATACCGGGGGTGCCGGCCCCCTACATCCTGAGGCTGTATCGGGCGAACGCGGCAGGCGGGCTTTCTCTGGAAGGGGATATCGATTATCTGGAAATTCCGCTCGCGCATGAGGGAGACGGGAAGTATTCCGCGGAATACCGCTTTGATGAATATGGGCATTATGATTTTCTGGTATTTGTAAAAAAGCGCAAGTACTCCCGCTGGATCAACCTGCCCGGCTCAAGCGGAAGGGTCAACGTCATACCCGATGTCAGCGGCGAGATCATCCTCGAGATTTTTGCTGATATTCACGGACACACCAGGGCGTACTGGTATGACCGTGACGGCCATCCGGGCCTGGTATATAACGAGCATGGAGAGGTGATCAGACTCGGGCGCTTTTCAGACATCATCGCGCACCTGGAGGATATAAAGAGGAATTACCGCGTTACCTCCCTCTATCTTCTGGGAGTGCAGACGAGGGGCCGCAACCGCGAGGATTGGACGTCATATGCAACATCCCCTTCCCCGTTTTCTCCGATGAGCCTCGTCGACATCGAGCCCACGCTGGGCGGCGAGGAGGAGTTCATCGAGCTCGTTGACAAAGCCCACTCAATCGGCATCAGGATAATCGTCGACATCATTCCGCACATCAACCGTTCGAGCGGGCTCCTCCCCGACGCCTATTCGGTGCGGACCTACGACGATTCGGGAAATCTTGTGATCCGCGCTTCGACCGACGGGCGCTATGGCTCATGGAACGACGGCAAGCTTCTGAATTACCGGAAGTTCGAGATATGGGAATGGCTGGCTGATTCGATCACGACGCTTATCGAGAAATTCAAGATAGACGGCATACGATTCGATTCAGCCCATGCGGTACCGATAATGATGAAGAAGAACAACTTCCCCTTCGTATACGAGAGGAAGAGGGACCCCGCCGACATGGTGGAGGGAACGATCATCGTCAATGAACGCGAGGACGACCACTTCATCACCACCGGGTATTATGACTCAGCCTGCCGGGACCTGATCGCGGTGCCGATCCATTATTTCATCATGCTGAGGGTCCAGAAAAAGCTAAGGGATCTGAACCGCGATTATTTTCTGAACATCGCGGAGTGCTACTGGGGCCACGAGCGATTCCTCACGCGGACCGGATTGGTCCCCTACAACTCGTCCCTGTTTAAAATATGCGAGAATATCATCCACGGAAAGACCGACGTGCGGGAGATCTACCACGTGTACGACACCTATTTCCCGTCCTCGCTTCCGGAAGGCACGGAGATGCTGGGGATACTGGGGAACCACGACGAGCGCCGCGCGCTCAACACCTTCGGCCTCAGGGGTCTCCGCGCGGCGGTGGGACTCACCTGCTTCATGAGCAGCGCGATCATGGACTACGAGGGAAGCGCCGAGGGCGAGGGATGGAAGGTCTATCTCGACAACATCTACGTCAATTGGAACCAGTTCGAGTACGCGGCGCACCGGAGCCTTCAGACCTTTTACGCGGAGTGGTATAAGTTTCACCGCGAAGAGCTCGGCAGGGGCTACCTGGTGTGGGCGAACAACAACATGGTGGCGGCATCGGTCAAGTTCGTCGATACCGGCATCTGGATCGGCGCGTTCAACTTTGCGGACTCAAACCAGAACGCCTCCATTCAGTTCGACAATCCGGTGCTCCCCATCCTCCCGGATAGCTATTACCGGCTTTCCGATCCCCTGTACTCAAACCTCACGGGTCATTTCAACTACTACACCGGCGCGGAGCTTACAATAAGCAGAATCAACACGGTCGTTTCCTTTACCGAGCGGGTGAAGCTTCTCAAGCTGGAGCCGGTCGAAATTTCGGAGCACTACAATGAATTCATACGCGATTCCTTTTTCCGCCTCTGCAGCCTGTCCAACGTCCAGGAGATCCACAAAAATTTTTCATTTTCCGAGCTTGCGAAAAACTTCGGCACGTACGAGACCGCGATCGCATTCATAAAAGAGCATTTGATCCATGACTTCTGGAAGGAGCACCGTTCCTTCCTTGATCTGGGGTTGAAGCGCGCTGTCTTCTACCTGGCTCATAACAAGGTTCTCCAGCCGTCGGAGGTCATGGGATACGCGCGCCGCATGGCCGAAGAAGGTGAGGAGATCATCGCCGCCCTCGGCGCATACCTCATCGAGCATAATCGCCGCGGAGCTCTCGTCTTCATGTCGGCGGAGGCAGAGCCCTTCTCAAAGAGCGGCGGCCTCGCCAACGTGGTGTATGAGCTTCCGAGGGAGCTCGTCAAGCATGGTGAGAAGGTTTATGTGATATCGGGATATTACAAGCACGGAGACGATACCTCCGTGAGGAAGATGCATGATGCGGTGAAGAAATATTCCCTGAAGTATACGGGCATAAACGTCCGGTTTAGAATCATGGGCGACGAGTATGAGGTGGGAGTGCATCATGCCGAGGTCGAGGGAATCCATTATTACCTGCTCGATCACTATGAGTTTTTCGACGGCCTGTACTGGGGATATACGGGAATGGAAAAAATCCGCAGGCGGGTGGCCTTTTCCCGAGCCTGCGTCGAGGTCATCGTCGCGTTCAACCTCGAACCAAGCTACACCTTCACGAACGACGCGTATGCGGGGATATTCAACGCCATCGTGAAGAGCGATCGGTACTATATGGATAATCCGAATTTCAGGAGAAACACCTTTCTGCACATAATCCACAACGGAGGATGGCAGTATTTCGACGCGTACAACCGCTGGGAAAGCGGCTTCGATCTCTTTAACCTGTTCAACCTTCCCTCCTGGATGGCAGGCGACTTCTGCGATCCGGTATTCCCGGACCGTCTCAACTGCATGGCCGCGGGAATCAGATTCGCCGATAGGAATATTACCGTAAGCCCCTCGTATGCGAAGCAGATAGAATACGCCTGCGACGGGCTTGAAAGGATACTTCGTAACGTTATCGGCATCAGCAACGCGATCGGGGGGGATTTCAGGGCCAGCATCATAAAAAAGTTCGACGGCTTGAAGTTCGTAGCGCGCTTTCATCCGCAGCTCCTGGAGCAGATAAAGGCCGATCGCGCGCTTGAAGAAAAGATCGAGACGCGCTATCCCGAGATATTCGACGGGCCGAACGCCGTTGAATCGCTGCAGGATCCGGTGCGCCGCGGGATTGTCAGACGGATGCGAAACAAGCTCCTGTTGCAGGTAAGCAGGGGACTGACGCCTGACCCTGATCTCACGGTCTTCACCTTCATCCACCGCATATCCGAACAAAAGGGCTTTCAGCTCCTCCTGGAGGCTTCCGCGGGGGTATTCAAAAACCTCGGTTATCAGGGTATCATCGGCGGAGCGGTGTCGTCCGGGGACCGAAGGGGAGAAGAGATCGCCCACGGGCTCTATCTGCTCGGCCAGTACTATCCTGATAGCGTACACGTATCGTTCGGATTCCAGGATATTTCCGTGCCTCTCCTTTCATCAGATCTTTTCGTCATGCCGTCGATGCAGGAGCCGGGGGGCATATCCCAGCTCGAAGCGCTGGCTGCGGGCGATATCGTGGTCGCGCGCGCAACCGGCGGGCTGCGTGACACGGTGTTTCCCATCAGTGTGGCGGGTGACATCATAGAGGGGAACGGGTTTCTTTTTTCCGATTATAATTCGTGGGCCTTTTACGATTGCATGGAGCGCGCCAGGAAGTTCTTTATCCAAAACAGCGAGCCGGTGATTTTTCAAGCCAGAGAAAACGCGCAGAGATCCGTATATTACTGGGATAGACCGGCACGCGAGTATATTGAAAAGATTTACCGAATTACCGAAACGATTCGAATTATGGAAGAATAAAAATGCAATAAAAAATGGGATAGGGTTGCTATCCCATTTGTTGCATTAGGTCTTTCTTTAATGACCGCCCTTTAGTATCAAAGGAAGACCGATAGAGTGTAAAATGATTATTTATATGTTCGGTTGCGTATAACGAAAAGTTTAGCAAAATTATGGTATGATAAAAAAAAGTTCACGATATTCTGCTAGATACAGAACCCTTGGGTTACAAATACGTACCGGACGACAGGGTGAAGAGGATTTTATTCAAAACGATGACCGTGCGGTGTGCGGACCAGGTGACGATCATTGATAAGGAGAAGTGGGCAAAGAGGTTTTCATGGCGGCAAGGTACCAGAATGCTAAACAGTTCAAGCAGGAGCTTGATAAAAAAAGGCTCGCCTCCAGGTACCTCTTCCTTGGGGAAGAGGAGGGAGAAAAGGATAAATTCATCAGCCGGATCATCGATATGACGCTTCCGGAAGGCCTTGATCGCGCCGATTCAAGAGCCAGATTCCACATCGAAAACGACGAATTTGCAGCAGCAGCGGACTTTGCGCTCTCTCCCACGATGTTTTCATCACGCAGGATTTGCATCATGCATAATATTGAGCGTCTACAATTTACCAAAAACCGATTTATATTTCATGACCTGATTTCCGGTCTGCCGGACTCGACCCTTCTTATTATGACCTCACTTGAGAATAAGCCTCCCTCCTTCATGGACGCGGATATACTCAATGCATTCACGGTCATCCAGTTCTGGAGATATTTTGACAAAGACATTTATCACTACATCCATATGAGTTTCAAGAAGCTGGGGCTCGCGATCGAAGACCGGGCGATCGAACTGTTGATCGAGCGCACGGGAAACGACATCAAGAAGATAGATGATGCCATTGAAATGGTGCGGTTTTCAGGCGCCTCCGGAACCGTCGGTATTGATACGATCCGAAACTGTGTCGACGATCTCAGAGACACCTCGATTTTTGAATTCATAGATTCGCTCTTCAAACAGCAGGGAAGATCGATCTCTCTGTTAAAAAAGATATTTGAAGATGGGATACCTGAATTGAAAATAGTGTATATGATTTTACGACAGGCTGAGATGATCGAGCATTACCATTCCCTTATCAAAAACGGAGCAAATGCAGAAGATGCGGCACTACGGGCCGGGGTATACAGCAGAAACCGAGAGAACTTCTGGCGCCATGCTGAGCTCTTTTCACGCGACAGGATTGCACAAATATACCCGCTTATCAGCAGTGCGGAGTATCAGCTTAAAAGCGGGACCAAGCCGGGTATGCTGACCGCGAATCCCGTCTTTAACCTGACAACGGACATTGTGTTCGGCTTCTGATATTACGTTCCCGATCCGTTTCAAGGCGGCTGTCCGCCCACCTTTTTTTTATCTGTGAGGTTCCATTATGAAGATGAATGAAAAGCTGGCCGGGATAACTTTAATGCTCAGGCCTCATATGTTGCGATTGTTTTATCTGGGATTCATCCTCACATTTCTGCTCCCATATGTCGACGTCAGGGGATGTTCCACCAAGAAGGTGCAACTTTTTCACGGGTATGATCTGCTGGTCAACGATCAGGGCGCGTTTTACTGTGTCACGATCGGGATTTTCGCGGCCTTTTTCATTTTTTCATTTATAAATGGAAGATACAGTAAAAGTATCAAAGCATTTGCATCTGGCTGGAGGTCCCTGGGTGCGGGCTTTTCAAGCCTGGTGGTTCTGTTTATGCCCAGGTTGCAGTTTCTGTTCGACGAGGTGACATATAAGACTGGATTGTTCCTCGGGCTTGCATGCGCGGTTGTCGCATTTTTCGACGGCTGCATCGTTTCTATTAAAGGTTTTGTAGAATTGAGAAGGTCAAGGCCGCCCGGTTCACAAGAAGGAATATTCCCCGCGTTGCTGCGCTATCATAATGCCGTCATCATTCTCTCGGTGCTCATGGTCCCGGTCTATTTTTTCTTGATGAGAAAGGACATCGTTTTAGCGGTTCTGATTTTTTTTCTTTTGTCGGTTCCTTTTGTAATATCGCAGTATCTGGTTCTTGAAGGGGTGAGACGGGGTGAGAAGTGGACGAGGAGATGGGCTGTCGTAGTTTCTTTCATTGTCGCGGCCGCGCTTGCTTTGATAATCATGGGTTTCATATAGTAATGCCCTCACCCCCCGGCCCCCTCTCCCATCAGAAAATTGAAAAAAGGAGAGGGGGAGCAAAAGACAAAGCTTTTTGTTACGGAAACCCTCTCCTTTTTCCAAAGTTTAATGGGAAAGGGTGCGCGGGTGAGGGCATACCGGCAATACATGTCATATCCTGTATCCGATGTTGAAGTGAAAAAGGAATTTGTTCGATTCGCTTCCGCGCATGAGCGTGGCCTCGATCGGGCCAATTATTGAATTGTAGCTTATGGTGATTCCATATCCATATATCAGGTCGTTTTTCAGGTGCTCATATCTCGGTATGATAACCCCGTAAGCCTGATCCCAGACAAGGTTCCTTTTCCTAAAGAGATTTTCAAATTTGCTTTTAACCCTGCCCACACTTCCGTGCAGTATCAGATATATATCCTTCCACACTTCTGCCTGCAGTCCGACGTCGCCGACAATCATCTGCTTGCCGTAAATCTGCACAAAGTTCAGGCCGGTAAAGGGGAAGCAGTTGTTGGTATACTCGTACAGACCGCCCATATAATTCTCATAGATAAAAGGGATGCTGTTTCTGTATATAGACCAACCGGTCGAACTGAGTATGTCTGGATAGATATAGTAAGGCTCGTGCGCGTTGATGTAACTAAGTGTGCACCCGATGTACAGCGATACCAGTTTTGGATAGAGGGGTATATATCCCTTCAACTTACCGGTATATTTGAAAAAATTCGGAAATTTATCGCTATATTTAAGCATGGTCAGGTGGTTCGTTATATATTTCACCTCGCCGTAAAACTGCACCCCTGACGTGGGATACAGGGTGTCGTCCAGGTTATCGAACATGAGATATGCGTAATAGTTCAGCGCTTCCGTATTGTCCTTGAGGGGGTCGGAGGGCGCGATCTGGGACCTGATGAATGTCAGATCTTTTTGCACACCGATCCCAAGAGCAGTGGAATTGAATACAATCGCCTGGATGACGAGGTCGGCTCCGGTGTTGTAATAATCATACACTGACTGAACGTTGCCCAGTTGGTAGGTGTAAATATAAAATCTGTCAAAATGGATCTTCGCCCCGAAACCGATCCCGGGCCTTCTAATGCCGGTGTGGATGAAGTAGGAAGCCAGGATTCCGGGGAATTCGCTTAATCTGACGTCAATAGCGAACCTGGATCCCTCGCCGGCGAGATTGCGTATGGTGATGTTTCCCAGCACCGCGGCATTCATGTCCGTGTCATAGCTGAAGCCCAGTTTCAGGAATATCCCGCTCGCCTCGACGACTGATAGTATGAGGGTCGAGCCCCCATAGGCAGATTCGTCAGGTTGAATCTGATACGTGACCCGATCAAAGAAGCCGCTCGCATACACCCTCGCGACCGCATCCATGAGCTCTTCTGGAGTCAGTCTATCCGGCGGATAGACGAGAAGCTTTCCCAGGACAAGATTTCGTGAAACGTGCTTCAATCCGTGTATCTCGATTTTTGTGATTTTCAGTTTTTTTATGCTTTTTATCGGCTGAATTTTTTGTTCTTCTCCGGGAAATTTTTTTTGCGCCTCTGCCAGGGTGGCAAGCTCAGGAAGGATGAGATTGCCGGCAGCCTCTCCAACGGCGATCAGCTCGGCGCCCCGCTTGAATTCCGATGCGGTGAATCTCTTGATGTCAGGTAGGACAAGAATATCGGCCAGGAGCTGCTGTTTCTTCGTATTCCGTGCTCCCAGGAAACTGACGACCTGGTCCAAGATGTTGATTATCGAATCCAGTTCCGACTTCTTGTACAACGGAGCGCTCACGTCGACCGCGATGATCAGGTCCGCTCCCATTTCGCGCACATCAGAGACCGGTAGGTTCCTGACAATGCCGCCGTCAACAAGCAGGTGGTTGTCGATCTCGATGGGGGTGAAGATCGAGGGGATTGCCATGCTCGCTCTCAGGGCGTCCGGCAGGTATCCGCTTTTAAGTACATAGGCGTTTCCGGTGACGATATCGGTCGCCACGCACCTGAACGGGATGGGGAGCTTGTCGAAATCAGTTATATCCTGGACCGGCAGGGTGAGGCACGACAGTAACGAGGTGAGCTTCTGTCCCTGCTTGTATCCGGTCGGCAGCTGTATGCCCCCCTTTTTTATCTGCAGGGAACCGAGGTATTTATCATGATCGTTTTTTTCATCAATGGAGACGCTTCTCCGGGATACTTTGTCTTCGAGCAGGTCGTCCCAGTCTGCCGTCAGCACGATCTTTTCAAGCATCGCCGCGGTGTAGCCCGAAGCGTACAGCCCGCCTACGATGCTTCCCATGCTTGTGCCGGTGATATAGTCAATATGAACCCCTGCCCTTTCTATTACCTTCAGCACGCCTATATGGGCTATTCCCTTGGCACCGCCTCCGGATAGGACAAGCCCTACCTTCGGCCTTCTGGTGAATATTCGAAAGGGTTTATTTTTCTTTTCCCGGGCTGATGCTGATATGCTCAATGATATCAAAATTAGGATGACGACTGAGAATGCGATGGGTTTTTTTATATGTTTCTTACTCATTAAAGATTAAAGCAATCCGAGACGATTTTTCATATATCACTTGTTACAATATTTCAAGTGTTCTGTCTATGATAATTTCAAAAATTTGTGATGCCGCTGCTTTTTGAAAATTATCTCCCGAATTAAAATTTTACTTTACAACCTTACCCTCTGGTTGGTTATTCGCATATCCACTTTCAAGATAAGGTGTAATTTGCCGCCGGGCTGTCGAAATTCCTAGCGGCGCCACTGCTGAAAACAGCACGCATGATATTTCTGATACGTTCAGGAACAAATCGTGTCGGAAGCGGGTTTAATTCCTGGCTAATCTCATGATAACATGTCGATTACATCACTTGATGACGCATGTTACCAGGCACTTATAAGGAATATTTGAGGAATCATCGTGAAAAAAATAAAAAATATCGCAATAATCGCGCATGTCGATCATGGAAAAACCACGCTCGTTGACGCGATGCTCAAACAAGCTGGGGTTTTCCGGGACAATCAGCATATTGAGGAGCGTGTAATGGATTCGAACGCCCTGGAAAGGGAAAGGGGGATAACTATATTTTCCAAAAATGCCTCTCTAACTTACGAGGGATATAAGATCAACTTCGTCGATACCCCCGGCCATGCAGATTTCGGCGGCGAGGTGCAACGGATACTTAAAATGGCCGACTCGGTTTTGCTGCTCGTTGACGCAGTTGAAGGCCCGATGCCTCAGACAAAGTACGTACTTAAAAAATCTCTCAAGGAAGGTCACAGACCTATCGTGGTCATCAATAAGATCGACAGGACCAACGCTCGTCCCCATGAGGTGCTCAATATGGTGTTCGATTTATTCATCGAGCTTGGCGCCTCGGATTACCAGCTCGATTTCCCGGTCATATTCGCATCGGCAAAAAAGGGCTACGCCCGCCAAAAGGTTGAAGATGGTAATCTCGATCTCAAGCCACTGTTTGAATCCATCATCAAATACGTCGAAGACGCCCGCGGCGATGAGCAAATGCCCTTTCAGTTTTTGACTTCCGCAATCGAATATGATAATTATCTGGGGAAAATGGGCACGGGAAGGATACATAACGGCAGGATCAGACGGGGCGATGAGGTCGTATTGATAAAAAGGTCGGGAGGTCTGATTATTTCAAGACTTTCAAAAATATTCGCCTACGCCGGGCTCGGCAGAATCGACATAGAAGAGGCCTTTGCCGGAGACATCGTAACCCTGGCCGGTATGGAATCCATAGATGTGGGTGATACGGTTGCGGACAGGGATAATCCGGTAGCGCTTCCATCCATCATAATTGACGAGCCTACGCTTGCAATGACATTTATTGTAAATGATTCACCATTCGCCGGCAGAGAAGGGAAATACCTGACCGCGAGACACATCTGGGACAGGCTCCAGCGCGAGCTGCAGACAAATGTAAGCATCAAGGTCGAGCAGACCGATTCGTCCGACTCATTCATCGTGAAGGGCAGGGGCGAGTTGCAGCTCAGCATCCTGATCGAAAACATGCGGCGCGAGGGATACGAGTTCCAGGTCTCGAAACCGGAAGTCATTTTTTATGAAAAAAACGGCATTCGACTCGAGCCGATTGAGCACGCAATCATCGATGTGGCTGCCGAATATGCCGGCATTGTTATTGAAAAGATCGGCATGCGCAAGGGTGGGATGACAAACATGCTGCAGGGCAGCGACGGATATACAAGGCTCGAATTCATGGTGCCTTCGCGCGGTCTTATAGGATTCAGAAGTGAGTTCTTGACCGAGACCAGGGGCACGGGCATGCTCTATCACAGCTTCAAGGGATATGAGGAATTTCGCGGCGAGATTCCCGGCCGCAACCACGGAGTGCTCGTGGCGTTCGAAGACGGCGTTTCGGTTTCTTTCGCACTGGATAATATCCAGGAACGCGGTATGCTGTTCATAGGCCCCGGTGTACCCGTGTACGAAGGCATGATAGTGGGTGAGCACCACAGGGAAGGTGATATCGTTGTAAACGTGTGCAAAGTGAAAAAGCTTACCAACATGAGAGCTTCAGGCTCGGAAGAGGCCATACGTTTGATTGCACCAAAAACCTTCAACCTCGAGGAGTCTCTTGAATATCTTGAAAGAGACGAGCTTCTGGAAGTCACTCCACAAAACATCAGGATGAGAAAAAAAATTCTCGACAGGCACGAGCGGAAAAAATCGAACAGGGTCGCGTAAGTTTACACGAGCGCAGTATGCGGCCTTTCCCTTATTGTAGTATTAAAAACCACCTTGCATTTATGGAATTCGCGGAAAGCAATTTTTTAAGCTCAATGCTAAACCGTATAGTTTACCAAGGGAAATAATAGATAAGGAGCGAGCACCGACCCTATCTGCTCCCTGTTTGAGCTGACTACGATTTCATCTGCGAGGAGCGTAAAAAGGTTATCGGTCAACATACAGTCTTTCACCCTTCCGGTGATCTCACCGTTTTCGATCAGATATGCAAGATCAAGACCTGCTGAAAAGTCACCCGTCAGGGTATTGGACTGGCCGAGCCCTATGAATTGGTCGACAAGTATTCCTCGCTTAATATTCCTCAACAAGCTGGTATGGGGATCCGCCCCCTTATCAATGACAATATTGCTGAACGAGGGATGAGGAAGTGTGGAATAACCGCGCTGGCCGTTGCCTTCCGGTATTAGATTAAGCTTGCGAGCATATTTAAGGTCCGTGATGTAGTTCTTGATTCTGCCTTCTTTCACAAGAAATTTTTTCCTTGCGGCGACGCCTTCGGCGTCGAAAGGATAGCTGTAGGGTGAGTTTTTCAGATCCGGCTCATCGGAAATGGTCAATTTATCGGAAAAAAGCGGATTATCGATTTTTCCGGCAAAGGGAGATATCCCCTTAGATACCGATTCCGCGTTGAGGCCTGCGGATACGATCCCGATCATTCTCGCGGTGGCCTTCGGTGATGCCAAGACCGCAATTTTGCCCCCGGCTGTTTTTTTGTTTATCCTTGCATTATACAATTTATCCGTGATTTTTTCTATCAGAAGGTTATATGAGGCCGGAGCTAGGGCGGAGGCCCCCTCCCATATCTCGATTTTTGAGCCGTCATCAAGAAAAAGCATTGCGGACAGATATGTTGCATAGCGCGAACTTTTATATACCTGATCGACACCGTTTGAGTTGATGATTCGAATCTTTCCGTGTGATCCGTTTATCCGGCTTTCAATATTCGCCTCAGGGAATTTTCGGAGTATGGCGCTCATCGCATCTTCCGCCTTGTCGATCTCAGCGGCGATGTCAAAGCCATGTATCCGCGGATCATACGGTTCGAAATCCGTATTGGTAATGTAAGGTAATTCAAAGTCTTCAATATCGCCGAATTTCGAAGTCGCCTCTGCGCGATCTGCGGCTTCCATGAGGCCGGATGCGTCATTGGTGTAGGAGAACCCGGTTTTTCCATTGATGCTCACCCTCACCCCGAATCCGGAATTCTGATACTCGGTCACGGAATGAAGGCGGTTGTTTCTGAACTGTATGGGGGTGCTGACACCGCTGATCTCGATGATATCGAACCATCCTGTATTGGCTGAAAGTTTGTTAACCACCTGTTCAATCAATTGGCGCCGCCTATAAGTATGTTCTTCATAAGAATATGCGGTCCTCCGAACGATACCGGCAAGGGGCTCTGACCCCCCTTTCCGCATCCTCCCAGTCCTCCGAACATCTGAAGGTCATTTCCTATCATAATAATGTTCGACAGGGTTGTGAATACATTGCCGGACAAGACAATATTTTTGTACATTTTGCCTATCTTTCCGCCTCGTATTTCATATCCACATCCGGAGGTAAAGGTAAACATTTCAAGGTTCGTCTCACCGCCGATCGCGCCGACGGCATAGATGCCGTTCCCGGCGGCTTCAAATATCTCTTGCATATCATGGCTGCCGTTTTCGATGTAGGTGTTGGTCATACGTACGATAGGCTGGTTCATTACACCCACGGCCCTTGCATTGCCGGTGACTGCCTCGTCCATTTTTTCCGCCGTTTCGCGTGAGTGGAGTCTTGCATGCAGAAGACCGTTGTTGATGATTTTCGTTTTTTCAGGGAGAACGCCCTCGTCATCACAAGGTATGAATCCGGCAAGGCCGGGAATATTGCCGTCATCGATCACGTTGAGTCCTTCAGGGCCAAGTCGTTTCCCATTCACCATTATTATTTTAAGCCGTTCATTTTCATGTATGAAATCAGCCTCGGAAAGGTGGCCGAACGCCTCATGGATGAAGACACCGGCAAGCTTTTGATCCACGACCACGTGATACGTTCCTCCGGCAATTGATTCGGCGGTAAGAAGGTCGACCGCAGTCTTCGCCACTCTTTCGGCATCGGGCTCCCTGTTTTCCACGAGCTCGTACCCACCGTATCCCGAAAAGGAGTCGTGAAAAGGCTGTATCACGGCACCGTCTCGCGCGATAGAAGACAACGATATACCGCAGTATGTTTTGTCGTAGAGTATTTCGCTACCCTCGGTATTCAGAAAGGCTGAGGTTGATTGAAGGTCACGGTAAACTGCACGGGTTGTCTGTATACAATGCGATGATTTTAAAATTTTATTATAGGAGCTTATCAGCTTGAATTTTTCTTCTAAAGATATGCTGCCCACATCTTTTGCTTTTTCCGTGCGAAATTTTTTTATCACCGGCTTGTATGAGCGGATTTTCGTCTTCGTTTTGGTTTTCATCAGTCTTGATACCTGAATCCCCCGCTTGAAAAAATGTTCTATCTGGGCCATGTCATTGAAGAATATGAAGCTGAACGCTCCGTTGCACAGCATCCTCACTGAACCACCAACGGTTTGGCCTGAGGATACCGTGTCAATCTGGTTGCCGGACAGGGAAATGAAGGTTCCCGATCCGCTGGAAAGACGTATCTCGGCGTATTCGCATCCGCACCCAGCCAGTAAAGACTTGGCTCTTGCCAGAATGTGGCTGATTTCTTTAAACATTGCACTCATGGTTCGGTTTGATGGCCAGTGCTCATCTGAAAGTCAATCATTACTACTGTATTGAAACTTTCGTTGCACGCTCAAGTAATCCTTTGATGTTGTACGTATATTATTATGATTCATTTCAGGTGAAGCGGTAAAGAAGCAATCGTATTTCTCGGCGATAATTCATCATCGCCGATTAACTGCATCGGAATCCGGCTAGCATTATGTCACAGTTATTGTCAAGAATTTATTTTTGATTCGTTATTCTTTGAAATTAATCAGTAATGACGGAATTAATGATCTGTGACTAAACTGTTTTTAGAATCAATTTTTTTTATCATTTGTTCACTTTCGTTCGTAAATAATATTAAGTAATACCGTTAAAGAGTGAGGAAAAATTCATGGAAACCACAATTAATATGAGTTACGAAATACTGGAAGTGATTTCCCGTACTTCCCGTGCGATTGGCATGACCAGGTCAGAAATGATCGTCTTCCTCATAAAAAAGGTAATGGAAAATGTCCCCGATTCCCTCCCCATGGGCACGATGGTGCGGTATCAGGAAAGACGCAGGCACAGGGAGTGGCGTGTTGTTCATGTGCGGGTTTCGGAATATGATTATGAGTATATGGTGGATCTGAGGAAGCTTCTTAAGATGTCGGTGTCCCTGATTTGTGCCTATGCGGTGCAGAAGTATCTCAAGAAGCCATTGCGGAAACGAATTGCCGATAACTATCCTTTTTTCATGAACTATATGGTGGCAAAAGAAATTATTGATAATATTATTAGCTGGAGGATCATTTGGGGATTCTTGCCAGAAATAGGAAAAATCCACAAATTACACCAGATTCGAGAATAACTCCGAATTATTCGTGAGAAAATATTGCTTTAGAATATTACACAAAAAACAAAAAAAATTTATTATTGAATTCCTGCAAAATGTCGAATATAGCAATAGAAAAAATCCATGGAAGGAGGCAAGAGAAATGGATGTCAGATTCCCCATTAATACACCATATTCATTACCCGGTTCTCACCCTAATGCCGACAGGGCTACCAAACCGGTTCCGGCCTCGATGGAATTCCCTTACATTGTTGGGAAAAACAGCGATGTGAGTGATGAAGTCAGGGAACAGGTGATAATGAATCTGCAGGAAATGCAAAATTTCCTCTATATGCTCATCGGATCCAAACTGAGAATTCATACCGATAAGAATTCTCTCGGATTATCCGTCAATACTGCCGTATAATTTTCGTATATGGGAAATGTAATGAACAGATTCAATGCGGTAAATCACAGCCCCGGACAATGAAAGCTTTCAACACCGGGGCTGTGTTATTTTATTCTTTCTAAAATATGTATCTGCAAAATTCCTCCGAATTATTCCGAAAATACTTAAATAAAAAAACTGGATAATAATGAAAAATTGTTGACCTCAACAACAATATAGTTTTTATATACACAATATCGCGTTTGTTATTATATATTAAATTTTATATTAAATTATACAAAGATGCCAATTTATAGGCGTGCTCTTCGATGCCATGTCAAAGTATTGAAGTGTCTGAGAATAAGAGGGCAGGGATAATTTTGTATATAAAGAGAAGACAGATCATGATCGATAAGGTAATATAATTGGAGATGATCATGAGCAGGGAATTGCAGGAACAGGCAGATAAAATCATTAGGGAATTGAAAGATTTGTTAATTCCTATTAAAGAGGAGATTAGGATATTAAAAAATTCTTCAAATCATAAAAATGCCAGCACATTAAGGTCAAGTTGAGGGGTTATATGCCACCGAAGGGAGAAAGAAGAAGGCAGCAGATTGTCAATACGGCGAAACAGATGTTCATGGACAAAGGTTTTCAGAGCACCCATATCGGTCAAGTGTGTGAAAAGCTGAATATCGCAAGAGGCACGGTATATCAGTACTTTCGAAATAAAAAAGAGATTCTATTCGCGATTTTAGACGTGGTGCTGGAGAAAATGGAGGATATATTTGACCAAGAGGACTTTAATGAATTTTTCAGCGGGAATCCGACATCCGAACTTATTCTCGAATTTATAAATAAAAGATTATCCACCTGCATTTCCGTGCTTCTGAGTGAACCGATTGTCATCAAGCTTATTTTTAAAGAAATCGTCGGGGTAGACGATGAAGTTAATGAAAGGATAAACAATTCAATTATATCAATTGAAAAAATGGTAACTTCTGAAATAGAAGAATTGATGAAAAAGGGCATATTTAAGCATAACCTCATGCCGGACGTGGTCGCGACATTAGTCGTCGGGGGTGTTTTGCTCGTTATATATGAATATAATAAGAGGAAAAAGAATGCGTTGGATGCAAATCTTATAGAAAATATATCTAAGTACTACCTTCGTGGCGTGTTAAAGTAGGCGGAGATTTTTTAATATTTCAGCTCAATAATAATTGAAATCTTTACAATATCGTACGCCGGAGCTCGTCAAGTCAGGCAATTTGCATATGGAATATGCCATCGGGCCTGTAGATAAAATTTCGATCATTACGGACGACGGGGGAAACGGCCGTCGCTTACTCCTCTCCTGATAAAATTTATGATCAAGAACCGCCCTAACCAAAGAATAATTTTTTTTATTCTCTTTGTGCTGATTGTACGGCCGGCCGCATTACACTCGGAAGAAAAGGATGTTTCAACCGACATAGCCGATATTATACACGGCATTTTACAAGACCAAAACGAGGATACGCAACAGGAATACATTAAAAAGCTTCGGCTGTATCCTTCCGATGCCGTGACATCCCGTTGGCTTGAGGTCTTGGAAAGTTCGTGGATGACCGGCACGAAGGTGAAAATCATCAACGCCTTGTCCGAATATAATGACAGGCGGTTCGTCATGCCTGTTGCAGGCTATCTGATAAATCCCCATTATGTGGTCAGACAGGCTGCGGCGCGGACTTTGAAAAAGATCGGGGATGATCGGCTGTATCCTGTGATTCTAAAAATGGCTGAAAGCTCCAGCCCGGTGCATCGTATCTACTTCTTGGAAGCGATGCACTACCTGTATGACCGCCGGTTTTATTCGTTTATTGCAAATATGCTGCATGACGAAAGTAAATCCGTCAGAATCTATGTCCTGAATTGCCTGCGGGTAAACAGGGTAGGCGAATCAGCGGGATTGATCCGAAATACCGCGCTTAATGATACAAATGACGAGGTACGGATCGCGGCTATTGAAGCACTCGGTGTTTTCAGGGATATCGGATCGATATCGATGCTTCATCACATGCTTAATGACAGGAACAGGGAAGTCAGGTGTGAGAGCGTAAAGGCTTTAGCAATGATCGGGGCGCCCGTTTCGGCAAAATTTTTATCCATACGTCTCTTGGCTGAGGATGACCGCGAGATAAAAGAGCTTTTGATTGAAACCCTCTCTCATTTCAAAATGGCAGGCGATATCAGGGGTGTTGAGAAGATTTTGCTTACCGATTCCAACGCTGATCTAAGGATCAAATCAGCTTATGTTCTCGGCAATACAAAAACCAACGCGGCCCTGTCGACGCTGTTGCGCGCACTGAACGACACGGATTTCCGGGTCAGGGCGGAGGTATGTAATTCTCTGAGTCATTACCGGAACAGGCTGGCTCTGACAGGCCTGCTTGAGGTCTTAAGCAGAGCAGAGCCGTTATACGTAAAAACAGCGGCCCTGTATGCGGTCAAGAGAATAAATGATAAACAATCCCTGCTGGGGCTCTTTGAGCTGTATTCCAAGGAGCAGGATCCGGTTTTCAATGAGCTCCTTAAAGAAACGGTTCGTGAATATATAAAAAGATTCATATAGAGGTTAGACGGACCATGGCGATGTCTGACGATGAAATTAACAAACTCATATGGAAGTTGAGGAACAAATATACGGAATATTCCAAAAAGAATCCCACTTGGTTCAACCGCGACGCATTTGAGGAAAGGCTTATCATGGCTCTTAAAAATAAGATGAATATGGAAGGATTCATTCTGGCCGAGATATCGAATTTTGAGCAGATCAAAAACAGATATGAAAAGAAAAAAAGCGTAAAATCTTTTGCCGAGCAGGTGGAGCAAATCATCGATGAACAGCTGTTCCGCATAAAAAAGTATCCGGAGATCAGGTTTCATCCTAAGGCCGGTGTGGAAATTTCTCACTTATATGGAGCGCTCTCGGATTTTGCGCTTTATTATTTCGAGATTCTGTTCGTTCTGGTATCCGAAAAGAGCTTGAGGGACAGGATCATGCAGTTTGAATCAAGCCTTCAGAATTTCGCAGTTCCCCGTGGGGCGCTCTCCAGTCCGAGGATTGAAGATCACATCGCGAAGCTCCGGCGGCCCGACGTGCAGGAGATTGAAATCGAGAAAGACAAAAATGAATATCTCAAAGAGTCTGCATTTCTGCTTTACGATATTTCCGGATTCTGTGAAGAGCTTCTTGAGCTGAGAGATTCGGAATGGGAAAACCCGCTTAAAACAAATAAGCTTTTTATAGAGGATCAGAGAAAGAAAAAGGTTATCCAGATTTTCGCAGGGCTTACCGGTTATGGCGCAATCATGAAGGTTCACCAGCAGGCTCATGCCATTATCGATGACTTCCGGCTTACTGCATTCCAGAGACAGGGATGAGAAAATATATGAATCGCTTCGGCAGAGTTTAACCGAAAAAACAGTGGACTTATATTGAAGTCTTTTCAACATCAAATGAGCAAAGGTGTTAGGAACATGTATCGTCTTACAACAAAGATTCTGTTATTGATAGTTATCGCCGCATGTGCCGCGGTTCTTCCCGCAGTGGCGGAAAAAAAGGATGTCATCCTCGCCACGACCACAAGCACTCAGGATTCCGGTCTTCTTGACGTGCTTGTACCCGCATTTGAGAAACGCACCGGATACCGTCTCAAGACGATCGCGGTGGGCTCCGGCCAGGCGATGGCCATGGGAGAGCGAGGCGAGGCGGATGTTCTGCTGGTCCACTCTCCTGCCGCAGAGGAAAAATTCATAAAGCAGGGCTTTGGGGTCAACCGGCGAATCGTGATGCACAACGATTTTGTGATAGTTGGGCCAAGAAGCGATCCTGCCGGGGTCAGAAACTGCCGATCGGCTGTGGAAGCGTTCAAAAGAATAGCCCTTGCCCGGTCGCTGTTTATCTCTCGTGCAGACAATTCGGGCACGTATGTGAAGGAGCTTTCCCTATGGAAAAAAGCCGGCGCAAGCCCTGAAAAGGGCAGGTGGTACCAGGAGACCGGACTCGGCATGGGGCAGACCCTGGCCGTGGTCAACGAGAAGCAGGGATATACGCTCAGCGACCGGGCGACATACCTTGCACTGAGGAAAAATATGGACATGGCAATACTCTTCCAGGGCGATAAAATCCTTCTGAACATCTATCATGTCATTGAAATCAATGAAAAAAAATTCCCCAAGATAAATGGAGAGGGCGCGCGCGCCTTTGCCCGCTTTTTAATTTCACCGGAAACCCAGAAGATGATCGGGCGATTCGGCGTTGCTCAATACGGATCACAGTTATTCTTTCCTGATGCGGTTAAATGATCGGAATGACATCAGCATGCTCTGAAAAGGACGGCAATCCATGGATCTTGTTCTGGATGGTTTAATCAAGGCCTATCATCTGATTTCAGGCCTTGATCCCGAGGTGGTGGCCATCACCCTCCTCACGCTGAAGATTTCCGGCACGGCCACGGTGGTGAGCACCGGTATCGGAATCATTTCCGGAACCGTAATCGCGCTTGTCCGCTTTCCCGGAAGGAGATTCATCGTGGCCATGGTCAATACCGGCATGGGTCTGCCTCCGGTCGTGGTCGGTCTATTCATCACCATCCTGATATGGCGGAGCGGGCCCCTCGGAAGCCTCGGGCTTCTGTATACGCCCGCCGCAATGGTCATCGCTCAAACCATTATTGCAACGCCGATTATCACCGGGATTACGCTGTCGGCGATGCAGCATCTTCCCGAGAAGCTGCGGCTGCAGATTCTGGCACTCGGTGCAACCAGGGTTCAGCTGCTCCTGCTCCTCATGAGGGAGGCGCGCCTTCCCATGCTCACCGGAATCATGGCGGGCTTCGGCGGAGTCGTGTCCGAAATCGGCGCATCGATAATGGTCGGGGGCAACGTCAAGGGATACACCAGGGTTCTCACCACCGCCACGGTGATGGAAACCGGCAAGGGGAATTTCGCGCTTGCTATTTCCCTGGGGATCATCCTGCTCGTACTCGCGTTTGCGGTAAATTATACTCTTACCACGATTCAGCAGCGCAAGACGCCATGAGCCAGCCGGTCATTGAATTGAGGGATCTCCTCGTTTCAAGGGGCGACCAATTCGTGCTTAAGGTTCCCTGCATGGCGTTTCATGAAGGCAGGATCGTGTCCCTCATCGGGCCCAATGGTGCGGGCAAGACGACGCTCCTCCTTTCGCTCATGCGTCTCGTAAAGCCCGACTCGGGAGACATTCTGTACCGCGACAGAAGCATTCTTCACGGCAGGTCAATCAATCAATACCGGCGAAAGCTCTCACTGGTGTTCCAGGAGCCTTTACTTTTCTCCACCTCGGTCTACCGCAACATCGCCTCAGGTCTCAATATCAGGGGGATGAGACGATATGATATCCGCTCCATAGCGGAAGAGATGGCTGAGCTTTTCGGCATAACCCATTTATGGAAGCGCCGGGCCTCGAGCCTTTCAGGCGGAGAGGCACAGCGCGTAAACCTTGCACGGGCCCTTGCCGTTCGCCCGGAGATTCTGCTCATGGACGAGCCTTTTTCCTCCCTTGACGCGCCGACGAGGGAATCGCTCATCAGCGATCTGGAGCGGATCATCCGTAGCAGGCGGATCACCGTCATCTTTGCAACCCACGACAGAAGTGAAGCCATGCGACTTGCCGATGAGATCATCATTATGAACAAGGGCGCGGTCCTGCAAACGGGTACACCGACCGAAATTACTCAGACGCCCGCCGATGAGTTTGTCGCATCCTTTATCGGTACTGAGACAATCCTGACCGGAAAGGTCACCGGCTCGGACAATGGGGTGTTCTCTGTTTCGGTGAACGGCATGACCGTCAATGTTGCGGGGAGTGTCGAGCCTGGAATGAATGTTACATTCTGCATCCATCCGGAGAATATAATCCTTTCCTCAATGTCCCCGGACACCAGCGCCCGCAATTCCTTCCGGTGTACGGTGGTGAAAACGGTTCCGCTCGGATATTTTCAGAAGGTATACCTGGATTGCGGATTTACGCTTATGGCGTATGTGACCGGCAGGTCAATGGACATTCTTGGCATTATTAAGGGAAGAGACCTGGTGGCGTCGTTCAAGGCGACGAGCGTGCACGTAATAAGAAAATGGCCGAATTTTCATCCGGCGATAAGGCCGCAGAACTGATCGAACAGATAGCGTGAGTCGTGTGGTCCCGGGCTCGCTTCAGGATGATATTGAACCGAGAATATCGGAAGCGATGTATGCCTGAGTCCCTCGACCGTACGGTCGTTCAGATTGATATGCGTTATCTCGACACCCGGATTGTTTTTCAATGAATCAAAATCGACGGCGAAGCCGTGGTTCTGGGTCGATATCTCGACCTTTCCTGTTGAAAGATTCATGACCGGCTGGTTAGCGCCCCGGTGGCCGAATTTGAGCTTGTAGGTCGAGCCGCCCAAACCTAGCCCGATGAGCTGATGGCCCAGGCATATCCCGAAGCAGGGTATACGTCGCTTCATGATTTCTCTCACCAGTTCTTTACAATAAGAAATCGCGTCCGGATCGCCCGGTCCGTTGGACAGGAGAATTCCTTTCGCTCCCTCCCTAACGACCTGCTCAACAGGGGTTTTGGACGGATACAGCCGCACTGAAAAGCCCGATTTAACCAGCATGCGGAGGATATTGAGCTTCACGCCGAAATCATACACCCCCACCAGCGGTAGCGAGGGGTTTTGTTCACCGAAGTCCCTGGGCTCATTGCATGAAACGCCGGTCGCAAGATCCAAACCCTCCATGCCGGGATGGTTGAGCAGCCGTTCCACGGCATTTTTCGTATCAAAGAATATTCCCCCTCTGAGCGCGCCCTTGTCCCTGATGTGGAGGGTCAGCCTTCTCGTGTCCACGCCCTCGATTCCCGGAACGCGGGCCTTGATCAGGTAATTTGCTAGTGAGCCGACGGCCCGGAAGTTCGAATAGGTTTTGCTGTACTCTTTGACTATGAAGCCCGCTACCTGAATCCGGTCGGATTCGACGTCCTCGTCGTTGACGCCGTAGTTGCCGATCATCGGATAGGTCATGGCCACGATCTGGCCCACGTATGAGGGATCGGTGAGCACCTCCTGGTATCCGCTCATCGAGGTGTTGAACACGACCTCGCCCATCGTCTCGCCTTCGTAACCGAACATGGTGCCCTCGAATATTGCGCCGTCTTCAAGGATGAGATATGCTTTTACGATCATCCGCCAGTTCCTCCACTTGTAAGTGGGGGTTAAATCCGGAGAATATTGTTGTCAATACTATTTAGCAATATAAATAAAATATTACAGTATCTGCTCAAAAAGCAGGAGGACCTGAAGAGAATTTTGTTGTAGAAAAATGTCATTGTCGTGTCACACTTGAATTTATTTCCGGTATCAGGAAATGAAACAGAAATAAACAGGAAAAACCATGTACAATCCATTTAAGGAACAAACTGGCGACTGTTCAAACGATATCGACCTCATCGCGCGATCATTGAAAGGCGATACCGGTGCCCTGGAGGAGATCATCCTGCGCCATCAGTCCTGGATTTACAATATCGCATTGACCATGACCGGCGACGTTCACGGTGCCGAAGACATAACGCAGGAAGTATTGATCAAGGTAATAACCAAACTTTCGACGTATGATTCTCATAAGGCCGCGTTCAGGACATGGTTGTATCGAATCGTTGTAAATCATATCGTGAATTTGAAATACAATCAAAAGGAAAAATTTTTCTCGGAAATTGTATTGAGCTATAACCATGGCGAACATATCGATTTACACCCTGATACGAGAAAATCCTTTCGCCCTGGACATGCACTCATCGCGGAGGAGACAAAGACATCATGCGTCCTCTGCATATTGTTATGCCTTTCTCGGATGGAACGTATCATATTCATCCTTGGAGTGCTGTTTGATGTCACTGATCGCATTGGCTCCGAAATATGCGGCATCTCCAGGGGGAATTTTCGTAAAATTTTGTCCCGATCGCGCAAAAAAGTATTTAATTTTTTCGACAGCAATTGCAGCCTCTTGCATGAGAACAATCCCTGCACCTGCGCAAAACAAACCGATTTTCTCATCAGAGCCGGCATGATCGATATAAGAGATCTTGCAATGAATCGTGATTCTTTCGGCGCCATACAAGAGGTATTGGGCGATTCGGTCAGGGATCTCGAGAGCTCGTATTATGAGTTTCTCGCCCTGTTCAAGGGGCAGCCTTTTTTCAAGGGACCCGACACGGTTCAATGGCTGCGCAATCTGCTAAGCAGGACCGATATTAAAAGCCTGTTTGCCATGAATTAAGATGGTATCTATGGGAGACCGCTTTGTTTTGGCACCTAATATAGAAATTTTTTATCTGTTGGTTGTTCATATGGAGTAGGTTTATATTAACAACAATATTTTTTTGCAGGTAGCGCTATAAATAATAACGAAAACACGTGGAAATATTTATAAAAATTACGAGGAAAGTATGCTCAACAAAGATCTTATTTCCCCCTGCGGACTATACTGCGGTGTGTGCGGCATATATTATGCCACGGTAAAAAATGACCGGAAGTTGAAGGAAAAACTGGCTGCGGCTTACCATGAATTGCCCGATAAAATCGCGTGTCATGGCTGCCTCTCATCCATGGTGTATTGGTATTGTTCAGCGTGTCCTATTAAAAGCTGTACAATTGAAAAGGGTCATGAGGGCTGCCACCAGTGTGCTGAATTTCCCTGCAATAAAGTTGAATCCTTCCCCGTGCCTGAAGGAAAAAAGAATATTCTCCGCGCCGTGCCGGAGTGGCGTAGACTTGGCACCGAGGAATGGGTCAAGGCCGAGGAAAAACTCTTTTCATGTTCGACGTGCGGATCCATACTTTTTCGCGGCGGCCGCAAATGCCGTGAATGCGGCGCCATTCAGTAGTCATATCGGTGCTCTATTTTTAATCCGTCCTGGTCCAGTCAACGGTTACATTAATTTTTTTTGCCAGCGTTTCTATGCTTTTAAAGACCACGGTATGAGCTCATCACTTGTTCATCGCTTACCGAATCGCTTCTGATGATGACCCGGTCGATCACACCGCTCCAACCGAGATTTCCATAAGACCCGTTGTAGATTTCGGAAAGCTGTGCGCCGATTATCAACCCGCCATCCGTATCCCGTACCCTGCCCGTAGTGTTGGCCACACTCCCGTCGAGAACGCCGTTTACATACAGACGCAGTGATGTTTCGTCCCATGTCCCGATGACGTGGTACCATTGCCCCGGGACTATATCGAACGAGCCGTGCACGCCGATCCAGTTCCCGTCATTGCCCGTGATCAAAAAAAGGAGGCGCGACTGGGAATTCTGGTAATAATAAAGCTGCAGGCCCCAGGATTCATCGCTGAAGTCTTTTTTCTCGCCCTTGTGGACTATGCCGGCGAACGGGAAAATCGTATCCGCCCTGAACAGCACCTCAACCGTGCCGCTGCTTCCGAGGGTCAGAGCATCGCTGTCGGGTATAATCACATAATCGAGGGTGTCAGGATCTCCGTCAAATTGGAGGGCTCCCGTATTGCCATCGTATCCATCCACATTCCGGGCATTGATGATCGTGTAATCGGGCGATGCAGGGTCAAAGCCTATCCATTCGGCCAGGATGGCCGGGTCGGGCAATATGTACAGGGTATACAATGCTTCGGTGCCGTTTTCAGCGGTTACCGCTACCAGGCAATTTCGCGACAAAGTCGCGGCGGGAGTCGTACCGTCGGCATCAACTATTTCAAAAATCGCATGAGGGGCGATTTGTATAGCGGCTCTCAGGCTTTCAACAGTTGTGCCGAAAGGTATCTCAATGATTGCGGTTCCCTGTATCTTACCGATACTTGTGGAAATGGATGTGTCATTACTCAATGAGGTGTCTTGAAATTCTTGAGAATTTGATCCAAGCAGGAGCGGGAGATACGATTTTCCCGCTGGATTTGAGCAATTAGCGATTAAAATTATAATAGAAATTAAAGGAATTATTATATTGAGTGGGTTTTCTGTTAGTTTCATAGTTATTTCCCTCCGTTGAAATATCCTGGTTTTTTCATATATAATATCGGAACATTTAGTATATAAAACAAATAAAAAGCCCATCCAGATGGGTTTTTTATTTGTTTTATATCTGTTATGTCACATAAATCTGCATAATAGTTAATTATTATAGTTTTTTGGGATATGCGAATATCTTTTTATACAAAATTAATCACTTTTTTACATGGAAGAAAGGATAAACCATTATCCAAGAGAAAACTTTGTAGCTTGCTTTGAAGTTTTTATTGCTGTGTAAGAATACTCCGAAGCAAAGCTTCGTTATTACGAGTGCAAAACCTTGCGTAATAAAATTTCGTAGATTGCTGCTGAGTTTTCTTATCGCATCACCCGAAGACCCCGTCCCGAGCTCCGGGGTTGAGGTGCATAAGCATTGTGCGAAAAAATACCCTGTCCTGGCACGCCGGTATTGCTCGGGTATTTTATTTTTTGCATGTATTGATAATATTGAGTATTTTATGGAAGGAAATGGGAACCTTTTTCCTGCAGAAGGGTACAAGTTAGGTCTTTTATTGTAGTGAAAAAATTTGATTAAAACAAAGTAAAGGAGGAACAATGAAAAACGTATTTTATTCATATGCAAAATATAACCAGAATGTTAATAAAAACCTCTATGGTATTATCCTTGGCTTGCCTGATGACCAGCTCACGAGGAAATTCGAGGTATACCACACGTCGATTTATGATACATTGTTTCATATCATGGTTTCAGATTTGTTCTGGATGAAGCGAATCGCCAAGGTATTCGAAAAATCTCCAAGTCTGGAAAAAACAATAATTCCCTCCATCGATCTGTCTAAATTAAAGGAAGATCTCGGTGGCGACCGTGAAAAGCTTTCAAACTTACGAGGGGAGGTTGATCAAGCCATTGACAAATTTGTAAATGATTTGCAGGAAGCGGATTACGAAAAGGCCTTGAGGTATAAAAATCATAAGGGCGAAGAAATTGAAAAGGAGATATGGAAAGTTCTGATGCACATGTTTAATCATCAGACCCATCACCGGGGCCAGGTGTCTGAATTGCTGGATATGCTTAAAATTGATAACGATTATTCGTCGTTGCTTTCTTATATTTAAACTTGTATGTATTGCACAAGTTCCTCCACAGATGAGATATTCGGTTCCTCTTGTTCGTTTCTGACCCAGATATAATCGATCCCCGCATTTGCGGCTGCATCGCGGTCCGAAATGGAGTCGCCTAAAAATACCGTCTCCGATTTTTTGACCCTGAAGCGAACCAGACATTTCAAGAGCATGTCCGGATCAGGTTTGGGCATGGCTTCAAGAGTGGATACACGGAAGGAGAAATATCGACCAAGATTGAAATGGGCGAACAAGGCTTCGAGCGATTTACCCCTGTTTGTGGCAATGGCAAGATGATAGTGTCGCTTCAATTGAGCCAAAACCATGTCGAAATCGAACAAAGGAACGAGTTTCGGGATGAAGGTTGAATAATCAATCTCTTGGCAAGTCCTGAAGACTCGTTCGGCTTCTGTTTGATCGCTGATAATCTCGTCGATAAGCTGGCGCACCGACATATACACCACCTTTTCACGCAGCTCTTTTCCAACCGGAGGGTAGTGGGCCTCTTCCATGCAACGGTCGAAGTACGCGAGGTTTGCTTCATGTGAATCGAAAAGAACCCCGTCGCAGTCAAAAATGAGTAGTTTTTTATTATCTAAAAT
>CAZHAD010000005.1:63930-69245 GCA_964529965.1 uncultured Leptospirales bacterium | reverse complement strand
TAATATCATGATAAAGAAGACTCCTACACTTGAAATGTAATTTATGCCGCCTGATTTATTCCCTAAAATAACGAAAAAAAATAGCTTGATTAACCGACAGGAGGTTAATGATAGTATCCACGTATTTTTTCTGAATTTCATCAATTCCCTGATACCAATGGTTGAGGTATGAATAAAAAACTGATAGTCGGCGTTGTCGCCTTTATACTCGTGTATGCGTTGCTTTCCATTCTGTCCGGAATCTATGCCGATTACGTATGGTTCGGGATGCACCGGGGCCTCAACATCTTCAAGGTGCTCTTTTTCACGAAATTCAACGTACACCTGCTTTTCGGATTCATCTTCATCGCCATATTCTCCCTGAACTTTCTGCTCATACGCCTGCTCGGCGGCAAGGGGCGCATTTTCACCAGCACTATTCTGAACCGGCTCCAGCTCCCGATTCTCGGGTCTCCGAAACGGGCCCTGTTCATAATTCTGGCTATAGGCGTTCTGGTGGCCGGCTTCATGATGGGCGGAGCGGCCTCGGCATTCTGGAAGGACTACCTTCTTTTCACCAACGCGGTCCCCTTCACGGGGTTCCCCAGGGACCCCATCTTCGGGCTGGATATGGGTTTTTACGTGTTCAGGCTCCCCTTTTTGAGGTTTCTGTACAGCTGGCTGATGTCGGCGCTGGTGATCACCCTGCTTTTTTCCATAGTGTTCCATATTTTCAACGGGGGCATACTCCTGAAAAACGCACGGATCGAATTTTCCCTGTTCGCCAGGGCGCACATATCCACCCTCCTGGCGATAAGCGTGCTCCTGTACGGGTTGAGCTATCAGCTCGATTCTTACGATCTCCTGTTCTCGAAAATCGGAAAATTCTACGGAGCGGGCTATACTGCGGTCCACGCGAACCTGATCGCCTACAAGGTTGCGATGGTAATCTCGTTCGTTGCCGCAGGCCTGTTCCTGTTCAATATATTCAAAAGGAGCTTCAAGCTCCCGCTCATCGTGCTCGCTTCGATTATACCCGTCTATTTCGTCCTGGGAAAAGTCTTCCCCTCCATACAGCAGAGCTTCATCGTGGAGCCGAACGAGCTTGACAAGGAAAAGCCGTATATCGAGTACAACATCAAATACACCAGGATCGCGTACGATATCGAAAAGGTGAAGGAGATACCCTTCGCGAACAGGCAGAACCTCACCTATCGCGACATCAGCAACAACAAAAACACGCTCGAAAACGTGAGGATCTGGGACTGGAGGCCGCTCAAGCAAAGCTACCAGCAGCTGCAGGAGCTCAAGCCCTATTACCTCTTCAAGGACGTGGATGTGGACAGGTATATGATCGACAACCGGAAGATCGCGGTCAACCTTTCAGCACGAGAGCTCGCCGTAGACCGGCTGAGCAAAAACACCCAGACATGGCAGAACCTCCATCTCATTTACACGCACGGCTACGGGCTCGTCCTCTCACGGGTCGACCGGGTATCCGCAGAAGGCCAGCCGGAGATGCTCATCTACGACATTCCGCCGAAATACAAGATCAACCTCCACATCGATCGGCCGGAAATATACTACGGCGAGAACACAAACACGTATGTGATAACCAATACGACCATGAAGGAGTTCGACTATCCCTCCGGGAAATTGAACAAATACACCACCTATTCGGGAACGGGGGGCACCCCTCTCGGCTCTTTTTTCAAGCGGCTCCTGTTTGCGATCGCGTTCAAGGACATCAACATCCTCATTTCAGATAATGTGACGAATGCAAGCAGGCTGCATTACCGGAGAAACATCACGAACATGGTCCGTGAATTCACCCCTTTCCTGGATTTCGACAAGGACCCCTATCTGGTCATATCCGATGAAAAACTCTACTGGATGATCGACGCATACACGACCACGGATAAGTTCCCCTATTCGACCCCGGCGACATTCGGTAACCGGAAGGTCAATTACGTGCGCAACTCGGTCAAGGTGGTGATCGACGCCTACAACGGAAGCATGGACTACTACGCCTCCGACGACAAGGACCCGATACTGAAAGCCTACGAAAAGATATTTCCGGGGATAATAAAAAAAATGTCCGACATGCCCGCGGATTTAAAAAACCACGTAAGATACCCGGAAGAATATTTCACGATACAATCGATCATACTCCTGCGCTATCACATGACCGATCCCTCCGTATTCTACAACAATGAAGACGCCTGGTATGTCGCGAACCAGGTGTATGAAAAAAAGATTGAGCCGGTGCAGAGCTACTATATCGTCACGAGGCTTCCGGAAGAGCAGCGGGAAGAGTTCATTCTCATCCTACCCTTTACGCCCTTCAGGAAAGACAACATGACCGCGTTTCTCACGGCGAAATGTGACATGCCCGACTACGGCGAGCTCGAGCTCTATCTCCTGCCCAAGGACAAGCTCTCGCCGGGTACGCTTCAGATCGAGTCCCGGATCGATTCGAATCCTGAGATCTCGAAGCAGCTCACCCTCTGGAGTCAGAAGGGCTCGCGCGTGATCAGGGGCAACATGCTCATCATACCGATCGAGGAATCGCTTCTCTTCATCGAGCCCCTGTACCTGAAGGCGGAGAGCATAGAGATGCCGGAGCTCAAGCGCATCATCGTATCCTTCGCGGACAAGATCGTCATGGGGAACGACCTTCCCTCCGCCCTCGAAAAGCTGTTTTACGGCAGTACATTCTCGGAAGAGCCCTCCTTCGGGGAATGGACCATAGAAAAAAGGCTGAAGGAGCTGGCGGGCAAGGCGCTCGAATACTACAATCAGGCGGAAGCGTACGTGAAAGAGGGGAACTGGGCGAAATACGGCGAACAGATCAACAAGCTCAGGGAAACCCTTGAGCGGATGAACAATCTTAAGCAACGGTAATGAAGCTGGAACGATCGAGCGGGATTCTCCTCCACATCACCAGCCTGGCCGGCGGGCACGGCATCGGCACCCTCGGCCCGGAGGCGAAGGCATTCGCCGACACGCTCAAGGCCGCGGGCCATCGCTACTGGCAGATACTCCCGATCGGGCCCGTGGACGGCGCGCTCGGCTATTCGCCCTACTCCTCCTCTTCCACCTTCGCCGGAAGCTGGCTCATGATAAGCCCTGAAAAGCTCGCGGACAACAAATGGTTCAAAGGAGACGCCGGTGCCGCATTCCCGGAGACTGAGTTCGTTGATTTTAACCTGGTGGAAAGGCACAAAATACCTATTCTAAAAAAGGCGTGCGACGATTTTTTTTCCGTAGCGGGGGCTGATGAAAAGAGGGAATACGAGCGCTTCTGTAAAAGCGAATCCTACTGGCTCGACGACTTCTCCATGTTTTCGAGCATCGCGGAGGAGACGGGCACCCGGAACTGGCTTGAATGGGATACCGGACTGTCTAGGCGCGAGCCGAAAGCGCTCGAGCGAAAGGCCGGAATGCTGTCGGACAGGATTCGATTCCACAAATTTCTGCAATATGTATTTTTCACACAGTGGGCGGAATGGAAGCAGTACTGCAACGGCATGGGAGTGCGGATCATCGGGGACATACCCATATACGTAACCCTCGAAAGCGCGGATGCCTGGGCCAACCCGGGCATCCTGCTCCTTGATAAAAAGACCGGGCACCCCGTATCCGTGGCGGGAGTGCCGCCCGACTATTTCAGCGAAACCGGCCAGCGATGGGGCAACCCGGTGTACCGGTGGAGGAAGGGGCGCGGCCCCAACCACGCCGCCTACCGCTGGTGGGTCAGAAGGATCGCGCATCTCCACAAGCTCGTTGACCTGATACGGATAGATCATTTCCGCGGTTTCGAGGCCTTCTGGGCGATCCCCGCGGAGGAAAAAACGGCAGTCCGAGGGAAGTGGGTCAAGGGCCCGGGTGAGCGGCTCTTCCATACCATCCGGCGCAGGCTTGGGCGCCTGCCCCTCATCGCAGAGGACCTGGGACTCATCACTCCCGAGGTTGAGAGGCTGAGGGACGGGCTGGAGCTGCCGGGGATGAAGATACTTCAGTTCGCCTTTGACTTCAACAATAAGAACTATTACCTGCCGCACAACATAGTCAACCGCAACTGCATTCTCTACACCGGCACCCATGACAACAATACCACAAATGGCTGGTTTTACGAAGGCGAGATAGACGACCACACGAGGAGTTATATTCTTGAGTATCTGGGAGTGGAGGATTTTTCTGATTTCCACTGGAAGCTCATGCGCCAGGCGTATCGCTCTGCGGCGGATGTCGTCATCATCCCCGCCCAGGATATCCTGGGTTACGGTGAGGAGTTCCGCATGAACAGGCCCGGCACAACCGAAGGAAATTGGCGCTGGAAGCTGGTCAGCGGACTCATCACTGAGGATATCGTCGGGCGCCTCAGACGGATGGGGCATCTATACGACCGGATCAGGGACGAAGGGTGAATCAATGCACCCTGCCGAGCACGCCGAAAAGAAGATATCCCTCAGCTCCTCGTACGAGGCCGGATGGGGATGAACCGTCGATCTCTCCCCCAGAAAATGTGATAAAACCCCTGCCGCCCGCCTCAATGGAAAGGGTTACACGATTGCTCATGTTGATATTCACCCCTATCGCAAGCCCGGTATTCACACCGAACAGGTTGTATTTCCTTTTATAGGAAATCGGCAGGCTCGGATTGGCCAGGCTCATCCAATTGAAAACCACCTCATAGGTCTTATGCGTATCCCCGCCCCAGAGATAATTTAACCCGAGCTGCGGGCCGAGCCATAGCTTGATCGAATCGTTTCGGTACAGCTTAAAGCCCCAGGTATTGGTAAAATCGAACCTGTTCAGATTGATATGATTCCCGGTAAAAATCATGATTCGGCTATAGCCGAGATTCATTCGATAATTTACCATCGTCACCGAATCGGGTGCGGTGTCCATCATCAAGCCTCCGCCGTACCCTATTGATGCGGCTCCTGAAATTTTACCTTTTTCCCCTAATATGCCATCATCAGGATCCAATAAATAAAATCTTCCAGACTGGCACCAGGTTTTACCGGATGTGCCGTTAACATACACGCCGAATCCATATGGATATGCGGGTGCGTGATAGCCCATGACGATTAGAGCAAATAAAATGACGATGCCGTATTTTAAAACAGTCTTCATTATAAATTCACCTTGTTTTTATGATAGAAATCGTGCTCGATTATATGTCTTATATCGCTTGAAAATTAACAATTAATACGGTGTGAATTTCAATTACTTTATGAAGGAAGCTGCTAAATACCAATACATTGCCGAGGCCGGCCGTATCTTTGAGGGTGGACCAGGTGAGCTTGACATCGTCAAGCGATGCGCCG
>CAZHAD010000005.1:42414-63830 GCA_964529965.1 uncultured Leptospirales bacterium | reverse complement strand
CCATAATATCAAATATCTTTACTTCTGCGTTTCCCATGGCTGTCTTCCCTTGTTATAATGTTAGTCAGACCGCGCGCCGCGATAAACTACACTGATTAGTTTACTTTATGAGACTATTGGGCCAAACAAAATATTTACGCGTGCCGGCAAATTTTAACGTTTGTGGTCGTGGAGCAGAAAATGGGAATGCAGGTGCGAATGGACTCGCGCGCCGTGGCGGTGCTTGTGCTCATGAATGAGGTTCACCCTGACCAGGAGCTCTTCATCATCCAATATCATGGGAGCATCTCCCGTCTTTTCGAGACGGTGGTCCTCCGAGAGCACCGCCACCCTAGGCTGCAGGTGATCAACCAGCCCCAGGTCATGGGTCGCGATTACGATGGTCTTTCCCGATTCGTATAGGGTAAAGACCAGGTCGGTGAGAAAGGACTCGGTTTTCGGATCAAGCCCGCTCATCGGTTCGTCAAGAAGAAGCAGGTCGGGATTCAAGGTCAGCATGGATCCGATGGCGACACGCTTTTTCTCTCCGCCCGAAAGCATGTGGGTGGGTCTTTCGGCAAGGTGCGGTATGTTCAGGAGGGCGAGCACGTCGGTCACGCGCTCCGCCGTGTCCTTCTCGCCCATCCCTAGCTGCAGCGGTCCGAAAGCGAGCTCGTCGTACACCGTGGGGCAGAACAGCTGCACCTCCGAATTCTGAAAAACGTATCCGACGCTCGAGCGGAACATTCTTTTGTTTTTCCGCTCTCTGAGCTTTTTTTCAGTGACCTCCTCGCCGCGATAATAGAGTCTGCCCTCCTTGGGAAAGATAAGGGCGCTCATGACCTGAAGAAGGGTGGACTTCCCGCTGCCGTTCGATCCTATGACCGCCAGCATCTCCCCCTCCCGTATCCGCAGATCGATGCCGGACAGAGCGGGAATTATATCATAATAGGCGTATGACACATTTTCGAGCGTGATGATATGCTTCATATCAGCTATCAATTATTTGAAATTCTCCCAAACGCATGTAAAAATTTGAAATTTCATTCATAGTATACTAATAATTATCAGCACCCCGGCCAGAATAATGCCGGCGGCCGTGTCCAGTCCCGTGAACCCGCGACCGGTGTGAAGGGAGACCTCTCCGGTAAAGCCACGCGCCTGCATCGCCTTGTACGTTTCCTCATACCGCATCCGCGACAGCTTGAAAACATAAAAAATCCTTCCGGACACGATCTCGCGTATCTCCGAGCTTCTTATCGAGCCCACGAGCCTGCTCTTCATCGCCAGGTACATGTCCTCGATAGTCCTCGATAATATGAACGCATATTTGTACGTTAACATAAGGATCATGAGAAAGGAGTCGGGTATGCGCAGGATCCTCAGGGACCTGATGAAATCGAAAAAATGAGTGGTATCAAGGACGAGCAGAACGATCGAAACCGAGTTGACGACCCGGAGGGACAGCATCGCCACTCCGTAACAGCCCTCCGCGGTAAGGCCGATCTCTGCCGGGATCGTGTAAATCCAGAAATGATGGGGCTGGGAAATCGTCGCGATCCGGAATATCACCTCCCCCGGCGTGATTACGTTGAACGCGGCCGGGAGCGCGATCAGAAACCCGAAAAAAAACCCGAAAAAAAGTATCCTTTTATATGCTCTGATCAGATTGAGCCGCGAAAACATGACAAGCACGAAGAGAAATCCGGACATGACAAGCTCCGCATCGAGTCCCTTCTTGGCGCTGATCACCGCCACGCAGAAGAGTAAAAAAACCGTTTTGAGCCGCGGGTCAAGCTTTTGGAAAAGCCCGTTTTTTTCGGCGGTCTCCCACTGCACATAATTTGTTTTGACAATCTGCGCGATTGTGCTGATGCTTTTATCTATGAAGGTCATTTATAAAATTTCACTCTTTCCTGCGAATCCCTAGCCTCCACAACACATACGCAATCCCGATGCATGCCGCGATCCCTATAATCCCCGACAAAATGTACGAAAGTGCCTGAACCGTAAACGATGATTCGTCACCCCCCAGATTGTAATCGGGAATCGGAGGCTTCCATATATCCGAATATTTTTTCAGCCCCTCGGGGATGAAACCGATCATCTTTCCGACCGCCTCGGCCGGCCATTCGCCCCATGCCTCGCCCGCGTTGAAGTGTGCGGGCAGCCAGATGCCCAGCGGCGCGCACACGGCGAGAACGACCAATATGATAAGAATTTTTTTCTGAAACTTCGTCATCATTTTGCCTCCTTCGCGCGCGCCGAGCTTTGCCTGGGTGATGACGTAGCGGCCTTCGGCTGCATGGCGTATACTGATCCGGGATCGTGCTTCAAAAAATATTTCAGGACCAGCATGGTGATCAGTCCCTCCACCACGCAGAAGATGAGCAGGTGCTCAAGCACCATCGCAGGCACCGCGATGCGGAGCCCGTAGGGCGCGTACAGAGGCTTGCCGTGCGATGAGGCGATCAGGGGTTGTATCCCCAGCTCGACGGCGGTGACGACCGCGCCGATCGCCAGGCCGATATAGCCGGAAGCGAACGCGGCCGCATGCACGCGCCATCCACCGGTAGCCTTGCCCCTGATAAGCCAGAAAGTCCAGATCGTCACGAACGGGATGACCACCGCCATATTGACGCAGTTGGCGCCTATGGCAGTGATACCTCCGTCGCCGAACAGGAGGGCCTGGATGATGAGCGCGACCGAAACCGCGATCATGGCGGTCCATGGGCCGAGTATGAGCGCGACGATGCCCGCCCCCACCGCATGTCCGCTCGTGCCCCCCGGTATCGGGATATTGAACATCATGATGAGAAAGGAAAAGGCGGAGGCCATGCCCAGGTAGGGAATGTTTTTGGCCGAAAGGGTTTTCCTCGCTTTTCTCAAGGCCACGGCCATAAAGCCGGCGAACGCGGCGTAGAGCGGCACATAGGTTTGCGGGCTCAGGTATCCGTCAGGTATATGCATGCAATTTATCCCCCGTTATTTTTTTTCCGTCTTCCCGGCGCTCTTCGCCTCATCACCTCCGCTAAACCGGAGCGTGATGCCTCCGGTGAACGAATAATCCGGCCGGGTGAAAATCCCCTGGGGCAGAGCGTACTGGCTGCCGGGATTCTGGGTTCCTTTTTCCGCGAATCTCCACTTGAAGCCGAGATCCAGGTCGACATTTTCGGTAGGGGAGAACACGATTCCCCCGACTGCAATCACGTCATTTATGTTCGACCACTTGAAGCGATTCCGCTCCAGCGAGCAGTCGGCCACCAAACGCAGAAGGTCCTTGACGATCCAGAATTCAAACGCAAGCGATGCGTGCCAGATGTTCTCGCGCTCCGAATGGTCATTCTGGTTCCTGATATACCCCAGGTTGACGTGCATCACGACCGGCGTCACGTCAAGCGTGCTTATCAGGTAGCAATACCCCCCGAACCTTCCGTTCCCGAGCGTTTCGTACTCGTCTCCGGACGGGAACACGATCCCAGGTTTGATTGCAAGGCTGAAGACCTTGTACTCATAAAATTTCCATTTGAACTCTGTGCTAATATCAGATATTCCATTGAACGTAGACGTGGATTTCAATGTAAGAAACTGATTGGGACCGGTGAAAAACAACCGGCTTTCCTTTGATTTTATATTCAGGAAAGGAATGCCGACCACCACGTCGAGGTTGTCGATGATGCCGTAGGCGAGGGTCAGCGTAGCCATGTTGATGTCATCACGGGTGAGCACCTTGCCAAAACTGCTCTGACCCTCCAGGGTACTGGTCAGTATGCTTTGGGGATTTTTGTCAACCCACCGAAAATCAATATGGTCATGCTCGTACCCGATCTCGAGCTGGAACCCTTTTTTCCCCTGCGTGCCCGTATCATCGGTGATAAGCGGGTGAACTGCAAATGCGGGGGAAGCAACCAGAAAAAAAATCATAAAAAGAAATGATCCCTTGTATTTATCGTAAATACATTTGAAAATTGATGTTTTCATAAACCCTCCTTGATTTGATTAAGAAATATTAATATTATATCAAAACTTCAGAACTTTGCACATACAACGCACGCGGATTTTTTCAGATATAACTATATTTTAAATAAAAAAGGACAGACTTCTTATCCATTCATCATTATGTGCTATTATTTAATATTTCGTGCTACTGTCAAATATTTTTTTATTTTTTTAAGGCTCAACTGAGAGCCGGATACGCCAGACCCGCCAACACAGAAGCCGCAATAAATTTAAGTTGTGTTTCTAAAGAGATGGTGTTAGAATGCATCATGGCACCTGCGGGCTTGACTGATGACGGTATGTAATGTAAAATCCATAAATATTATCTCCCTCCCATGCATCGATAAACCTACCTTCAGTACGTTTTTCTTCGTTATGTTATTGCTCATGGCAGGTTTCTGCTCCTGCACACGAACGGAAATCGAGCCGCGTGCACGCAACGGCGTTCTCGATCTACGCACATGGAGCTTCCATCTCGACGGGCCCGCCGAGCTTGCGGGGGAATGGGAGTTTTTCTGGAAGCAGGACCTGAAGCCCGGGGATTTCAGGCATCGCCCCGCCCCGAGGCCCACCGGCTTTATCCGCATACCCGGGATATGGAACGAGTACCGGATTGGCGGTGAAAAGCTCGGCGCGGACGGATATGCCACCCTCCGCTTGCGGGTGATCACCGGATCCGCCGGAACGCATCTTGCCGTTAAAATACATGACGCATATTCAGCATACCGCCTATACGTAAACGGAAGGGAGCTCGCCTCTGCGGGCGTGTTCGGGACGAAACCCGTAAATGAGGAGCCGAGGCAGAAATCCCAGGTAATCGTGCTTTCATCCGGCGGACCCGATCTGGATATTCTTATAAACCTGTCGAACTTTCACTATATCTATGGGGGGATAGACGGCCCTATCCTGATCGGTGATGAGAAGACGATCAGCGGCATACGGGAAAAAAATCTGTTTTACGGGATTTTTCTCTTCGGAAGCATCCTGTTCATAGGGTTGTATCATCTCTTCCACTATGCGACCAGGCGGACGGACAAATCGTCGCTCTACTTCGGAATATTTTGCGTCGCGACATCGACCTATCCCCTCACCTTCGGGGAGACCTATCTCCTCGACCTCTTTCCCGGCGTTCCCTGGAGCGTGCTGATGAAAATCGTTATTTTATTATTTTATCTGAGCGCGCCGGTCTTCGCCATGTACTGGCAGTCCCTCTACCCCGAAGAATTCTCAAAAAAAGTCCTTCGCGTAATACAGGCCATCGGGGCGGCCCTTTTCATCATCGCAGCCTCTACCGGTCCGAAGGTCTTTTTTTATTCCCTCAAGGTATATGAGGCATTCATACTCATCGCCAGCGTCTACGTGATCTACGTGTTGATCGCATCAGCCATCAGAAAACGTGAGGGATCGATCATATTCCTGGCGGGCTTTCTCGCCCTGGCCCTTGCGATCCTCAACGACTCGCTCTACGACAATCGGCTGATCAAAACCGGGATATTGATACCTTGGGGGCTCTTCATGTTTCTCATCTCTCAATCCATCATACTCGCAATGCGCTATGCGCGCTCGTTTGCTTCTGTGGAAAGGCTCTCAACCGAGCTGAAGGGAAAATCCGACGATCTGCAAAACATGAACCTCCGGCTGGAGCAACGAGTGCGGGAGCGGACCCAAAAGATTGAGAAGGCACAGGATGAGATGAAGACCCTGCTTCAGGTATACGGCGCGATGAATGACAACCTCTTCCAGGTCACGCGCGAGCTTGAGCACGCGCACAGGACCATGGAGCAGGACATGGAGATGGCCGCAAGCGTTCAGGCGAGATACTTCACCCCCGTCCCCCCGAAGGCGAGGGGCTGGGAGGTCGTCTTCGTCATGAAGCCGCTTTCGATAATCTCGGGAGACCTCTACGACTTCTACATGGACGGCGACCGGCTTCTCGGCGTTTCCCTCTTCGACGTATCCGGCCACGGAGCCGCCTCAGGGCTCATCACCATGATCGCGAAATCAATAAGCTACCGGAATTTTAACGCCAGCCCCTACCCCGGGCTGGACCGCGTAATGAAGAACATCAATGCGGAGCTGATACAAGAGATCGGCAAGGTGGGAAGTTATGTCACCGGCGTCATGCTCAGGTTCACGCAGAATAAAGTTGATTACGCCAACGCAGGCCATCCCGACATTCTCATCAAAAGAAAAGGCTCGCAAAAATCAGAGATCCTTGCACAGGGTGAACAGAACTTCAAGGGTCATTTCATGGGCGTACCCTTTTTTGACAAGGACGACTACGGCGTGTACACGTGCACCGTGAACCGAGGCGATACGTTACTGATCTATTCCGATGCATTGATCGAGACCTCTGACACAGGAGGAGAGCAATACGGCATCAAGCGCCTGATGAGTTCCCTGGATGAAGTCTCTCCTGAAGCGACAGCGGGACAGCAGCTGAATGCCGTCATGGGAGATTTTTTCGATTATGTTGGCAACGGCGAGCTTAACGACGATTTGACCGTGATTTTCCTGAAAAAGGCATGACCACCCGTAACGGCTGCACCTCTATCGCTGCTTCACCAGCACCTTCACATTTTTTGCGGTAATATATGCTGTTTTGTCCTTGCCGATAAAATCGGCGATAATCCCCTCGACCCGTACCGATGAGCCCTGTTTCAATCCCTGAACGGCCCTGTCAGAGAACACATCGGCGGCTCCCTGACCTTTCCCGTCGCCGGCGTCGACATTAAGAACAAACGACAAGCTTTCGCCCCTCTCTCTGACCTTGCCGGCGGTACCCTTCCAGCGCACCGCGTATCCGCGGTACAAGTATCGTTTCCGTATCACCGTCAGATAGGGGACGTCCGCGAATTCCCTGTCTTCGAGTCCGATTACGAACTTTATAAGAAAATCCACCTTTTCTTTCACCACGAAATTGATGTTGCTGTGGTACAGGCCGTTAAGAAGAAGGAGCGCCTCGTTGTATTTCTCGGATTTTATCAGCCTGCGCGCGCGGTTGAAGTCATCAGTCATCCGACGCGCCGATTGATAATACACCGGCACCCTGTCCCTCTTCATGTTTTTTATAATATCATAGTCCAAGCCGCTCACCGAGATCATGTCGATAGCGCTGAAATCTTTGTTCCTTCCAAGCCGCATGAGAGCCGTACGGTAAAAATCCGGATCGATAACATACCAGGCTGCGGCGATTGCCAGAACCAGAAACGCGGCAATGCCGATGACGATGAAGTAGGGCCCCGGGAAATAACGAGCGTGCCGGTACGATGTCTGCCCCTTTTGCGACAGGGTGTCCGTATATGCCGTTTTTTTTGCAATTTTTTTCAATTCCCGCGGCGGCCGGAGGATGTGCACAAAATCCTGGAGCAGGGCGTTCTTCTGGAATGAGGGAAAGTCCCTGGCGTCATCGAGGAGCTCCATCCCCCGGCGGATATGCGGGTCTCCGGGATATTTCGCCGTAAGATCAAGATACAGGTTAAGTGCGTCCTCATGGCGGGCCACGGATTTTATCTTCAGAAAGGCCTCAAGCTGGATGAGGGGCAGATACCCGGGATTTTTTTCCTTCATCTTGGTGATGAACCGGGCAAGCTTGCCGAACTGATCGGTATACAGGTAAGCTACGGAAAGGAGGAGAAGTACATAAACTCCGCCGGCGCCGGAGGAAAGCACGCCTTCAAGAATCGCGATCGCTTCCTGGAATTTCTTTTTATTCAGGCTTGAGTAGGCGCGCCTGATAAGCCGGTAATTCCTTTTTGCCGAATCCACGGCTGATTATCGCACAATTGCCGCCCGTCCGTCAATCACGATTTCTTCTGAACGGCGCGCTCCAGATACTCGCCGGTCTCGGTATTGATCTTTATATAATCGCCCTCGTTCACAAAAAGGGGGACCTTGACCTCGGCTCCGGTTTCGACCTTTACCGCTTTAAGCACATTGGTCGCCGTATCACCGCGAACCCCCGGCTCAGCGTACGTGACCCTGAGCACGACCGTAAGCGGAGGCACGATCTCGAGCGGCTCGCCCTCATACATGGCGATTTCGACGATGTCTTCCGGCTTGATGAACTTGAGGGCGTCGCCTATCGACTCGGCGGGTATATGCTCCTGCTCATAATTTCCGGTGTCCATGAATACGACCGAATCCCCGTCGCTGTACAGATATTGCATAGGGCGCTTCTCGAGACGCACGTCCTCGACCTTTTCGCCGGCCCTGAAGGTTCTATCGACCACCGTGCCCTTTCTGACGTTTCTCAGCTTAGTGCGTACAAATGCCCCTCCCTTGCCCGGCTTCACGTGCTGCTGCTCAAGCACCGAAAAAAGCTCCCCCTCGAGTTTGATCACGTTCCCCCTTCTGAGGTCGTTTGTAGAGATCATATCATTTTCACCCGATCACGATAATATCCTTGGGGGCCGAGGTCAGAACCTCGCACCCGCGTGCAGTGACCACGACCATGTCCTCGATGCGCACACCGCCGATTCCGGGAAGGTATATCCCCGGCTCGATGGTTATGGCCATATTCTTTTTCAGTTTCATTTCGGCGTTCATCTTGATTGCAGGAAGCTCATGCACATCGAGCCCTATGCCGTGGCCCAGGCCGTGGCCGAAATTGCCGCCGTAGCCTTGATCCGCAATAATATCCCTCGCGGCAGAATCCAGCCTGGACGCGGATATACCGGGCTTCACCGAGCGTATCGCCTCCTCCTGGGCCTTCCTCACGATGCGGTAAATCCGTTCCAAACGGGGATCAACGCTACGGACGAACATGGTTCTTGTCAAGTCTGAATTGTATCCCTGGTATTCGCACCCCATATCGATGAGGAGGGCTTCTCCGGCACGGATCTTTTTTCCCATTGAAGTGGCGTAATGTGGCATGGAAGACCCGGCTCCCGAAGCAACGATCGAATCGAATGAGCTCCTGTGGCAACCGTGGGTGCGGTAAAAATGTTCGATCTCAACCGCGATGTCCCACTCGCTTATCCCGGGCCTGATGATCCGTCGCACATGGTCCACGCACGCGTCGGTGATGCGGGCGGCCCGGCGCAGCAGGCCGAGCTCTTCATCGTCCTTGACCATGCGTATCCGGCTCACCTCATCCCCGCCCGGTTTCAATCTGACGCCGCGCACGCGCCTCGTCATCTCCCGGTAGGCCGACAATGAGGTGGAATTCCCTTCCAGATGCAGCTTTTTCGCCCCGATACGCTTGAGCACCTTCCCCAGCGAATCAAAAAAATCGTCCTTTTGAAGAACGAACTCGACCGGTTTCGAAAGGATGGAACGCGCGTATTCCTCGTACCTCGAATCCGAAATAAAATACGATTCCTCCAGGCCAACCACCAGATACGCATACGTGCCCGTGTACCCGGTCAGGTAGCGTATATTTACAAGATCGGACACCAGATAGGGAAGCGCGTCCTGCTTCTTGAGGAGATTTATGAGTTTTTTTAACCGCATAAGATAAAAAAAAGTAACGGCGGTTCCATTATTATATCAAAGTCAATATGATAACTATTTCAAAAGTTCTTTATAATCGTCTCTTCCCCGCGACTTTGCCCGCTCACTCATCCACTCCTTTTCATCCACGGGTACGTAGGCTATGTCTCCCTCATCTCTGCGTACAAGCCTTATGGCAGCGGCGGGGCAGACCGACGCGCACAAGCCGCACCCGATGCAGCGCTCGTTAACCGCCGCGACATCGTCCATGTCAATTGCCCGTACCTGGCACCGCTCCAGACAAGCCTCACAGGAGGTGCAAAGCTCCGGATCGACCACTGCCTTGTAATTTGAATGTGCCACCGAGCCAATAATTCCCAGCTCGTTGATGCCGCGGAGGATTCCGCAGCAGCAGCCGCAGCAGTTACAGATGTATACGTGGCCCTCCCTCCTGTTCGAGGTCATATGAACGAGGCCGGCGTCTTCAGCCTTCTTCAATACCGCCAGGGCCTCATCTTTCGTGATGGACCTGCCCCAGAACCATGTATCGAAAAAATTCTCCAGGGGCGCGATCCCCAGACAGACCTCGAGCGGATTATCGCACCCCTCGCCGACAAGGCGCTTCTCCTTTTTGCATATACACTCCTCCACGGCCCACGATTTTCCGTTCTCAATTAATTTCTTCAGGCTTTCATACGGCTCGATCACCGAGCCATGGGGTATCTCCTGCTCCACGGGCACGACCTTCATGAGCGAGGGTGGAGTGCCCGCAAACTGCACGCCGAACTCATTGAGTAAATATTGCTCCGTCATTCGGGCCAGCTCTCCGTCCAACCGTTTGACCTGGTACTCGTAAATCCCGAATATAAAGGGCACCAGCTTATAGATGTCGACGCCATCGATAGTAGCCCCGAATATCTGGCCCTTGTCCGTCATCTCCCTGAGCTTTACTTTCAGGTAGGTTGCATCCTTCCCCGTGCGCCCGGCCATGTCATCCGCGGTCTCAAACTTCATCTTCATGCTTACCGCCACCGCCGCCTCTTCCTCGGAAAATATTTTTTTTAAGATACGTATCTCAAGGCCGTCGGCGGCAGGAGGAAAACCATTCGGCATGGAATCCAGTACATCCCTGAGCCGATAAAATATCTCGTCTGACATCGCCTTCCTCCCTTCCCGCAGGTTTGAGCCAGAACATAATAATGTTATGCTTTATTACAACAAAAATTTCATCATGCCCTTTTACCGGTTGGGCATGATGCAAAAACAGTAATAGTATTGACAGCTTGGAGAGGCGGTATAAAAAATCCCTCAGGACTGAGCGGGTATCCGCCAGCAGGGACGATAGGGACTCTCCTAAGCCGACAATTCAAATATGGCAGAAACAATAAAAACCATTACGGACACGGGACAGTTCGCGGGAATATTCAAGCAATATTTCAGCGGCAAGGATGCATACCTGAGGACGAAAAGCGGGGATATAATCGTCCAGTTTCTCGGTTATCATGACGGGAACGTCGCCTTCAGGATACCAAGGGTTAAAACACTCCCCGATTCCATACTGATCTTCACCCGTCATGGCATCATTACCATCTATGCAAGCCTTAAGGTAATCGAGAACAAGGAGGATACCTTTGTATTCCTGCCGCTCAAATTACAAATCATCTCTGAAGAGAGGAGGGACGATCGTTCCGCCGTGGATAAGGCGGAGAATAAAAGCATTATTTATCTCAGCAACGTCATATCCGAGGGAATGCTGAAAAACGCGTTGGATCTGAATGAAAAAAATGTCAGGTATATCAAGAACATGATCCAGCAGGATTTAAAGGGAAAGTTCGACCGCACGCGGATCATGTTCATCAATGAATCGACCATTGACATGAGGATGAAACATTTTCTGGGAACGTGGGCGCCCATCTTCATCAAAGACATGAGCGCCGGTCCTCAAAAAAAAGATGAGGAGGGCTTCAATTTCTTCATCAATGAAATTTATGCGAAAGATTACAAACTCTCGAGCCAGGATGATATCATATCCGAAATATCGGTGGCGATAATCCTGAAAAACACGATCCCCTACGGCTACATCCAGGTAAACAGCATCAAACCGATGAACGACAGCCACCTCACCCTGGTCAAGCGGATCGCAATGATGGTGAATGAATTTTTCTTTAAGGAGAAGATTTTTGTCCCATCAGATGAGAAATTCATCGTAGCTGATGTTTCAAAGAGCGGTCTCGGCATCGTGTTCAAGGACAGGCGGCTCATACGTTTTTTCGTAAAAGACAGCCACCTGGTGGCCGACATGATGCTTCCCAACACGCAGAAGGTCGTTTTGGGCGTCGTGGTGAAGAACACCACATTTTATGAAAATGGAATAATCAAGGCCGGGCTAGAAATCTCTAACATCGACGCCATCAGCGAGGTCAATTTCGACGAGTTTTTGCAGTCGGTGAAATAAAACCGCATTCGGTCAGCGGGAGGAACTATACAGGGAACGGGTTTCAGCACGCGCAGTCCGGGGAAATATCCTCCTTCCTCATTCTTCGTATGCCGTCCTTACCTGCGACAATTACTTCAGAGGCCAACCCTATGAAGAGGCCGTGCTCCATGATTGCCGCACGATCGTCGAGACGGTGTGCGAGTCCGGCGGGATCTTCGATTGCCTTAAAATCGCAGTCTATAATATAGTTACCCTGATCGGTGACAAAGGGGCTGCCGGACGGGTCCTTCCTGAGTTCGGTTCTGGACCCGAGGGATTCAAGGTGCGCGGCCTCCATACTCCAGGCAAAGGGAATCACCTCAACGGGGACGGACCGCTTTTCGCCGAGGCGGCCGGACATTTTGCTCCTGTCGGCAACGATGACGATGCGCCTGCTCGCCTGTGCCAGGATCTTTTCGCGAAGGAGCGCGCCGCCTCCACCCTTTATGAGATTAAGACAGGGGTCAACCTCGTCCGCGCCGTCTATATCCAGATCGATGGTGCCGTCTTTGTCGAACGTCGTGAGGGGAATCCCGCATTTCAGAGAGAGCCCTTCCGTTTCCCTGGAGCTCGGTATACCCCGAATATCCCTGAGCGCGCCCGAGGCGACCCGCCTGCCGATCTCCTCTAAAGCAAATCGGACGGTGGTTCCCGAGCCCAGTCCGAGGACCATCCCGTTCCGTATCTCATCGACCGCCGCCAGTGAGGCTTCTTTCTTGAATTTTTCCTGATCGGGAGCCCGCATTCTAGTCTCCTCTCAAATACTTCTCCAGATATTCGGTGAGATCGTTCAGATTCCTCCTGACCATGGATTTGAATTCCGGTGGTATGTTCTGGGAAAGAACGACCTTGTAGTAATTTATGGCGTCCCGGACCTTCCTTTTTTTTATGAAACCATCCGCCTTTTCGAGCATCGGCTTATATTTGTAAAATGCATATTCTATGATATTCTTCTCCCGCGACAGGCTTATTTCATCAGGCAGCTTGGTAAAGTCATAGCTGACCTTCAGGATCGGAAGCTCCTTCTTCTTCCTTCGATTGGTGCGCAACAGCCTCCGGTAAAATGATTCATCCTCCCTCTCCTTCAGCTCCAATTCTTCATTGGTGGTGATGTATTCCCCTCCGCTCTCCTTTTTCTCCCCTAAAATCTCAAAGCCCTCCCCTTCCCTGGGCTTGTCCTCCTTGAGTATCTTTTCAAAGATCTCATCGTCGCTGAGCTCGTCCCTGTCTTTCTCCTTGCCGAAATCGCTCAGTAGCTCGAAATCGTCGTCTTCCTGACCGGGCGTTGCTCCCTCGACCGGCCTGCCGCCGGGCGCGGGGCCCGGCCCTTTCAATGCGGTGGGCGGGGGCGCTTCCCGCTTCGGAACCCTGTCCTGGAGACGACCGGATGAATCCTCCCCTGCCGGATGGAAGGCCGACGAATCGAACCTCGCCTCTGGCAGCGCCGGGCGGGATTCCGTTTCCGGGATCCTGTCGATCCTTTCGGCGATCATCTCTTTGACCGCCCTTCCCATCTCGCGGATATCGTTCCTGATGTCCGAGAGATCGCCGCCTCCCCCATGCATCGTGCCGAATTCATCCCCCTGATACCGCTCCCCTGCCGCTGCAGCTTCATCGAGACGCTCCACCCTTCTCCTCAGCCCCGCCAGCTCCTCGGCAAGCATCTCCTCCTTTGCGGAATCGGCAGCAGGCGATTCATGCTTAATACGGTCCAGTTCATCCCTAACCTTTTGTAGCTCATCGTCGAGCTTACGGGAAACGCTATCAGCAATCGCCTCCATATCAAGACCCTTATTCGGATCCACGATGCCGATATTGATGCTTTTGGGCAATGAATCGAGATTGATGGCGTTCGGGACCGATCCGCCGAACGTGATCTTTATCTCCCCCTTGTTAACCGACACGCCACCGGCGATACCCTGTTTCGCCTCCTCCTCTTTCTTTTTGTCCTCCTCTTCTTTCTTCCTCTTGAAATGCTTCAGATACTCGATGTTCGCGTTTATTTTGAATCTTGTGTCGACATCCTGGATCCGCGAACGTACCCCTTCGTACAAAGAGATGGCGGTTGAGTAATCGCCTTTGCCCGCATATATCTCTGAATTCAGGAGCGTCCGCCGGTAAATCCTGAACCGTGAAGTTTCCGGGATTATCTCGTCAGCCAAGTAGGGAAGCCTGAATGGCTTATCCTCTTCGGCAAAGGGCTCCTCAGCGTGGTCCGTCTTCCTCCTTCTCGCGTATGGGCTGCTTTCCGGATATTTTTTTTCGATCTCCTTGTCGGCCGCCCTGCGGCGCAGCGTTATCTCTTCCTGCTTCGAATCCTCATCCGATTTCCCCGGTATATCGGCCCTGCCCCCAAGAAGCGCCCATATCAGAATCAGGATTATAAAAAGAAGAATGATTAATAATATAATATTCATCGGTATCCGTCGTATTTTTGTAACGTGGTCACGGCTTACCCACCACTCATATTACACAATATATTGAACCAATTCTATTTTCGACACCTTATTTCCCGCAGCGTGGAAAAATAATAATTTTTTTTAAGAAACCGTAAAACATTCCATTTCGCATATTCGACCGCGCCCTCATAACCCTTGATTTTTTTCATGAAAAAAGATAGACATTGTAGTATATTATCTTTATATGTGCGAAACAATCAGATATACAAGGAAAATACAATGTCACAGGATAAAATAAGCAAAGATATGACTTTCGGCGACCTTCTTCGCCGGTTCCCGGGAGCCGCGCAGATACTCATGAACTACGGAATGCATTGCATCGGCTGCCATATCGCCGTAACCGAAACGCTTGGCGAGGGTGCATTGGCCCACGGAATGGATAATAAGATGATCGAGCAGATGATCCGGGACTTGAACTCGCTGGCGGCCAACTAATCAGGCATCCATTGGACGGAATCGGAGCCGGTGATCCGCACCACAAGCTCGCTGAGGCTTTTCGGATTTTCCACGAGAGTGCGCTTGGTCTTCCGGTCCATCCCTTTAATAATCCGCTCGATCCTGAGCGCGTTACCCTTTGGTCCCGTGACCTTCCATGATCCGGCCACTCTTACAGGACGAAAGCTTCTCGTGTATTTCGATCGTGCCGTGCCCTTACAATGCTCGCCGATCCTCCTCGCCAGATCATCGGTGAGACCGGTATAGAGGCTGCCATTCTCGCATTCCAGCATATAGACAAACCAGTTTTTCGAGGTTTTCATATCGCTCCGATAGACGAGGGTAATGGTTTAGTGTACGCTCTCAAAAAGCCATCCGGGACGCTGATACCCGGCCTCAGAAACCTTTCGTGCAAGGAGAAATATATTGCTTCCCCTGTTATTCGTAGTCATAAGCTGAATCAGTCTTCTGAACCTTTTGATGGAAATTCCCTTGATTTTGATCGAGCCGGTGACCCTGGTATACATCTTCACCACCTCGAATCCGAGGCCCTCGATCAGATCCCTCAGCTCCCTCGGCGTGTATTCCCTGTTGTGCCTGCCATACGCCCCGTAACCTGAATAATGATCATGGATATTTTTCCCCAGTATGAGCTTAAGGACGTTTTCATACCTGAGCACGTTGGGCGTGGTGATTATGAGATATCCCCCTTTCCTCAGAAGACGGTTGATCTCCACAAGCGTATGGACCGGATCAACCGTCAGATGCTCGATGATTTCGCAGAAAAGCACCAGGTCGTACGCCCCTCTGACATAGGGAAAGCGGTCCTTTTCCACGTTGAAATGCTTGAACCTGATGACATGCCGCTCCCGGAACTTTTCGCTGGCAAGGGTCTCTGATCCGTACGCGAGCGGTGTGTCGCCGAAATAATTCGCGAAGTCGATGCTGCAGGCGAGTTTTTTCTTAAGCAACAGGCTCATGAAATAGGGACTCGCGCCGAGCTCCAGGACCCTGCTCCTCCCCGTTATATCATCCGGAACCAATGCGAAGGTCTTCACCAGCCTGTCCAGGGAGAAGTTTAAATAATTGCTTCTCTCGTCAGCATCGAAACCAGGGTGGGAAAAGCTGGCCAGGTAATCCATGATCGGAGCGATTTCGCTTTTTTTTATGCTCTTCATGTCGATAAATAAATCCCCATGCGTAATTCCGGATTTCGGAGCGTTCAAAAAAATATGCTCATGAAGGTGAAGTCAGAGAAGAATTCTGCGCGGTTTTGCGAGAATGTAACACGGCTTTTCTGACAACCACCAAATCAATGCAGTGTGGAAGAAAAATATTTGCAAGTTATTTTTGTCCCGACCGAGTGATTTATTGGTTGACTCCGTCTGCACGAGCAACCATAATAGCAGGCAATCCGCATCGGGAGGCGCGTTGATGTCGCTTTTTCAGGCCCAAAAACAAAAAATGGACACTAAGCTTTCCGCAGAGCTTTCATTCAAGCTCATGCAGATCGGCCAGCTCGTCTTCGAGCTAAAGACCGACTACATCCAGTATTTCGACGAAGACACGAAGCTCAAGCTTCTGCAGGTGAACGAGCTCATTGAGGAGCTGGCCCAGCACATGACCGGGAGCACTGCTGAACGGATGTACCTGTGGCGCGTGGAGAAGGAAGAGAAAAAAAGGATCACGCAACAGGAGGTGGACCTCACCCGCGAACAGGACGACAAGAGCGGTCAGTCCTGAAGCGGGGATCATACGGTAGTCCGTTCGAACGCGGCGGCGGGCGGCTCCTCGATGACGCGCATATGTTTCCATTTCCCCCCCCAGAATCTGATCATGAAAACAATTCCAAGCACGATGACGTATCCCGTAGCAGCGGACCATGCCGCGTACAGCCCGAGGTCGAACACGAACAGGACGAGGTAGCAGGGCGTCACCATGACCGTCACCGACAAGATTGAAGTGGCGATCATGACAAACCGGGTGTCTCCCGCGCCCTTCACCGCGGATGCAAATATGATTCCCAATGCGTCAAAGACACAATAAACAGCCACGAACTTGAGCAGAATTCTGGTCAGACGGGCTACGGACGCGAATTCCCCCGCATTCGCATACGCGGCATAGGGAGCGATGAATATGTCGGGGAAGAATGCATAGAGGAAGGCGACGCACCCCATATACAAAATCGTTATATGCAAACCTGAATATGTGCTCCGCTCCGCCAGCTCCGGGCTGTTTTTGCCCAGGTACTGGCCGACGAGCACGGAAACGGCTATCCCCAGTCCTATCATGGGCATGAACGCGACCGTGTTAATATTGAAGGCTATGTTCGTGGCGGCGAGGCTGACGGTGCCGAGCCTCCCGACGAACAGAACGAACATGGTGAATCCGGCCACGTCGAGAAAAAACTGCATCCCGCTCGGAAACCCGAACCGTATGAGCCGCCAGAACAGCCGAGGCTCAAACCGCCATCCTCGCAGTATATTGTATCGAATATTGTATGCGGGAAGAACCGTGAACGCCGCGTAAATGATCATCGTGACACACGAGGAGAGCACGGTCGCGACCGCCGCGCCCCTGATTCCCATTTCAGGGAACCCGAAATTACCGAATATGAGAAGATAATCAACCACTATGTTCTCAATCGTGGCCGCGAAATTCGCGATCATGACGATCCATGTCTTGCCGAGCCCGGAAAAAAGGCCGGAAAGGGCCGAAGACGCGATCAGGGGTAGCGCTCCCATGCACAAGATCCGGAAATACTCTGATTCATATACCCTCACCTGGGGCTGATGTCCGACAAGGGCAAAAATCCGGTCGGAAAGGGGGGCCAAAAACATAATGAATACGCCGGATATGAGTGAGATATAAATCCCCTGCCATACCGAGGGACCGACCATCTGTTTCCTTCCCGACCCGTAATACTGGGCCACGAAGGTGCTTACGTATCCTGCCGTGCCGATGAACAGGCTCGTCAACGTGAAATTGAGAATGCCTGAAGGCATCGACGCGGCGACCGCGTCGGTGGAATACCAGTTAAGAAACATGCGGTCGATGAATTGCTGCAGGGCCCAGGAGCCGGTGCTGAAAATCAGGGGGACCGCGATGTGAAGTACGTCGATATACCCCGCCTCTTTTCTAAAACCGGCGTGAATCCGCCGCCATATCTTGGAACGCATATTCATCGATTTGGGAAAATCAGGAAGAAAAATTTATGCATTAACCCAGGGAGGGCGAAAATATGCAAAGAACTTTTCAGGGAAGATAGATTTTTTAACAGCGGATTATGCGCGGTCCCTATTATAAGGAGAATTAATTATGTCGAGGTCATGCAGGAGATTCTCATTGAGGCAATCGCCTGCGAACTGATATGCAAACGCATTCATGCGCACGAATATCCCGTCCTGCAGAGAGTCCTCCAAAACGCGCTCCCCGATAAGCCCATTGGTAAGGGCCGACCCGCTCTTAAGCTCCTTGACGCCGCAGTCGTAAAAAGGAATGGGCCTGCCCAATCCTTCATCGCCGTCCTTTCTCCTCTCTTGTATAGGAAGGCGGGCCAACTCGGTATCCATGCTCCTGGTGCGCAACGATGTCCACTTGCGGTGCTCGTCGAAAAAATGCTGGAGCTCCCTGCCGATATGGTAAAAAAAAGCACCGAGGGACCCTATGAGCAGATCCGCATGGGCGGGAGGAGCCTCCTCCCCTTTCATTATCTTCGTCACCCTATCCCGGGTAAGGACCAGTCCGGGATTATTGTTGATGAACTGGTGTAAAACTTCAAAAATTGAGTTAAACTTCGAAAGCTCGTCTTTGAAAAAACCGGGGGAAAAAATCGATCCGGTATGCACCTCGCGGCCGATATCACGGAATATGATTGGTGACCCGTCCAGAAGAGGAATATACATATCCTGAAAATAGTGGAGCAGGCCGTGAAGAAAATTGAAATAAAAATCATTATACGTTAATTTGGGGTCAATCTGCTTATGATCCTCATATCGCAATTGGTCCGCATAGGCCTTTAATAAAAGATTAGGCAAGGGAGCCTCGTACTTCATCAGTATGTAGAGAGTCTCGTTTGGTTCCGGCACCACCTCTTGCATTTCACGTTTTTTTTGCTCCAGAGATTCCTTGTCCTTGCCCGCCCTTTTCAACAGCTCACCGCGAGCATCCCAAACGGTCGTGCTTACCGATGGGGCTTTGATTCCGAAATACGCGATCATCTCCTCTGTCTTGAGCGGCCGCTGAAACACCAGCGCCTCTTCAATCATGAAATACAGCTCCGAGAGGTTTTGAAAATCATAATAGCTCTTCAACCGTCTGGCAAGCATGCTCTCCTGCTGGGCATCGACCGGAAGAAACGAACGGATCAGCATCATATATTCGATGATGCGCCCCTCTCGATCGAGGTTTCTTTTCTCTTTTTCCTTCCAGTCCGGATCGGGATCCTCTTCGTTCATGTCCTCTTTTTTCAAATCTCCGAGCGCTCTTATCCGCGCCTCCACCTCGGCAAGTATCTTTTCCCTTGTATGGGCATCCAACATCAGAAATGAGTAAAAGTTAAACACCTGGCTTCTGAAAGCCCGATCAAAATGAGCCCGCTCCATCCACATGACTGATTCATAGTCCTCACGAAGAAGCAGCGGAGCATCCTGCATCCATATGCGGATGATCTGAAGATAATTGAATATGACCGGATCTTCGATGGTCTCGTCAAAGAGGATGTTCTTCATCACCGCATCGAGCCGTGACAATATTAGATTCTGCGCCACCGCAATTAATTCGATCAGTTTTATTAATTTCTTTGTTGGGATGAGCCGTTTTCGTATACCCATTCGGAAACGGTTGGGACGCCGTACCAGATATCTTTTCTTAAATAATTTAAGACTGCGGTATTTGCGGTAAATAGCATCAATATAATACGACGTTTCGGTTGGAGCAAAGATCGCCGGCGGGGACCAGGCCATGCGTCTCCTTGCCGCCCTGCGTCTTTTCGTTACGGCGGTCCCGGTAATATAGCGAGTGTCGTACATGACGACCTTCTTGTCGGCACAACCCTGGACGAGATCTATGACCGCGCGCCATTTCTCCTTCGGCTTGAGTCTCTTATTGTTGATGAGGGAGCGCACCAGCTCCTGCTTGTGCGGAGGAATGTCCTTGTTCAGGAGCATTGCTCGTGCACGGCGCTCTATCCTTTTTATTTCTTCCTGTTTCGCCATTCACTGTTTACTTGACGCCATCCTCGGAACCACGACGATATCCACGCGACGGTTCAACAGCCTGTTCGCCGGGGTATCGTTGGGGACTATCGGGTTGTACTCGCCGTATCCGGTGACCGAGAACCGCACGGGATTCAGCTTCTTGTTCCCCAAGATATAGTTCAGTACAGATAATGCCCGCTCCGTGGAAAGCTCCCAGTTGTCCCTGAACCTGCTCGTGTGTATGGGGACGTTATCGGTATTGCCCTCGACAATGATGCGATTTTCCGGATAATCGCTTAATATCCCGGTGATTTTATCAAGGGCCGGCTTCACGTCCTTCTTCAATTCAGCCGAACCGGAATCAAAGCATATCTTCTCGTTGATGTTAAGGATAAGCTTGTCATGAAAGCGCGTGAGGGTTATCTCCCCCTTCTTGATCTCCTCGGCGAGCTTTTTTTCAAACTCCTTGGCCTGATTCTCCATGCGTTCAAGCTCTTCCTTCTGCGTTTTGGTGAGCTTCTTCATCTCCGACAGCTCATTGTTCAGATTGGCGATCTCCCCCTTCAGGTCGGCAAGTTTTCTTTCATAGGCGCTCCTGAGGTCAGCAAAATCCTTCAAGTGCTTTTCGCGCTCGGCCTTAAGCACTGCCCTCAGCTTCGCCAGCTCGTCCTCGTACCGATTCTGCAGCTTCCGGTTTTCTTCGATCAGCTGCTTCTCCTGCTCGCTTCCCTTCCTCTTGAGGATCACGGTCATGTCCTCAAGCTCCTTTATCCGCTTGGAGGCGAGGTCGCGGTCGGTTTCCTGCTGTTTTCTCAGCATATCGAGCTGCCCGTTCAGGCCGTCGATCCTGTTGTTCAGATCGGCGATCGTGGCGTCCAGATTCGCCTTGTCGTTGCGATACTGCCGCTTCAACGACTGTAGCTCGAGCTCGAGGGCGACCTTCACGTTATACAGCTTGTTGTACTGCGATGAGGTGTAAAAAAAAGCCCCCTGCGATCTGTCCGGGATGACGATTCCAATAATCATATACGCGCAAAGCGAGGCGATTGATACGGTGAATACCCTTCGTTTCATTTCCGCACCTACTTTTTAAGTTTTTCTTCCGCCATTTTCAACTTGATCGACGCCTGGTCCAGCACGTCCCTTTTCCCCGACAGGATCTCCTGCTGCTTGTCAAGGTATTGCTTGTATTTAGCATCAAACGTCTCGGCCCCGAGGGATGTTTTCTTTTTGCCCTTAGCCTCACCGGCCGCGGCCTCCGCCTGGAGCTTCAAGAGGTAGGCCTTGGCGATCTGCGCCTTTTCATAGCTCAGCTCCGCCACGAGGACCGCCAGTTCGGACTCGGCCGCGTCCTTATGGTCCGAGGTATACTCAAGGAGCGCCGCGGTGTAGTCGACCCTCGCCTTCTGGGAATTTATCTCGTCTTCCTTGTCCACA
>CAZHAD010000005.1:29450-42314 GCA_964529965.1 uncultured Leptospirales bacterium | reverse complement strand
GCCTGTTACAGCAGATACAGCTCCTTGTCGCCGAGCATGGAAAATCCCCTGCCCGCGAGCATCTTTTCGGCCATGCGCGGGTTCCCCACCTGGAACACGAATACCGCCGACTCACTGCTTTTAACGATGAAGCCGTATGCGTCCTCAACGTTTATTCCGCTTTCGGACAATGCCGCGGCGACCTCATGAAGGCCCCCCGGGGTGTCCTTCATGAGCACCGCGATGATCTCCTTGAGGGTCGCGGCAATGCCCGCCTTCTGCAGGGCCTCGCACCCGGCTTCGGGCTGGTCAAGAAGGAGCTTCACAATGCCGTAATCTCCGCTCTCCGATATCGTGACGGCGCGGATATTGATTCCTTTTTCAGCCAGCACACCGGTGATGCGCTTTATCTTTCCGGGCTTGTTTTCCGCAAAAACCGACACCTGCAACGGCATGCCGTCCTCCTAAATTTTCCGGCTATCGATGACGCGGACCGCCTTGCCGGTGCTCGGCTCAAGCGACCCGGGTTCGAGGAGCTCGATGCGCGGGGTGACCACGATGAGCGCCTGAAGCTCCCTCGCCAGCCTCGACTTCAGATTGTCAAGCTCCTTCAGGTCGCCCCTGAACATCTTTGAATAGAGCTCGACCTTGATATGTATCCTGTCGAGGTTCTCGCGGCGGTCAAGCACGATCTGGTAGTTGTTCCCCACCTCGGGAACCTTCATGAGCACCGTCTCGATCTGTGAGGGAAACACGTTCACCCCCCCGATGATGAGCATGTCGTCAGTCCTTCCCTTGATCCGTTCGATCCTCCGGTGAGTCCGTCCGCAGGGGCACGGTCCGGGGATCACGGCGGTGAGGTCGCGAGTGCGGTAGCGGATCACGGGCATCGCCTCTCGGTTGAGGTGCGTGATCACAAGCTCCCCCTCGTCTCCGTCGGGGAGCGGCCTGCCCGAAACGGGGTCGATGATTTCAATGTAGTAGTAATCCTCCCACACGTGCATACCCCTTTTCTCGATGCACTCGAACGCGACGCCGGGGCCGTTCATCTCTGACAAGCCGTAGGAGTTATATGCGTCAAGTCCCCACTGATTTTCGATTTTATCACGGGTCGCCTCCGAATAGGGCTCGGCCCCGAGATACGCCTTTCTGACCGCCAGCTCCCTCGGATCGACGCCCTGTGCGGAAACCTCGTCGCCGAGATGCAGCGCGTAGCTGGGAGTAATGTGGATTATCGTGGTGCCGAAATCCTTCATGAGCTGGATCTGCCTCAGGGTGTTCCCCGCTGCGGAGGGTATCACCATGCATCCGAGCCGCTCGGCCCCGTAATGGAGGCCCAGACCGCCGGTAAAAAGACCGTATCCCATCATGTTCTGGAACACGTCTTCGCGGGTGGCCCCGCTGGCGAACATGCACCGTGCCACGAGCTCGGCCCAGTCGTTTATGTCTTTCATGGTGTAGAAAATCACGGTGGATTTTCCCGTGGTGCCGGACGAGGCGTGCATGCGCACCACCTCGGCGCGGGGCACGGCGCACATGCCGTCCGGATACGAGAGCCGCAGGTCGTCTTTCGCGGTGAACGGAAGGGCGGCGATGTCTTTGATTGACCTGAACCGGGCGACATCGATTCCGTGATCGGAAAAGACCCGGGAGTAATACCGGGTACGCAACGCCGACTCCAGGGTCTTCTCCAGCTTCTTCATCTGAAGCTTTTCCAGCGATGAGCGGTCAAGTGTCTCAAGTTCCCTGTTCCACATGGCTTTACGACCATCTTTTTTGGCACATGTATCCGCCCTGTCAACCATGAAAGAAAGAAACGAATAAATTTTGCTAACATCGAATTTATCGAAGAAAAAGAGAGAAAGGATGTAAAAAATTACCGCTTTTTTATCGAAAATATACTATGCAATTGCACAAATAATTCGATTCAATGAAGGAAGGGCGGCCGTGATATATACATCGCAGTCATTCATATGCAGGAAACCGCACACGACGTATTCCTCATGAAAAAAAAGATATTCCCAACGAAAGGCATGCGGGATGATACAATTAAGTGCTTGCCGAACGCCGCGCCTCAAAAGAGCAAGACTCTGCGATATATCATGGTCAGGCTTGCAAAAAGCTTTTTCGTTAAATTGTTTGTCGCCGGCATTATCATCCTTTCGATTTTTTCGATCGCCGTGTATTATTTTGAAAACAATTATACCGCGTATCGGTTCGAAAACGGGAAAAGGGTAAAGGAGACCGGCAACATCCTGACTCTGAAGGACGCCGTATGGTGGGCCTTCGTCACCTCGACGACCGTTGGTTACGGCGATTATTATCCGAGGTCTTCAATGGGAAGGCTCTCAGGCATCCTCCTCATGTTCTTCGGGGTTTCACTCGTCGGGGTTATTACCGGTAATATCGCATCGATCCTTGTGGAAAAACAGCTGAAGGAGGAGCGCGGTTTGGAGGAATTGAAGCTTAAAAACCATTTCATAATATGCGGATGGAAGCGCGACATGGCCGACGTCCTGCACCATATCATGGAAAGGAACAGGAAATTTATGCCGTCCGAGTTCGTGCTCGTCAACACGGCGGACCCTGAAGAGATCGAAAACCTAAAATCAGACAAGAGATTTTCCCACATCAATTACATCCACGGCGATTACATCGATGAGCGCGTATTGAACCGTGCGAACCTGAAACAGGCCGCCCGCATCATCGTGTTCGCAGACCGCCTCGTCAAGGGATCGGTGCAGGAGGTGGACTCCCGCACCGTCATGGCCGTCATCACCATCAAGTCCATATCCAAATCCGTGTACACCTGCGCCGAGATACTCAATGAAAAATTCAAGAGGTATCTGCAAATCTCGAACTGCGATGAGATCATCCTGCCGACCGAATACAACAAGTCGATCATAGCAAACGCCTCGGCGGGCAGCGGGATATCCCAGGTCATCAGCGAGCTCATCGACGTCAGGGCAAAGGCGGGAGTGGCTGCATGCGAGATCCCGGAGAGGTTCATTGGGAAATCCTACCAAGAGCTGTTCGACTACTTCATGGAGCAAAACCGGAGCATTCTGATCGGTATCCTTGAAAACACGGGAAATTTTTACTCGCGGAAGAAGGAGGCGATCAGGGAAGCCCAGAAGACGCCCGACATATCAAAGCTGGTCGACAATCTCAAAGAGGTCAAGGTGCTGGTCCACAATGCGCCGGTCATCAATCCCGGGCCCGATTATCCCATCGCACATCACACGAGGGCCATCATCATTGAGGGGAGAGAGGCGGAAATGATAATACCTGATGGGAGAAGTTAACTTATGCGGCCCTCTAAACACGCTGCTCAGACATCAGGAAGCCAAGCCATAATTGAAAAACTCAAGGAGGTCTCCTTCTTCTCGATGTTCAGTAACGATGCCGGGACGATGGGGAAGATCGCACGCATGTGCCGCCGCAGGCTTTACCGGAAGGGAAGATACATCATCCGTGAGGGTGAATACGGCGACGAACTCTTCGTCGTTCTGAAGGGGAGCATAGAGATTCTCAAGTACACACTGCAGCGGGAGCAATACATGGTCACCACGCTGAATGCGGATGAAGGAGGCATACATGTGGGCGAAATCGCCCTCATCGACAACGACAGGCGCTCCGCATCAGTGCTTGCGAAAACCGACTGCGAGTGCCTGGCGATCAACCGCAAGGATTTTATTAGGTTTGGGGACGAAAATCCGAAAGCAGGGCTGATCATCACCAGGGCGATCGCGGGACAGCTCACTGCGTATCTGAGGAAATCCAACAATGATATCATCACTCTGTTCTCAGCCCTGGTCGAGGAGGTATCGCCCAACGAATAAAATACGTCAAAACCGGCATAGCAAACGGCTCGGAAAATTCCGGCTATTTAAGAGAAATATTTATTTACTTGTTTAAAGGCCTTCTGTAACGTGCCAAACAAACGCACAGTACGGTCTGCGGCATACATTCAGAGAAATCCATGAATCTCAAAAAAAAATTAATAATAATCATCGGATTTTGCATCATTCTTTCAGTCAGCACCATCATCATTATAACCAAAATATTCGACAAGATAGAGGACCAATTGCTGCAGAAATGCCGGATCGAGGCGCTCGTCGGCTCCAGGGTGGTAACCACCTTTATGGAGCTCATGGTCTACACCAGACAGCTGACCGTCGACCAGATAATGGATACGGATTATCGAGAGGTACAAGGGACATATCCGAGAAAATATCGCACGAAATACGATGCCCTGTTTGACCAGACCATCCAGGCATTCGAGGACGAATTCCTCAAGGACGAGGACGTCGTATTTGCTGTCCTGATAGATAAAAACGGGTATGTGCCCACCCATAATACCAAATACGCTATTCCCCCCGACAAGGATGCTCAAAAGAATCTGCGTTACAGCAGGTCAAAACGGAACTTCTCCGAAAAAACCGAGATCAAAGAGATACTAAATTACCGGGGCCCCGGCACGATCCTCTACCCTTATCACCGCGATACGGGAGAGTTGATGTGGAACATCGGCTCGCCGATCAGGCTTGACGGCTCGTACTGGGGAGCTTTTCTAATCGGAGTCTCTCTCGATCGTATAAACATCATTAAAAACCAGTTGGTCATCATCGTCGTCACGGTTATGATCATGATCTTGAGCTTTACCCTCCTCATCATTCTCGCGGTAATCCCCCAGAAATACCTCAAGCCGCCGCATCAGGAAAAGGAGCCTGATTCCGGAAGTCATTCAGGCTCGACATAATGATAAGGAATACCGCATGAAGGAATTGGAACTTTTTTATGAAATTTCCAGCGATGCGTATGCATACGCAGAGAAGTGGAAGGATGAAACCGGGGGGAAAGTGGTCGGTTATTTCTGCTCGTATACGCCCGAGGAGATGATCGCCGCCGCACAGGCCCTGCCCTTCAGGATTTTCGGCACGAGGGAGCATATTACCTGCGCCGATTCCCATCTCCAGTCCTACTGTTGTTCGCTCGTGCGGGGCGGGCTCGAGGATGCGCTTACCGGAAAGCTCGCCTTCCTCGACGGAACCGTGTTTCCACATACCTGCGACTCAATCCAACGCCTCTCTGACATATGGAGACTCAACGCGGGATTTCCGTTTCACATTGACGTGATCCTTCCGGTGAAACTCGACACCGACAGCGCGCGTGCGTACATGCTCGACGTATTCCGTAAATTTAGGAGGGACCTGGAGCGGCAGCTGGGCTCGATAAGCGACGAGAGGCTGTCCGAAACGATCGGGATGTACAACAGCATCAGACTTCTCCTGGAGGAAATTTATCTCATACGCTCTGAAAACCCCGCAATCATGCCCGGGAGCGATGTGTATGCAATCGTCAAATCCGCCATGGTAATGGACCGAAGAGACCTCCTCGGCAGGCTTCGCGGAATCGTCGATGCGCTTAAAACGAAGCGTCAGGAGGAAAACCACGATAAAAGGATAGTCCTCGCCGGTGGCGTGTGCAATCACCCGGACATTTATCCCATTTTAGAAAAAGCCGGCGCCCGGGTGGTATGGGACGAGCTCTGCACCGGCACCCGATATTTTGAAGGTATGGTCGACAATTCCGGCGATCCAATCTCGGCCCTTGCCGCGCGTTATGCAGACCGAATCGTCTGCCCAGCCAAGCATTGCGGGCCGGATTCCAGAGGCAGAAATCTGGTGAACATCGTAAAGGAACAGAGGGCACATGGCGTAATCTTTCTCATCTTAAAATTTTGCGATCCTCATTCATTTGACTATCCATATATGAAGGAATATCTCGATAAGGAAAACATACCCAGCATGATCCTGGAGCTTGAGGAGCAGCTCCCCTCCGAAGGCCAGCTCGAAACCAGGTTCGAATCATTCATTGAAATGCTTTAGAAGGTGAAGAAATGTCCGGAGAAAAAGCGACAAAAAAGCCTGACGCGTTAAACGACGACTTCAAGTCAGTCAAACGCATGAAGGAGATAATGACAAATTACTACATCGAGGCCAAAACCGCAAATGAGCAGGGCAAAATGGTGGCGTGGATCACAAGCGGCGGCCCGGTGGAACCCCTCATCGCAATGGACATAATCCCCGTATACCCCGAGAATTACGGCGCGATGATCGGCGCATCCCACATGGCCGTACAGCTGTGCGAGACCGCCGAGCAAATGGGTTATTCCCGCGACCTGTGCGGGTATGCACGCTCCGACATCGCCGCCTCAGCCACCGGAGGTGGGCCCATCCCCGGAGGTCTGCCAAGGCCCGACTTTCTCGTCTGCTGCAACAACATTTGCGGCACGGTGCTAAAGTGGTACGAGATCTTAGCACGCTATTTCAAGATCCCGCTTTTCATCTACGACACCCCGTTCATCCATACAGAATTCTCCGAGGAGGCAAAGCAATACATACGGCAACAGACATTCGATTATATCAAGTTTCTGGAGGAACAGACCGGTAAAAAGGTCGACAATGAACGGCTGAAAGAAGTGGGACGCCTTTCAGTGGGGGCGATTAAGCTCTGGCAGCAGGTTCAGGACACGTGCATGCACCGGCCCGCCCCCATGACCGCCTTTGACGCCTTCTTCCACCTTGCGCTCATCGTAACCCTGCGCGGAACACAAATCGTCATCGATTATTATTCAGAGCTTCTGGACGAGCTCAATGACAGGATAGCCAGGAAGGTCGGGATGATCCCCAATGAAGAATACCGGCTGCTGTGGGATAATCTGCCAATTTGGTTCAAGATGCGGTGGCTCTCGAAAAAATTCGCATCCCACAATGCCGCCCTGGTGGCAAGCACCTACACCAACGCATGGAGCAGCACGGTGGACCTCATTGACGAGAACGACCTTGCCGGTTCACTCGGGCTTGCTACCGCGAGCATTTACATTAACATCTCAATAGATCGTATGATCTCAGAGCTGGGGCAGATGATAAAAAAATATGATGTCGACGGCCTGGTCATGCATTCCAACCGCAGCTGCAAGCCCTATTCCCTGGGACAGTATGATATTCAAAAAATGGTTATGAAGGAGTTCGGCATCCCTACGCTCATCATCGAAGCGGACCAGGTGGATGAAAGAAATTTCAGCGAGAGCCAGATCGAAACCCGCATCGACGCGTTTATGGAAACGATCAAAGCAAAAAAAAAGTAGAAATTTCAATGCAGGCATGAACATTTTGATTTTCTCAATCAAGCCTGTTTCTCCCCGGGATGATAAATATGTTCATGCCTGAGTTTCGGCTATTTCCTTAAGTCTGGTTTGTAAAAAATAATATGCCTTCTTTGCCTCCTCACGGACATTTTTATTCATGTCGTCCTTCACCTTTTCCAACGCCTTGAGCGAACGGGGGTCGATGATCTTCTCCAATGCCTTTACTGCTTCCAGGCGTATATCAAAATACGGATCATCGGTGAGTCTGGCGAGGGTATGGATCGAAGACTTGTCCCGTATTGCGCTCAATGCCTTTACCGCTTCGAGCCTTACGTTTTTGTATTCATCCCCGGCCGCCTTATGTATCAGCGGCAGCGCGTCCCTGAACCTGTGCTTTGCAATATAGATCAAGGCGTCAACTTTGGATGAGACGCTCTCATTCATCCGCTTCACCATCATCATGAGAGGGGCATCGTTAAGGGCTTTGATCGCCTTAGGAGTTCCAATATGCTCCATAACATCACGCGCAACACGCCGCACCTCGAGCTTATTATCGGTAAGGGAACCTATGAGAAGATCGACGGCAGCATCGGCTTCGATCATCCCCAAGGCCCTGATCGCCTCAATTCTGATCTGAAAGCGGGAATCATGAAGCTTTTCTTCAAGATGAACAATAGCCGTCTTATCTCTCAGCATTCCCATGGTTTTTATCGCTTCAAGCTGCACTATTCCCTTCTTGTCGTTCAGGGCGAGGACTATAAGATTGGAAACTTCAGGAGCGGATTTGCCCTTTGCAGCGAGCATCCTCAGAACCTCACACTTGTCATTCTGGGTTCCTTCGTTCATAATTAAACGGAAATCCTCCAAAATATCCCTGTCGTCAACCTCGGCGAGCTTAAGTATCGCCGTATTTCTTACTCGAGGATCTTTGTCCCTTTTTAATTTTTTCAGAGCGGTAAGTATTTCAGTGTCATTGTGTTCATGGAGATAGTTAATCAGCGTATGAAAAGCCCTGATTCTGATTTCAGGGTCTCTGTTTGTGGTGCATTTTATAAGGCCGGAAATATTGTTTTCACTGATGTATTTATCAATATTAGGTCTGAAGAATGACATCTAGTTATCCGCTTATCCGCCTAACATATTTTCGGTCAAATTAGCATGAGGCCCCTTTTTGTCAATATAAAAGAAAATTTTTCAGGTTTAAGGTCTTTAAAACACGGATTTCAGTGATAAATAAATAACCAGATTCAGGGATAAAAAAATTAATAATTCTCAAGCTCGATAAACAATAAAAAAACATTTTCAAAAGAATACGGTGATTTCTACTTTCACGATTTTTAGATATGTGGTTTCTATTGAATTTTTGGTCAGATAAATTTGTTTATATCGGGTGGGAAACCCCAGATGATTCTCCAGCTAATGATATTATCAATAATCTCTTTTACTAACATATAGTTCATGAAAAAAGGATAGTTATCGGCAATTTGCTTCTTCAATGGCTTCTTGAGATACTTTTGCACCGCACAAGCACAAATCAGGGACACCGACATTTTTAGAAGCTTCCTCAAATCCACCATATATTCATACTCATACTCGGAAACCCGCACATGAATGACCCGATACTCTCCGAAGCTGCGTCTTTCCTGATACCGCACCATTGTACCAATTGGAATGTCGTCCGGAACATCCTTCATGATCTTTTTTATGAGAAAGACGATCATTTCCGACCTGGTTATACCTCTGGATTTTGCGGCGCAGGAGATAACTGCTAATGTGTCGGCATGCATGTTAAGTGTAGTTTCCATAAGTATTCCCCAATTCGATTATTGTAGTATTATATTAGATATACGAATAGGCATGAATAAAATTAAAAAAATTTTATAGACATTATTTATTCAATGGATCATTAGTGTTTTTGTAATCCGTAGATAAAATATTGATATTCCTCAAAATTTGACTTAATACCGAAATATAAAATTTAAAAAATGATATGAATCTACGAACAAAAATAATCATGACAATCGCCTTCAGTGCTATTTCTTGTTTATGCGCTTATTTCATCATCACGAAATTATTCGATAATCTGGAAAATGAACTCTACGAAAAATGCCATATTGAAGCGCTGACCGGTGCTCGATCAATGAGTGAGATTATGAAATTCATGATTAAATATAGCATGCTGACGAAAGCGGACATCTTCGATACAAATTACATTCAGATCCCGGGAACTAATCCGCCTAAATATCATACCCGGTATGACAGAACTTTTGATAAGTGGATACAGGGTATCGAGGACCAATTTCTGAACGATACCGATATTGAATTTGCCGTGCTAATGGACAAAAACGGTTATGTGCCGACACATAACTCAAAATATTCAAAATCACAAACAAGCAATTATAACCAGGATATTGTCTACAGCAGAAGCAAAAGGAAATTCATCAGTTACAGAGGAATAAAAAAAATACTCGATTACCATGGTGATGACACGATACGAGTACTCTATCACAGGGATACTGGAGAGACATTATGGAATATAGGGGCCCCCGTAAGACTCGATGGTCAACAGTGGGGCTCATTTATAATAGGTGTGAATCTGGAAAGAATAGGGAATATTAAAAATCAGATGCTGATTCTCATAATAATCGCCATGTCAATAATACTTGCAACGACTAATCTTGTTATTCTTGCGATAATACCACGTAAATATTTACACCTAAAAAATCAAATTCATGGCGGTAATGATATTTTATAGTATGTAAAAAGCTTACTGATAATAGTTTTTAGATTGTTATTCTAGCCATCTTATAACGCTGGGTCCCTTAACGAACATACATTACGGCGAAGACCTGTTTTGTTCTCCAACGCTTTCCCTTATGATTTTTCATCAATATTAATATTTAAATTATCCTGATTTAAATATTCCACCGGTGTCATGCCATAGACCTTTTCAAAATCTTCTTTATATGGACATAAATTACAGGCCAATTTCACGGTAGAATCGAGAATGAATTTTGCACCCTTGTTCAAAGCAAGAGCCGTATCTTTGTCAAAAACGCCTTTCCCGGCAGTTGATTTCTTATTGTGAAGAATATCCCTTAGTTTCAGCCGCTGCAGAACGCACTGCCTGCACTTTTCTGCATTCCTTTTTACCCTATCGGTTACCAACGACATGTTGAGCCTCCTCTACTCTTTAAACATACCCCTATTTAATATAATAAGCCTTCAACAAAATTACAAATACCATGAGGACGGGCAGGCGCTCCAATTGAACGAAGTGTTGATCTCAAATATACACTATTTACAAGAAGGATTTACCGCCTGGTCACAGGCATACTTACAGAACAGCCGAAAAAATTTCCAGAAAAATTATAACAAAAATCTAAAAAATCTTGTTCGAATATATAATTATGTCATTATAATGCTGAATATAATTATTTGAATAAATGCAAAAAACCTTATACATATTATTCCCAAAGTCAGTATGAATCACGCAGGCTCAATGTTATGACCGTCGGAGCCTAGACAAAAAAATGGATCAGCTTGGCTACAAAATAAGCACCCGTCACGCAAAAAAAAGGCATGGCAGAAAAAAAAATTATGACCTCGATGGGCTTAACCACACTCGAATGAAGTACCTTCTTTCCAAAAAAATTTAAATGATAATTTTCAGGCATCTGTGATCTCTGATAGATTTTACGAAAAATCGCGATCTGGACAAACAGCATCACAACCATTATAAAACCGGATATAAGCCAGAGAATAAGTGAAAAATTTATTTTGCGGATTTGTTCAGGTCGGTACAGCGATAAAAAGATCAATGCAGCGGATATAAGGACATTGGTTATGGTGGTGCTTATATATTTTTTTAGCTTTTTTTCATCGCGTGATTGAATATATCCGACAAGATAGAAAACATGGAGGGTAACAGAGACGAATAATAACAAAAACGATAAAATGACTGCCACTTACATCTCCATACAACGACCTGAGAAATGACATAATCCTACATACATTACATCAAAAAGTCAAGACAAAGAAATCATTTTTCTGGATTTATCTTTATAATAAAGGATTTTCGTTATATGGTATTGGTAATTTTTTAAGGATGGAATATTCGGCTTTTTCCAACATACAAGCTAATTGTATTGATCGATAATATTTTAATTTAAAAATAAATTCCTGGAGGTGCTTCACACACCTCCAGGAAAAATTAAGGATATGGAGGGTTATAATAATATTGAGTATATCATTTTTATGTTAGATTTCGTTCCAGATTTTATACATGCATTCTGGGATTCCGTTTCCTCCAGTAATTAATTCCAAGTATCGCCAGGAATAATACGATTAGGATGCCTACTATAACGCCACTGTTGAGATGCGTCGATATCCTCATAAGATAGGCAGGAAGTGCGGTACCGGCGGAAACCTTGTATACGAAATCCATTTCCGGATGAAGATACCATTCTTTGTATTCCGTTCCCTGGGATTCATACCATTTCTTGAATTCGGGGTAAGCCTGGAATACACTCGTGCTTTCATACGGCCATGCCCAGTCTGCCGGGACAAGAACTGCCCAGGGGAAATTATCGCTGTCGAAAACCTTGTCCTTAAACTTGGTTTTCACAAAGGACAGGTGCACCTGATTCTTGTCATTTCCATTGCACCTGATATACGGGTCGTATGGCATTGAATCCATCTGATCCCTCGACACCGGAGAATCAAAAACGATTTCCAGATTGTGTTCGGGACCGGTGACGTACGTATCCTTTTTCCCTGTATTTGTTTTCCCCTTTAGATCCTGTTTCGGATTAAATATGAGAAGATAATCTTTGCCGAGGACGCTGATCCATAATTGATTCTTATATCCTGCACCGGCCGCCAGAAGCCTGGATGTGACGGTTATCCTGCTGATCATGTTGTTATTATCAATAAACTCTTTGATGCCGAGTCTCACGACCATGTCATTAAAGTCCGCATCACCCTTAGCAGGCCACATATCTTCAAAAGCTATCGTATACTCGCCCGTGGTGGTGCCTATTAAATACGGATCATCCGGAAATTCATCCGAGTCATCCGGGACACCGTCCTTATCTTTGTCCGGTTTTACCGTCATTTCATCCTTAAGCACCAGGAAGATCGTCCTGCTTACCTGGGCCAGCTTCTGAATGTTTTCAATCTCCACGGTTCTCGTTATGCAGTTTGGATGCTCGATTATCAACGATATGGTATCAAGCGCATTGCTCAAAGAGGCCTTGAATGCAACGATCCCATTATCAGCTGATATCGCATTAGTTATATCTCCCTGGTCGGATGAAACTATTACGACCGCGTGTCCTAATGGATTATTTGCCTGGTCATACAACTGAAGATCAAAGGACACATCATGAATCGTCTGGTATTTGAATTCATCCGAGTCTTTCTGGTCGTTATTCTGATCCTGGGGGAGGTTCCCGCTGTTTACGGACGAATCTTCAAGAGATTCACTGCTGATGCCGAATGGAAATTTTTTACTCTTGTGTTCGTCACATGATACAAAGCTGATGGTAAAGATTACAAGAAATCCGATAACTATCTTTTTCATACATCCTCCTCAATACTTTCAAAAAGTATACGCATAGTCTATTAACTCATCCCACTGCATTGATAATACATGAGCAGGTGAAAAAAGTCAATAAAAAAAACCCATCCGGATGGGTTTTTTTTATATTTTATTATTCATTTTTTTATAG
>CAZHAD010000005.1:10776-29350 GCA_964529965.1 uncultured Leptospirales bacterium | reverse complement strand
CACAAAAAAATAATATTGACTCGCCATATTAAAATTTCTATTACCTGTAGTTGATATTTGTAAAACTTTTCAGTTGTAATGGATGTCTAATGAGTAAGGGAAAAACCGGTAGCTCTGAATCTCAAAGAGAAGACTTCGGGTTGATCAGGAATTTTCTAATACATGATATGCGCGCATTTGATCAACTCGTGACAAAATACAGGGATAAAGTGTTTAATCTGTGTTTTCATATTCTCGGCGACTTTGATGAAGCTGATGACTGTGCTCAGGAGATATTTATAAAAGTGTATAATAATTTAAAAAAATTCAGATTCAAGTCGAGTTTCCCCACATGGCTCTATAGAATCGCGGTAAACACATGCAGAAACAGAATTTCCTCTTTGCATAGCCGTATTAACAGGACGGCGCTGAGGATCGGTATTTCTCCTGATTCGGTAACCGATCACACGGATATCCTTGATTCATCATACGAGCCGGGAGCACTTTTGGAAAAAAGCGAGCAAATGAATAATGTCCACAAGGCGATAGAATCGCTTCCGGAGAATCTCAGGATACTTGTAATACTCAGGGATATCGAAGGCAAATCGTATGAGGATATATCCTCGATAACGGGAACAAACCTGGGCACGGTCAAATCCAGGCTTGTCAGAGCACGCCATCAACTGAGGGAAAAGCTGCGAGGGGTGGTCTGAATGAAATGCACGCAGATTAGAACCTTATTGGCCGATTATCTTAACAATGAGCTGTCAGAGGGCGATAGATCTCTGGTAGAAAATCACTGCGCTCAATGCGAACGCTGCGGGGAAGAACTGGAATTTCTCACAAAATATATAACTGGTATCGCCTTTTTTATGCATGTAAACGCGCCTGCTGATTTTAATACAAGGCTTTGGCAGCGAATAAAAAAACGGAAGCGGAAAAAATCCCTTATTGCAGCCCTGTTCTATCCTTTAAAAATCAAAATCCCCATCGAAGTGGCAGGAGCATGCGCGCTCGGTTTGCTTGTTCTTCTTCTTTTTAATCCCTTCAGGCACGATACCTCGATGCCCCAAAGCATGGGACTGACGTCTTATACCTCTCACACGAAGAACAACGAAGCCCTGAACAAACAAGTTCCTGATGATCGTTTATCTTCAATTGAAATAAATAGAGCAGGTAAAATGCGAAAGGACGGTCCGGCGCTTTCACAGGACTTCCAAGCTGGTGCATCTGAAGGACGAACGATACTCCGCGTGAGTAAAGGCTACCCGGATGAATCTGCCTCCCGGAAAAAAGCTGCGATGGCGCGATCAGAAGATATGGATCTGAGCATTGAGGATACCGTCGCGCCTAAATCTGAAATCCGAATACTTAGCCCGAATGAAATACAGAAACTTAAACACGATAAGAGAATCGTACTGGGAGGGCAGAACAATACCGGTCAGCAGACTCATGCAAGAATGAGCGAGAAAGGAAAAAAAAGCGATCGACAAGGCAGAAGCGAGGCCGAGGTGAATCTGGAACATCTAGTAGTTTCTCTTGGTGGAAAAGTAGCACGTAAGATTTACAACGCTAAAACAAAGCAATGCACCGATATCGTCGTTGAAATTCCTTCAAAGGAATATGCGACGTTCATCGAAAACCTTAGAAAAGCCTGGAGCGTCCAGATACGTGAGCCGAAAAATCCCCCTCCAAAAGGCACACGGGTAAAAGTCCTCCTGCACATCGGGTCATGGATCATCGCTCCATCAGCTGGTCCAAAATAAGGCCGAAGAAGCTGCTTCCTCCGGACTGGTAATGCCAGCCGAGATGGTTAAGGCAGTTGGAGCATATGACATGGCTCCAGGTATAACCGGGAAACCATGTATATTCGAGCGTCGGTTTGCCCACGATAAAACAACCCTGCGCATTTAAAAAACAGGCAATACGAAAGACGATCCCCCGGGGGTTCATAAAGGTGTGGGAATGGGCCCCCTGAACCGCAATGCCGTACTCTTCCGAAGTTATTTCATTTAAGCATAACCTGCACAGGAGTTTCTTTTTATTTTTCTTGGCTTCTTCATCCGCCTCATCCCTCTGTAAAACCTCACCGATCGTGCCTGTACCAGATCCTTTCATGATTTGTGGGAGAAACGATTCAGATGGATTTTTGTCCGGCTTTTCCTGGGCTGTCATAAACATGGAAATAATATATCAATTCCGATTTTATTTGTCAATATGATATACCCTCCCCCCTGCAGCTCATTTAACCGCCGGTATTCAATGCTGATTATCCGCGGCAAGTAAGGGAAGTATCTTGACAAACGCCCGATTACCTTGATTTGATGTATCAAGGTTGACCCATGAAATTCAAAAACCTTCCGTTAAACCGCATTATCGCCTTGTGCGTGCTCGCCTCGGCATTCATGTATGCTCTCTTCTATTTTAACTATTTTGAGACTCCATCGGGCGATTACATCGGCAATATAAGGGGACCGGTTCTTGAATATATGAGAGGGGAATTCCCGGGCACAAGCTTTAAATTTCTTCCCCTATATCCCTTGATCCTTTCCCTGCTCGTGAGATTGAATCCGATACAGTCATTTGATCAGATATATCTGACCGCATTGATCCTGAATATATTTTTACTCGCGCCCTATCTGGTTCTCGTGCAGCAGATATACCGCAGGTTTCTCGGTGAGAAAACGGCGTGGCTTGCCATGGTCTTTCTCGGTGCAAATATATACACCGTGTACACGGCGATAAACTCCGAGCTCGAAATGCTTCTTACGCTGCTCATCGTGCTTTCTCTATATCTGACGCTCAGGGATTCGAAGTTTTCTTATGTGACGGCCTTCATGACCTCGGTTACCAAATGGGACTCGGTGTTTATAATCCCCGCGGTCATGTTCAGGGACTTCTTCTACCGAAAGCGGAGATTCCTGGCCTTGCTGCTCGGCAGCACGGCGACCATCGGTGTGGCGGGATGGCTGGTCCTCAGCCTGGTGAAGACCATGGGAAATCCGTATATCAGCGAGATCGCTCATCGGGGACCGAACATCTACCGCTTCATCATCGACTGCTTCCTGGTGAGCTCCGGTTTTATCCCCTGGATGGCGACACAGGGATATTTCTCGAAAAGCCTTCTGGTCAAGGCGTCACTTCTCGGGCTTATCATACTACCGGCGCTGGTCGTTGTCACGGGCATGATATGGGGGGTAATCCTTATCATAAAAAAGGAAAAAAAGGACTTTGCGCCGATTTTCGTTTTTTTTGCCGGCTTTCTCCTGATTCATTTGATATACCAGAACACCAAGGACCGATATGTCCTTCCGGTATTGTGGATACTGATCCTGTTCCTGTTCTATGGATGCGCGTACGGCCTTTTCCCCTGGATCATGCGGATATACGGCCGATTCTCGCTCAAGTCTAAAGCTTGGTGGAGCTATCTTCTTCTTGCCGCAGCGGCGGGCTTTTTTCTCCTGAGCATCGGGGCGATCGCTGCGGTGAACACTCCGTTACATGTCATGTTCGCGCTCCTGTTTTTCATGTTGAGCGCGACCGTCATCCTGAACGGGCCGCCGCGGAGAATAACGCTTCATCGCACCACCGCCATACTGCTGTGCGGGGTCATCACCAACCTGCTGGTATTCTACGGGGTGCATGTAATGGACCACCACGGCCTCGCGCGCGTCGAGTTCAAAAAAGTCGCGCTCTGGTACAGGGAGCACGCACGTCCCCATGACAAAATGCTTATCGCTGAAACCAATGTTCCCGAATATTACTCCGGATTCGGGAACGGCAAGTTCATCATCTCGTATGCAATAAAAGGCAATACCTTGAAAGAGCTGATACCGGAGCTCAGAAACAAAGGGGTGACATACGTATTTGTCGACGACTTTTACATCAGGCGGCTTGCATACAACGATCCGAATGCGATTGACCGGAAGGCATGGATATTCAAGGAAATCAGGGATATGGGGGAAAAAACAGGCCATTTCAGGCTGATAAAAACCTTTCACACCAGAGGCGGGATAACGAGTTATTTGTACAGATTCATCCCCTGACCGGGATCACGGTTGATTTTCGAAATAATCTGCTTTTCAAATTTTATTGTATTGACAATATCGAACTGAGGAAGATTGATGCGAAAATCGAATAGAATGACAAGGATATTATGAAATTTACCGAATTGAACCTGCACCCCTGCGTGATGCAGGGAATAGAAAAGGCGGGCTTCACCGAGTGCACGCCGGTGCAGGAAGCCACTCTGGAAAAAACCCTCGCAGGAATGGACGTATATGTGCAGTCCCAGACGGGAACCGGGAAAACCGCCGCGTTCCTCATCACGATCTTCCACCGTTTCCTGACAGGCGCATACCGGTATAAAAAGGCGCTGGTGCTCACGCCCACGAGGGAGCTCGCCGTGCAGGTCGAGAAGGACGCGGAGCTTCTGGATGAATTCTGCGGTTTTAAAATTGGATGCTTTTACGGAGGCGTGGGTTACGCCACACAGGACAAGCTCCTGTCCGGCGATCTCAATCTCTACATCGGCACTCCGGGCAGGCTCATCGACTATCAGAAATCGGGGAAAATAGATTTTCTGAAATTCGAGATCCTGGTCATCGACGAGGCGGACCGGATGTTCGACATGGGCTTCATCCCCGACATCCGCTACATGATCAAAAGGATGCCCCTACCTTCGCGGCGCCTCACCATGCTCTTCAGCGCCACTCTTTCGCAGCGCGTAAAGCAGCTCGCATGGGAATACATGAACGATCCGGTCGAGATAGAGATAAACCCCGAGCACCTGACGGTCGACCTCATCACCCAGGAGCTGTACCACATCGGCAGGGAGGAAAAATTCAACCTGCTTTTCGGGATACTCAGAGCGGAAAAGCCGAAGAGCGTCCTGATATTCACCAACATGAAAAGGACCGCCGAGAGGGTCTCGCGGAGGCTTTCCGCAAACGGAATAATCAACGATTACATCTCCGGCGACCTGCCGCAGCAGAAGCGCCTGAAAATCATCGACGACATAAAATCCGGTAAGACCGAGATACTGGTGGCGACCGACGTGGCGGGCAGGGGCCTGCACATCGAGGAGCTCGATATGGTCATCAACTACGACCTGCCCGATGACCCCCAGAATTACGTACACCGCATCGGCAGGACTGCACGCGCGGGAAAATCAGGCAAGGCGATCTCGCTTGCGTCCGAGGAAGACGTGTACTGCCTTGAGCCGATCGAAAAGCTCATCGCAATGAAAATCCCTATAAAGTGGGCGGACGAGGGTCTGATCGCGACAAACGTGGCGGGAGCGCCGGTCCACGACCATGGAAGGGTCAGGAGACGGACTCCGCAAAGGGAGACGCGGAAACAACGAGATACGCAAAGGCAAAGGGACACGCGGAGACAAAGCAACGCGCAGAGGCAAAGTAACACACAGAAACAAAGCGATACCCAGAGGCAAGGGAACGCACGGAGAAAAAAAATTACGAGAAACGGCCAAAAACAAGCAGCTTCAGAACAGACGCGCTCCCGGCAGCACGATCAAGCCCGGCCGGAAGAAAAGATCCGTTCCGAACCCGGACCAGGTGCGGGAGTCAGCCAGAAGAAAAGACCACGACGGCGAAATAAGAATAGACGGGGGACTGCCGCACCGAAACAGATGAATACGCGCACGGATTCGCCGGGAGGAGTGCCCAAGCTCAAAAAGGACGCGACGCCTGATGAGAGGCTCGAATACTATAGAGTCAAATATGGTGAAAATTTCGAAAAGGTGAAGACCACAGATCTAACGCCCAAGAGCACCAAGCCGCGCACCCTTGTGGAAAGCATCAGGGGAATGTTTGGAAAATTAAAAAAACCGGAGAAATGAGCTTACCCGAAACGATCCGACTCAGTGATCCGATACCCGTTTATAAATGAAAGCCCGTCCATGACCTTCCTGTTTGCAGGCTGGATCGACAATATTTCCAGAAACCCGCTGCCGGTCTCAGCCAGAAGCCTCTTTTTCTGATGGCGGACGATTGCGCCCTCACCCGCGCCCTTCGGAAGATCACCATCTGCCGGAACCGTTTTCCATATCTTGATCTGCTCGCCCCTGAACATTGTAAACGCCACCGGTTTGGGGTTGAGTCCGCGCACGAGATTGTGGATCTCACGCGATGACTTCCCCCAATCAATCATCGCGATCGCACGGTCGATCTTGCCGCAGTAAGTCGCGCGGGATTCGTCCTGAGGGACCGGCCGGAGGTGGCCGGACGCAAGGCCTGTAATGGCGCGGTTCAGAAGATGGGGCCCCTTCGAATAGATGACCTCCCACAGGTCCGCTGAAGTCTGGTCCGCATCCAAGGGAACTACCTCCTGCACGATTATGTCCCCCGCATCAAGCTTCTCGTTAATGAGCTGCACGGTTATTCCGGTCTCGGTCTCGCCGTGTATCAGTGCCCATTGTATCGGAGCTGCACCGCGGTATTTCGGAAGAAGAGAAGGATGGAGGTTGACGGTTTTGAGCGGAGGATGGTCGAACACGAAACGCGGAATCAGATTGCCGTATGCGACCACTACGAAAATGTCCGCGTCATATTTCAGTATCGCCTCGAAAAAACCGGGCTCCTTCAGGCTCCCCGGTTGAAGCACCGAAAGGCCGATACGCAACGCCTCCTTTTTAGCGGGACAATACCTAATATGAAGATTTCTTCCCGCTTCCTTGTCCGGGGCAGTGACCACGAACCGTATTTCGTGCTCACCGGCCAGTCCGGCCAGGCACCTTGCCGCAACCTCCGGGGTGCCGAAAAAGCCTATTTTCATGTACGCTTGTTGAGCTTCTTGATTTTTTTCAGTTCCTGCCTCAGCTCATTACGCTCGAAATCCTGAAGCATGTCAATGAAAAGGATCCCATTCAGATGGTCGACCTCGTGCAGTATCACCCGGGCGAGGAGTCCCTCGGCTTCAAGCTCCATCTCATTGCCGTCCCGGTTCACGCCCGCGACGAGAATCGCCGAGGGCCTGATGATTTCCCTGGAGATCCCCGGTATCGAAAGGCACCCCTCGTCATAGGGCTCGGTCTTGTCTGAAAATTCCTTGATCACCGGGTTCACGAGCTCAAGGGACACGTCACCCCGGTCCCCCAGGTCGAGTATCAGTATCCTCTTCGATTCATCGATCTGGGGCGCGGCCAGGCCGATCCCCCTGGCGCGGTACATCACGTTGTACATCACGTCGATGAGCTGTACGGTCCCGCCGTCGACGTTCGTCACATCCCCGGCAACTTTTCTCAAGGTGTCATGGCCGTAATAGATCAGTTCGTGTGTCGGTGCCAATATTTTTTCTTCTTTCAATTCTGTCCTCGTTTATAATATCGAGTTCCTTTATAAAAAACCCCGGAAATCCGGTCAATTGTTTATCAAAATCGAATTACGGGCACCACTAAAAACTGCTTTTACATTAATATAACAAAGAGAAAAGCAGTTTTCCCCTTGAATGTGCCCAAAAGGAAATACCCATAAAAGGTTTTTAAAAATTTCCTTATAATAATATATATAAATATGATCGCTCATTCCGCAAAAAATTTCCAATACTTAAAATAATTCCAACCCTTTACCATACCATGAAATTAAAATTGAATTGACATAAGGGAAACATCTATTTCCATGTACCGTGCATATAAATGGGGGCTGTAGCTCAGTTTGGTTAGAGTACCTGCCTGTCACGCAGGGAGTCGCGAGTTCGAGTCTCGTCAGCCCCGCAATAAGTCTTGAATTTATCAGGAGTTACAAAAACTTCTAGAAGACCAGCACTTCTCACTCTGTCTGTAAATAAAAAGCAAGGGGCGCTTTTATCAAAGCGCCCCTTCTGGATAAAAATTCTTTGTTGAAAAATAAAGTCAAACTTACTTATATTTTACCAGCACCACATTAGTGCCCATTCCACTACTATTCGTTCCGGTTGCAGTGACATTGTTACCGAAGCTATAGGTGCCGGTTCCACTTATCTCTCCTGCTGCGTACACCGAACCGTCAGATGCAACGGATACTCCTGAAAATGCTGAATCGCTGCTGCCTGCCGTCACTGTTTGTGTCCACTGGGCAACGCCGGAGCTGTTGTATTTTACCAATACAACATTATAGCCGAAACCGCTGCCATTTGTCCCTGTTGCAGAGACGTTGTCGCCGAAGCTATAGATACCGGTTCCACTTATAACCCCTGCAGCAAATACTGAACCGTCCGGGGCACCTGATACGCCAAAGAATGCTGAAATACCGTTTCCCGCCGTTACTGTTTGCGCCCACTGGGCAATGCCTGAGCTGTTGTATTTCACCAATACAACGTTTGGACCACTACTATTTGTTCCAGTAGCGGAAACATCGTTGCCGAAGTTATTGGAAACGCTTCCAACGATGTACCCAGAAGCAACCACTGAACCGTCCGGGGTGACAAATACGCTGCCAAAACTCGAAGGATAACTTCCTGTCATCGTTGTCTGTGCCCACTGAGCCACGCCGGCGCTGTTATATTTCACCAGCACAGCATTATAAGCACCATAAGACCCTCCGGCTGCAGTGACGCTGTTGCCGAAATTATAGGTGCCGGTTCCACTGATATATCCTGCTGCATATATTGAGCCATCTGATGCGACTGATACGCCGGAAAATTGTGAATCGCTGTTTCCAGCCGTCACCGTGCGTGCCCACTGGGCCACGCCGGAGCTGTTGTATTTCACCAGCACAATATTTAAACTACTAGATGTTCCGTTTGCAATGACATTGTTGCCGAAGTTATACGTACCGGTTCCCAAGATATATCCGGCAGCATACACTGAACTATCTGTTGCGACTGATATGCTGTAAAATTGTGAACTATAGACTCCTGCTGTTATCGTCTTCGCCCACTGGGCAATGCCTGAGCTGTTGTATTTTACCAGTACAACGTTATTACCATTAATTGTCCCGGTTGCAGTGACATTGTTGCCGAAATTAAATGTGCCGGTTCCCGAGACAGATCCGGCAGCATATATCGAGCCGTCTGTGGCGACTGAAATGCTGAAAAATTCTGAATCACTGTTTCCTGCTGTCACTGAACGAGCCCACTGGGCCGCACCGGAGCTGTTGTATTTCACCAATATAATATTAAAGGAACTTGTAGTTCCGGTAGCAGTGACGTTATTGCCAAAGTTATAAGTTGCGGTTCCACTTATATATCCGGCAGCATATACTAAACCGTCTTGGGCAACCAAAACGCTATGAAATAGTGAATCGCTGCTTCCTGCCGTCACCGTCTGCGCCCACTGGGCCTCACCGTTATTGCCCGCACCGCCTGGAGTGACGCTGAATCCAAACCCGTTAGCGCTCATCACCTCGCCCTTGGTCACCACAAGATCAAGCCGGTAATTTGCGGCCGACAGCGCGGATCCTATCGTAATTGACGAAGCCGTCGCCCCGGTGATCGGATCGCCGTTCAGGTACCACTGGTAGCCGTCCACGGGTTCGGAAGTGGCCGCGGTCACCGTCATATCCGCCCCCTGAACGATGCTCGCAGTCTGCCCGGTGAACGTGATCTCTATGGGATTCTCCATGTCGGCACCCACGGTGATCGCAACATTGCCCTCATTCGCCGGGTTCATGTCCGCCGCCATCAGAACGATGCTTCCGGTCGTCGTAACTCCCGCCACGATCCTTACGCTCTCGATCCGGCCCCATACCAGATTCCCGCCGTCGCTGATCTTCATCGACAGCGTATAGTATCCCGCCGCAAGCGATGAATTCGCGTACGATGCCGAGAAATTATCAGAGCCCATTGTAATGGTGAGCGGTGTCTGCTGCCCGCTTCTCGACGTGAGCACGCCCGTTACCGACGGAACGTTCACCGTGTTCTCAGGCCATGACAGGCTTAACACAAAACTCCCCGTTCCGCTGAGCGGCCGCACCGTCACCTCAGCCTGCGCGGTCTGGCAGGCCACCACGGCCACCGCGGTGCTTCCGCTTGCTATTGCAACCCCCTCCGTGTTCCGCGCAGTCACGCTTATCGCCCACGCCCCTGCGACAAGAGAGTTGATCGCCGCCGAATTCTGTGTGACATTATTCAACGAAAACGTCGCGCCGTACGGCCCGGTCCCCTCTATGTCGTATGAGACCGGCGTCATATCGATCGGCGGCAGTATGTCGTTGATCACATACGAACCGCCCATCGACATCAAATTCGAGGTGCCCGTGTCTGAATATGTTAGATTTAATACTAGTGAGCCTGTAGGCTTGCCCGCGGATGAGCCCGCCAACATCAGGCTGAGCTTATCCGTAAGGCTGTTACCGTCAAAGCAGCCGTTTAAAAGCAGTGCTGCGGCCGCTAATGATACGAATACACTCTTTAATCTCATATTACCCTCCCTTTGGTTAAATTGTTAATTAACCTTTTTTATTAGAATTTGTGGGAAAAATATATTGAGGACATTGGGTGGCTTATTTATATTGCCGCTTTGTCCATGATTCATCTAGAATCAGAAATCGTTCTTTTTTATTAGGAATCGAAAGAAAGAATAAAATATTTTTGAGACTATTATTTTTCAAAAATTAAATTTTGTCAAGATGTAGTTTTACCTATTTATATATAGGTAAAACTACTTATATATTAAAAGAGTCGATTTTTTAATTTGGGCTGAAGTATCCCTCTGGATTTGATGTAAAGAAAATCATGGAAAAAACCTTCTCAAACGGAACCGGAGTGATATACCAGCAGCAGAAGCAAGGTGATCATTCCTGATTTTCGCATATCAGACGATATTAAAATAAAGCTATTCTAATAACAGGTACTGCGGGAGGCCGAGCAGTTGCAGAATAAAAGGAATCCAACTCATATACCCTAACATTTAATTGGTACATCTTCTGTCATATAAAAAAGAAATTTATTTGTCTTGACAGGGTGGTTATTTGTTTTTAACTATAAAATTCATACTTCTCTGAAAATTTAAAGGAGTAAGGTAAATGAAAAAGATTACTATTTTAACGGTAATGATGGTATTTATGTGTCCGGTAATTATCATGGCACAGCAGAAAAAGGCGGCGCCGGTTAAAAGACAAGCGGCCCCCCAGGTTACAGGAGAGATATTAAGCCCATTTTATGTAAGAAGAGCCGAACGCTACACCGACGGGCAGATCCACTACGTCAACAGCGACGCGTCTTTTGAAATAAATTCAAAAGATGTGGGGGGGACCGGTTTGAACCGCATCGAATATGCAATCGATAACGGTCCTTTCCAAGTTTATACCAGCCCGTTCAAAATCGAAAGGGAAGGGAATCGTCTGATCCGCTTCAGGGGCATCGACAACAGCAGCAATGTCGAAAAATCGGTATTGTATCAGGTCTATGTGGACGACACCCCGCCGAATGTATGGGTGGGCACTGATCGCGGATTATACAAATCCGGCGAGTATTACTATTGCTCGAACAAAATGAAATTCTATATCGCCGCACATGACGACGATTCGGGCTCCGGCATCAGGCAAACCTTCGCCGGCATCGGCATAGATAAAATGTCCGCCCGGGGAACGGGAATCAGCACTGCCGCCAACTTCTTCAATGTCTCCGACGTGGAAGGGATGTATGAATTTTATTACACCGCCATTGACAACGTGGGAAACATGGCGAATATAAAAAAATACAACATCATCGTCGACAACACCCCCCCTATAGTTGAAATCGATAAGGGGAGCTGGATCAGCATGAGCGCAGAGGGCATGAGATCTGATGAGAATACGCATATCAACAAAAATGCATTCATCATCGTTCCCAACCGCCAGGGAGGCGCAAATTCATACTACGTCAACGGAAACTACCAGGTGGGATTTGCCGCCGTAGATCCGAAAATCGGGATTTTCGACGGGTCAGGCGTATCGGCGATATACTGCAAGGTCAATGATGAAGAATTCATCTCATATAAAGGTCCCGTCAAGTTCGAAAAAAATAAAACGTACAAAATAACCGTCAAGGCCGAGGATAATGTAGGCAACATCTCGAAAGAGATCACCTATGTGTTCTCCTTAGACTTCGAGAGACCTGAATCCAAGATCAACGTGATAAATTCCAAGGGACAAACCGTGGAAGAGAAAACCGGGCCACCGGCAGGACAATAATTCTCGATCGAAGACGTTAAAAAAACTCCGCAGATCCAGCGGAGTTTTTTTTCATTATTTTCATTTTGCACTGCCGGTTATTGAGGCGGATCGATTATTCATGATAAGAAAAACCCTCGAGCAATCGGTTAATTAAATTCTTGATTACTTTTTATACCATACATATGTTGGTATTAATGAAATTAAAAATAAAAAATGATGAAATCTTCATATAACGTTGTGCACATTGATCGTTCTTTAAAGTATTTTTTAATTAGCACTAAATAACAGGAGGAAACATGTATTCTTTCAACGTACTCTATAACACCGCGGTTGCCATTGAGCGTAAGGGAATTGATTTTTATGAAAAGCTGAAAGACGGGACCAACAACGCGATCGTCGATTCCATAATCGAGGACGAGAAGCATCATATCGAAAAATTCAATGAGTTCTTTGAAAACCTGAGGAAAAAGACCAAAGAGGAGGACCTTCCTCATTTTTATATGGATGAGGACATGATGGTTGAGGCCTTTTCCTCCACTGAGGTATTTGGAAAATTAAACGCTGGAAAAATGAAAAAACAGGAGCTCTATGACGTGGCGATTATGATCGAGAAAGACTCGATACTCTTCTACAGCCAGCTCAAGGATATGCTGGGAGGGGATATCAAGGCGGATATCGAACTGGAGCTTCTGAAGAGCCTTATCAAGGAAGAGGGAAAACATCTGGGGAAATTCATTGAGTTGAAAAACAGGATGGGAAATCCAACATAACAAATCTGCGATAAAATACCCCGTCCCGACTTGTCGGGACGGGGTATTTTATATTTTTCAGGAGTAGAGATGCTGAATAAGGCACAATACGAAACGGCAAAAAATTTTAACGCGCGCGTGTATTTAAACGGCAGGTTTAAAACGAACCCCGAGGTCTGGCATCAATGGATTTTTAAGCATTTGCCCGCAGCCGAAAACCTGAAGGTCCTTGAGCTTGGCTGTGGAACCGGCCTTTTCTGGCTGCTGAACAGCGGTAAAATCCCGGGATCCTGGCAGGTGACCCTGAGCGACTATTCCCAGGGCATGCTTGACAGCGCGAGACAAAACCTTCGCGGCACCGGTTTTCCTTTTTATTTTGAAATCGTCAACGCTGAGGACCTCAGGTATCAGGACGAACATTTTGACGTGATTATCGCCAATCTGATGTTGTATCACGTGCCTGACAGAACAAAGGCGCTATCGGGCATTTCAAGGATACTTAAAACCGACGGCTTTTTTTATGCCTCAACCTTCAGCCGTATGGACATGCTTGAGCTTAATCTGATTCTGTATCGTTATCTCATACGGATCGGGAAAGCCAAACCGGTCAGGGAAAATTCTTTTTCATTGGAAAACGGATACGCCCAGCTGGAGCCGTATTTCTCAAGAATTCAATTGTTGAAATACGAGGACCACCTTGAGATCTCTGAAGTTGATCCCATCATCGACTACTACCTGTCCTTCAACAATATTGAGGAAGGCTTTATCCTGCTCGAGGACGGGGACATCGATGGCTTTAGGGAAACACTGCATGAAGAATTGGAGAGAAGCCCTTTTATCAGGGTAACCAAGGATATGGGAATGTTTTATTGCCAAAAATAACCCGCGGCCGGCCGATCTTTGGAACATTATGCCGTTGATTTTACGAATTTAACGTCTAAAAAAGCATCACACCGAATTCCTCCTCAACGAAATAATTCGCGCGCACCAATAAATAATATTGCAAATTCTATTGCTGAATCAGCTATCCGGCCTTATATTATTTGTAACATTCCAGTAATTATTAATACTGCAGGTAGGATGAAAGATGGGAAATACGTACTTTTACAATACGGAAGTAAGATGGGAAAAGGGAAGAAGGGGCAGCGTAACCTCCCCTGACGTATCCGATCCGATTACGGTTGCAACCCCGCCGGAATTTCACAAGGGCGAGCCGAACATCTGGTCGCCCGAGCATCTTTTCGTTACCGCCGCGAACAGCTGCCTGATGACGACCTTTCTCGCGATTGCGGAGAATTCAAAGCTCGATTTTCTTTCTTTTGAATCAAAGGCGACGGGCAAGCTCGAAACAATCGACGGTACGACGATGATCACCGAAATAGAGCTCAGGCCGAAAGTGGCGGTGAGAGAGGAAAAGGACAGGGACAAGGCCTTGCGGGTGATCGAAAAATCCGAAAAGGCGTGCCTGATTTCAAACTCAATGAAATCCAGGATGATCCTTACTCCCGAGGTGACGATAGGATAAAAAAGGGGAGGAGATGCGCTCGACTGGGCGGCGATCGCAAAGCTTGCCGCAGAGGATGCGGGCCAATAATTTACTTGACGAAAAACAAAGCTTTATGGATCATCGTAACATTGCAGGAATGCGATAACCTGTGCGTAAATGGTGCTGGCTGCAGGATTATAATGCCGAATAGCGCGGCAGGTTTCATTATATTTCCGGAGGCCGTTTCCCCTATATCAGATTGAGCGCGTTACGTGATATCATTCTGCCATAAAATGAAGAGTTGATCCCGCGGACCTGTTCTGACGTTTAAAATCGCCTTGTCGTCCCTCACTTCTTCAAAAATACCGATGACTTGTCAGTTTCCAAGCATACCAGGGCCTGTAGAAGCTTCAAATCGATGGTGCGGCTTAAATATCCGGAGAATCAAGAGAAAATCGTGGGGCAATACCCCGCCACAAGGTACGGGTGGAAGACATACGGATTAAGATATGATCCTTGACATTAAGCGTAACCTATGGCAAGGTCTACGACAAAACAGGCGGACCGCCCAACAGTCCGGTTTTGAAGGGGGAGCGAGGAAATTTTTTTGACATTTTAAACGAAGAAATTACCGAAATTATTAAATGGATATACATTTATTCAGGGGTTGACGTATGGAACTAATAATGTTGATCGGCATGATCTGGGGGATTACCACACTCGTCCTGGGTATACTGTTTGCCAAAGGGAGCGTGCTCCTCTTCTACGACCTCCCCTCGGTCATGATCACGGTCGGCGGAAGCTTCGCAGCACTCATGGTAGGATACCCCCTGAAAAAGCTCCTCAAGATCCCCACATTTTTCAGAGTCGCGCTCTTCCCCACGAAATATAACCTGAGCGAGCTGATCGTGACGATCGTATCATTCTCAGAGAAAGCAAGGCGCGAGGGCCTTCTCGCGCTTGAGGACGATCTGGAGGACCTGGACGACCCGTTTATACGAAAAGGCCTTCAGCTCGTGGTCGACGGCACGGATCCCGAGTTGGTCAAGAACATAATGGAGAACGAGGTCGACCAGATGGTGAACCGGCACGACGACAACAAGCGCCTCTTCGACGACTGGGCCACCTTTGCCCCCGCCTTCGGTATGATCGGAACCCTGATGGGGCTCGTCATGATGCTGGTGAACCTGAGCGACCGCGCCTCGATCGGCCCGTACCTGGCCGTCGCCATCATCACCACATTTTACGGCGCGGTCATGTGCTATCTTATTTTCCAGCCTCTTGCGTCCCGCCTCGACGTGATGACGAACGACGAGGTGCTCATGAAGGCCATAATCCTCATGGGGGTTCTGTCGATACAATCCGGCGACAACCCCCGTATCGTAAAGGACAAGCTGGTCACCTTCCTTCCTCCGGAGATGAGGGAGGAAATCACCGAAGAAGTCGGAGACTGATCCTTGGCGATAAAAAGAAAAAAATCCAAAATCAAGGGCTCGCCCGCGTGGCTCTCGACCATGGGGGACATGAACATGCTCCTCCTCTGCTTTTTTATCGTGCTCATGGGCGACGAGACCACGGTCAAGGGCTTCGAATTCCTGTACGTATTGTCCTCCTTTAAGGGCAACGTGGGCATAATGACCGGCGGCAAATCCATATCCCAGGGGAACCTCATGGACCTTGGGCACAACATCATGGCCCTTCCAAGCACCGAGAGGGGACGGTCCATGTCGAGGATGCTGAAAAAGGCCACCGAGGCCTTCAAGCCGGAAATCCAGTCCAAGTACGTGAGGGTGAGGGAAGACGAGAGGGGCCTCGTGATCACCCTGAGCGCCGACGCGTTCTTCGATCCCGGATCGGCACGGATAAAAAACGACGTGAAGCCCGTGCTGGCCAAGGTGGGCAGGATCATCGGAAAGCTGGATAATTTCGTGAGGATCGAGGGATATACGGACAACTCTCCGGTGACGCCCGGCAAGACGGGCGAGAGGTACAGGAGCAACTGGGAGCTCTCATCCGCGCGCTCCCTGAACGTCCTTCATTTCCTGACAGACGAGGAGGACGTGAACCCGAAGCTACTCTCCGCCGTGGCCTTCGGCCAGTACCGTTCTATCGACTCCAACGATACGCCGGAAGGTAGGGCGTACAACCGCAGGGTCGATATCGTCATACTCAAAGAAAGATTCTTACAGGAATCTCAGGATAAGCGGATACCCCGGCCCCTGCCGGACGAAGAATGGCGATGACGGGATTCTCACCTCTTCCTAGCTGACACCTCTGACATTATCCGCTGAATGTTCTCCCTGCACTGGCGCTTATATTCGTTGATTATGCCGGAGGGAGGGAGCTTGTCAAGATCCGATTCCAGCTCCTCGTAAACCGACAGGGCCTTGTCGGGATTGTTCATCTCATAATAAAACCGGGCAAGGGTGAACCGTGCGATGTAGGCGCTCTTGTCGCGCGACGCCACCCCCTCGATGATCGACAGGGCCTTTTCCTTCTCGTTCTTCTGGTAAAAGAGGAGTATCGCGAGCGCGGTCTGTGCGTCGTAGAAGTTCCCCTGCATCTCGATCGCCTTGTTGTAATAGAACTCCGCCTTGTCAATGTCCTGCCGGCTGTCCCGCTCGCTCCCGCGGTTCGCATACCCAAGCCCGATCGAATAAAAAACGCCCGCTGTGTTCTTCCCGTATTTGATCCCCTTCTGGTAATTCTCTATAGCCTGGTTCCACAGCTTTTGCTCCAGATAGATGGTGCCGAGTTGGGTATACTGGTCCGCGAGGCGGGCGAGCGTATTGACGTCCTTTATCCTTTCACCCTCGAGGTCCCCGATCTTGTCCCTGATTCTCTCTATTCTTTTATCGGTGCTCGGTTTGAAGCTTCTTAAATACCCGCAATTGAAATACTTCGATAACACGAAAACGGCCACCAGTGCGATCGCGATGATAAGATACACCCTAATTTTTTTCATGGTCGATCCTGTCAATCAAATAACGTTGCGGTAACGATACCCCGACTCAGATCACGAGTCAATTATTTTCGACTTTATCCGAAAATAATTGCCAAAACCGTGGGGTCAAAATAATATTGGACCGTGAGATAAAAACATGTCCGGCTCATTTTTAAAAAAAGCAAAGGAAATCAGCAGAAACTCGGCCATCATCTTCGTGGTCCTGTTCGGGTGCGTGAGCCTGTTCGCCGACATGACCTACGAAGGGGCCCGGAGCATCATCGGGCCCTACCTGAAGGTGCTCGGCGCGAGCGCCGCACTGGTCGGGTTCGTGGCCGGGTTCGGCGAGCTCATCGGCTACACCTTCAGGATCGTGTCGGGATACCTCGCGGACAAGACCAAAAGGTACTGGCTTCTCACCTTCCTCGGCTACGCGATCAATCTCCTGGCGGTACCGTTCCTCGCCCTGGCGGGGAACTGGGTGCTCGCCTCCGTGCTCATCGTAACCGAGCGGTTCGGCAAATCGATCAGGACCCCCGCGCGCGACGCGATGCTCTCCTATGCACGCACGAAGGTGGGCAGCGGCTGGACCTATGGCCTTCACGAGGCCATGGACCAGATCGGCGCGGTCCTCGGTCCCCTCATCGTCGCCGCGGTCCTGTTTTTCAGGAACGACGACTTCCGGACCGGGTTCGCGGTGCTCCTCGCGCCCGCGCTCGTATCCCTCGCTCTGATCGGCGTGGGAAGAATTCTGTACCCGAATCCGAGCGATCTCGAGGTCAAAAAGCTCGATGTCGGGACAAAGAACCTGGGCAAGAAATACTGGCTCTACATGGCAGCCGTGGGATGCGTCGCGCTCGGATTCGCGGATTTTCCCCTGATCGCGTACCACTTCCAGACGAGGGCCATGTTCTCCGAATCCATGATCCCGCTGCTCTACGCCGCGGCCATGGGAATCGACGCCGCTTCCGCGCTCTTCTTCGGATGGATGTACGACCGCGTGGGCGTCAAAAGCCTCATATTCGCCACCCTGATCTCTTCCTGCTTCGCGCCCCTGGTGTTTCTCGACGGGACCGCGGCCGCGTGGGCCGGGATCCTCGTGTGGGGAATCGGCATGGGATGGCAGGAATCGATCATGCGCTCGGTGGTGTCCGATCTCGCGCCCCACGACCGGCGCGCCTCCGCCTTCGGGATCTTCAACGCGGGATACGGCATCTTCTGGTTCGCGGGTTCATGGGCGCTCGGCTCCCTGTACGATATGTCCCTGGCGGGTAACCTGAGCCTGGTGACCCTGTCTCTCATTTCCGTGGCGGTGCAGCTCTTC
>CAZHAD010000005.1:3320-10676 GCA_964529965.1 uncultured Leptospirales bacterium | reverse complement strand
GGGTAACCTGAGCCTGGTGACCCTGTCTCTCATTTCCGTGGCGGTGCAGCTCTTCTCCATTCCCCTGTTCATATATCTTGCTAAAGACAAATCGGCAGAATAGACTTAAAAAAATGCGAGTTGATCATCGTGCTTCTCTTAACAAATCAACGCATGTGAAAAATATTTGATTGCACGTGCGTCCGACAATATATTGATATATTGCCATCGCTCCAATGGCGGTGTATTCGATTGAACAATGCAAAATAATCATTCAAACACGTTGCAGCACAGGAGAGGTGAGAAATGAACGTTAAAAGATTTATCATCGCGGGGATTGCAGTCTTTGTCGCATTCGAGGTGATGAATATCATCATCCACTCGGTCATTTTAATGGGGACCTATGTGTCTCTCAGGGAGATCTGGCGTCCCGATATGGCGGGAAAATTATGGATCATGTACCTGGCGGATCTCGTGTTCGCGTTCCTGTTCACCTATATATTCATCAAGGGATATGAAAACAGGGGCTGGATCGAGGGGCTGAGATACGGGATTTGGATAGGCATACTCGTGAGCGTGGTGGGCTCCTTCATCCAATACGTAATATACCCAATCCCCTTGTCGCTTGCGATACAGTGGGCGATATACGGATTCGTGCAGATCGTGATCTGCGGCATCATCGCGGCGCTGATATACAGGCCCGCAGCCTGATCCGTTGTGCAATACATATTCAGCCGGTTTTCGGTATTAAAAGAAGGAAGGTTATTGATCGTCCTCTTCCATAGTGTCTTCATACATTATCGGGATCGATTTCTCATTACGCAGCTCCTCGATCTTGTTGAGGGGTCTCTCAAGCTGCCTGCGCCTCGTAGTGGCCAGCGCATCATAATCCTCTTGAACCGCGACGATTTTCTTGCCGAGAAGGTCGAACTTGCTTAAAAAAATCTGCCACTGCTTTTTGAATGACCCGAACAGCCCCAGTATCTCGTTGGAGGTGCGCTCCAGGGAAAAATTGTCGACCGCCTGCCGTATTACGGCCAGAACGGCGAACAGGGTGATCGGTGAGCAGAGGATGACCTTGTTCCTAAGGGCCTCGTCGAGCACCGTGCGGTCGTGCTCGTGAATGAAGGCGTAGATCTGGTCGTTGGGTATGAAGAGAAGGACGTAATCGACCGTGTTCTCCTCCGGATTGATATATTCACGTGAGGTGACTTCCTTAATCTTGTTCTTCACGTCTCGTAAAAAGTCGTCCCTGAATTTCGACCGGTCACGCTCCGCGTCCGCGTCCAGATGCCTCAGGTAATTATCGAGCGGAAACTTCACGTCCATGTTGAGCTTCAACTCGCGGGGCATGAAGAAGGTGAAGTCGGGCCGCGTCCCTCCCTCGAGGGTCTTCTGTTTCGAATAGTTGATGTTCTCGATGAATCCGGCGAGGTGAAGCACGTCCTCGGCCATGCGCTCCCCCCACTGGCCCCTCGCCTTGGTGCTCGAAAGGGCCTGCCTGAGGGATTCGGTGGTCTCGCGGAGGCTCACGGTCTGTGCGTTGATCTGCTGAATGCTGCTCGAGAGCTCGCCGAATTTTTTCACGCGGTCGGTTTCAAGGTCCTTCATGAGCCTGGCGACCTTGTCGAGCTCCGTCTGCATTTTTCCGAGCTGCTGGTCTATGAGCCCTTTTTTTGCGTCGAACTCTTTGCTCGAGACCTCTCGCTCGGTCTCGAGCTTCGTTTTGGCGAGCCTCAGGAATTCCTCGCTGGTCCTGGAGAGCGCGTCCCGGGACAGTGACAGGAACGTGGACTTGACGTTCTCGATGACCGTTTCGACGCTTGACCTCCGCTGCTCCTCGGTCTTGAGATACATCTCGCCCACGAGATTCTCGGCTGATTTCGCATGGAAAAAGCGAAGAAAAAACGCGAGCAGCAGCCCCACCAAAATGCCGCCGAAAAATATTGAGATAATGATCAAAATCTGCATAACTCCCCAGACGATTCATATGATTGATTCATGGTGACATAATTCATTTATTTTGTCAAGATAATGATTTGATTCTATTGCTGCATGTTGAGCAGGGTCACGTACGCGGGTGATTTTTCCACAAAGCTTTCTACGAGCTCGCATATGACGATATCGGGCTTCTCCTTCCTGATTACGGATACGTCCACCCGTCCGTAGCTCTGGAAACACGCCATTCTGCTGAAATCTTCCGCCAGAAAGGGCTTAAGAAAATTAAAAAATGAATCATGAAACACCACCGCCCGCGGCAGGTGTGAGCCCGGGGTCTCAAATATCTCCGTGAACCTGCTGCTTTTAACGGTGTAGGGGTCTGGGAGCTTGTGCGCCCTTCGCCTGAATTCGGGAACCAGCGTGAAATTCTTCTCGCTGAACCGGTCGCGGAGCCCAAGCATGGACGCAAGGTCGCCGCCATGAAAAATCCCCTCCTCCACCCTGTAGTCTCCGAGGGTACGGGGCGCGGGCTCATCGAAATACCGCCCGAGCCTTGCGGCGATCCTACGGTACGCGTAAAAGGCCCCGTACTCGTTCCAGTGCACGTCGTGCTTGAAAAAAACCCGGTGCCTTTTCTTCCCCTCGAGAACCGCGCCCCCCAGATCGATCGCGTCGATGGCGGTGTTTTTTTTAATGTAGGCCATGAGCTGGTCGAGGCGCGTTACCTCCCGCACCGGCTTCAGATACGCGGGAATGTATTCCGGATAAATCCTCGTTTTCATCGGGGCGAACAGCACCAGGAGCCTCACGCCCCTCCGGCGAAGATATTCATTGAGCTCGACCAGGGGTTCGGCCCATGCCGCGATATCCCTTTCGCCCGCAAAGGGCCTGGCAGCGCGGTAGTAATCAAGGGCATTGTTCCCCTCGTCGTCCTTTATCAGATACAGCCAGTCGTCCCTGCCGACAAGCACCTTGGGGAACTGGTCCACTTTCAGAAGCCTGAGCTTGAGCAGGCTGTTCCAGCGTATTAGCAGGCTCCTGCATCCGAAATTGTCTATAAAATATTTCACGAACTTATTATGAAAATTTCTGACCGACTGCCAGTCCCATCTCCATTCGGGGAGCTTGGACAGGGCCCGGTGCTCCGAGTTCGTCCACTGCGGCGCGATATTGAACACGCTGTCGATATTGGGAAGCCACAGGAGGGTCATGAAGACGGCGATCATCACTACGTTGAATGTATTCGTTATGCTCCGTTTTTTCATGCCCGTATCCTAAAACTGCTGATAGATGAAGGGATTGTACGTATCGCTCGCCAATGACATGGAGGATACGACCAGGAGGGCGGTGAGCGAGAACACCTGGATCGCCGAAAAGGCCAGGGCCAGGGCCTTCTGCCCCCGCCCCTCGAGCACGCCCGTGCGCCGTTCTATCCAGCTCCGTATGAAGGGCACCACCGGCCTTGAGCCCACGGCCGCGGCGAGGAAAGCGGTGAGGATATCGTTGTGGCTCAAGAACTGCAATGCGGTGTACTGCGCAAGCACGGGCCTTGAAAATCCGAACATTGCGGCAAGGTAGCCCCATGCATACGAAATGGTATTCGACCGGAAGAACACCAGGGATATCATGAATATGACGAGAAAATATATGTTGCCGAGGGGGCTCCACAGCCTCTCGGTGATCCTGTTCGAGGCCCTCTCCAGGACAAGGATGACGCCGTTGAACACGCCCCACAGGATGTAGGTCCAGGAAGCGCCGTGCCACAATCCGGTGAGGAGAAACACGAACACGATGTTGTAATACCCCCGCCATTTCGATACCCGGCTCCCACCCATCGGGATATACAGATAATCCCTGAACCAGGACGTGAGGGTGATGTGCCACCGCTGCCAGAATTCGCGCAGGGACCGCGATATGTACGGGTAATTGAAATTTTCCCTGAAATTAAAGCCGAACATCCTTCCGAGCCCGATCGCCATGTCGGTGTATCCCGAAAAGTCGAAGTACAATTGCAGAATGAAGCTCGCGATGCCGAACCACGCCACGCCCGCGGTCAGCTCGCCGGCGGGGATGGAAAATATCTTCGCTACCGGAACGCCCAGTGTGTTTGCGACCAGGACTTTTTTGGCAAGCCCCACGATAAACCTCTTCAGGCCGCAGACGAAGCCGTCAAGGCTGACCCGCCGCTCCTTTATCTGGCCGTCTATGTCCCCGTACCTCTCGATGGGCCCCTGCATCAGCTTGGGAAACACCGACAGGTACAGCCCGAGCGAAAAGGGGTTCTTCTGGACCTCGATGTTCCCCCGGTACAGGTCGATCACGTACGACATTATCGCGAAAATGAAGAAGGATATGCCCGCGGGCAGGTGGATCGGCGGAAGATTGAGGGCGGGATAGCCGAAAAACCCGAGCAGGGCGTTGACGTTGCTTACGATGAAATTACCCGCCTTGAAGAATACCATGATGGACAGATTGCCGGCGACCGCGAGCACCAGCACGAGCCTTCGCCTCGCCCCCGCGTGCGCCATCCAAATCCCGAACAGGTAGTTCATCACGATGACGACGACAAGCAGGACCGAATAGGCCTTTTCCCCCACAAGGTAAAAGACGAAGCTCACGATAAGAAGAAAGGCGTTTTTAGCCCTGGTGTTCCACAGAAAAAAATAAATGACGAGTGTTATAGGGAGGAAAAAAAATAAAAATGTTACCGAGCTGAAGACCATGGTTTTATAATTCGAATGTGCCGCATTGTAATATTATCTCGGAGCAGTATGAGTCATACAACATTGTTAACCGTTCGCGGGGATTTTAGCACTTAAAAATGAGGCGGCCTATTAGTCAAGAAAAAATCTTCGTCCGGGCGCCGCGTCGAAGGAATGAAACGTCGTGGACGGATGGGCACATTCGCGCCGATACAAGGGCGGGAATGACCGCATGCGCGTTAGAAATCATGCGTGAGCTTCATCAAGAGGCCGGGGTTGCTGTCGATGAACTGGCGTATGTCCTCGCTTTTCATCGCGTAAACCGAAACCGGCGCTTCATGAGAAAATGTGTGGCCGACCGGCTCGTTAAGGTACAGCTTCTGGATGGATCCGATGATGTCCCCCCTCTTAAGCTCCGCGACCCTTCTTCCGTTCGTGGAGACCTCGACCTCGCCGTTTCTCAAAATATGGATGTGCCTCATCATCTCCCCCTCCTGGATGATGGGCCCCGGCTCGTTCATCTCCATGGGAACAAAAATCGACTCGAGCCATGTCTTCTGCGAAGAGCTGCAGTGCTGGAAAAATTTGCTGGTTGAGAGGAGGTTCCACGTTTCGCTGTTCCTTATACGGGCGAGCCGGTTCAGGGTCTTCTCAAACTCGGTCCCAACGATGAAATTCAGAAATTTGTCCCTGGTTATGGTGAAGACGATCAGGTCGGTCTCGGCGACGACGTCAGCGACCCTGTTCTGCTCGGTCACGAGCGCGACTTCGCCGAAATAATCGTTGGTGCCGTATATCTTCTTCTGCTCGAGACCTCCGCTGTCGACCGACACGTTACCCGAATAGATGATGTAGAACTTGTCGCCCGGGGTCCCCTTTTTGATGATCACCTCCCCCTTGCTGTAGCGCTCCTCTTCCACGATGTCCAGAAACTGCTGCGCTTTTGAAAGCGGCAGGGTCTCGAAAAAATCCAGGTTCTTCAATACGCCCATGATCTGGTAGGCTGCCTCGAACCGGGGCCGCTCGGTGTGGAAATAGAGCGTGTGCTCAATCCCGAACCGGGCAAGCATTAGGTTCGTTTTTGCGGGAAAATCCTTCTTGGCTATATGATAGACCACGGTCTTTTTCTTTATTTTCTTCGGGAGCGAGTCGAGAAACGAAATGGGCGTATGGAGCGGAGGGATGCCGGATTCGTGATAGATGACCTTCGAGTCCCAGGGAAAGGCGCTGAGCTCGTCGAACCGGTTCCGGGAGATGACGCCCGAATCGAGCAGGTCCCGGTGAAGCTGCGGGAGGTTGTTATGGTCCGAGGAATACACGTAGGACTGGTCCTGGAAATCCATCCTGAAGCCGATCGTGGGGATCGAATGCAGGGTGTAGAACATGCTGAATCTTCCGCCGTGGATAAACGCGGGATTCCCTATCTTGACCGGATGAAAGTCAAACAGCCGCATGAGATAGGATATCGGCATGCCGCTCAGCGCTGAATACTTGCGAAGAAAGCTCATCATGACCGTCTCTGTGGTGTAGATGGTGACCCGCTGCTCATCGAGTATCTTCTGGAAGGTGCCGGCGTCATGGTCTGCATGACAGTGGGTCAAAATAATGCTGTCGGTCAGCTTCGGGCTCACGTTGGAGTCGAGGAGCCACTCGGTTGAATTGACCGGAGGATCGACCATGACCCCGCTGTGATTCAGCCAGATGATGAAGCCGGAGGTGTTCTCCTCGGGATCAAAACCGTGGCTCGGCCCCAGGCAGGTGACGCCGAAAAGCGGAGGCAAGTACGGCTCGGGAAGCCTCTTGCCGACGAGGTAGGTGGGCTTGTACTCCACGCGTCCGGGCACCGTGGCGACGACCGTATCTCCTTCGATGACGCGGAAGGAGTTGTCATCGCAGAGCTCGATGGTCACTCCCTCCAGGGTGTAGCGGTTGTTATTAAAAAATCCGAACGAGATCAGGTCTGAAAACTTGAGATTTCTCCTGAAAAAATCCATCTCCCTTTTGATGTCGGGGACAATGGAGGCGTGTATCGAAGGATCATAATCGCGCGAAATATCAAGCTCCTCCGGCCCGAAAAGCGCCTCCTGCAAGACCTCTTTTATCTGCCTGGACTGATCCTCCTGGCTTATTATATAAGTCCCCTTCTGTTTTAAAAAAAAATTATAATATATGGGAAATTCAATCTCCGCAATGCTTATTCCCTTGTACCAGTTGAAAAGCTCGTTTGTGAGTACAAAAATCCGGGGGACATCCTTGGGCATGCGCATGGTGTCCTTGATCGTCTCCGGCGGGGATCCGAATTGTATGTAGCCGATTGAGGTATCGACCAGATACCCCCCCCTGGGAAGCAGGGTGTAGTTTCCTTTCACTTTGTTATTTTCCATGGCAGACGGTTTTCAAAATCGTTTATGAATTACTTCGAATCGAATGTGTTTGTCTAAAAACTCATGTTGCCTTTTCGTAAATGCGCCATGATTCACAAAATCCCTTATCTGACCTCACCCGCACTCCGCGCACCCTCTCCCATTTAGCTCGGAAGAAAGGAGAGGGTTTTCGAATTATCAAATTTCATCCTTTCACTCCCCCTCTCCTTTTTTCATTTCTTAATGGGAGAGGGGGCCGGGGGGTGAGGTCGTCTTAGCGAAAGCATCCATGAAATATCATCCACATGGACTTGGAAAATCAAGTATTTTTTATCTGTGCTATGATTTCACCCGCAGTATGAACCGGCCGT
>CAZHAD010000005.1:0-3220 GCA_964529965.1 uncultured Leptospirales bacterium | reverse complement strand
AAATCAAGTATTTTTTATCTGTGCTATGATTTCACCCGCAGTATGAACCGGCCGTATGCATTCGTTCTTCGTGCACACGTACGCGGTCGCCCTCCCTTCAATGGGGAGCATCTCCACAGTGAATGGGGCCACGCGTCTGATCGTATTGTCCTCTTTTCCTGAATATTTGACAATGACTGCGCATCGGTTGAGGTGCGGGCCGAGCTCACGTATCATTTCCTTCAGCACCGGGTCCGATTCTTCACCGCACAGCACCACCTCGAAGGACCTGCCCCTGGCATATTGAATCCCCGTGAGAAACATGGAATGGCCGTGAGGATACTGCTGGATGCTTTCAGACGCCCCCTCCAGAATCTTCTGGGCCCGTTCCTCCCACTCAGGCCTGCCGGTCATTCTGCCCAGACGCACCAGATTGTAAAAGGAAATGGAGTTCCCCGAAGGGAGGGCGCCGTCATAGTATTCAAGCATCGTGGCGATCAGCTCCTCCCCGTCAACGGGAGAGAAAAGGAGCGGCCCCGCATCATCCGAAAAATACTTGAGCATGGATTCGGTCAGACGCACCGACAATTCGAGGTATTCAGGCTGGTACGTGGCCTCATACAGCTCGACAAGGCCCCAGATGAAGAAGGCGTAGTCGTCCAGGTTGCCCTGGACGGCGGCCGCGCCGTCGCGCCAGCTGTGTAGAAGCTTCCCGTCTGCGGTAATCATATGTTTTATTATGAAGCCCGCCGCGCGTTCCGCGGCATTGAGATACCGACCGTCTTCAAGCGCGGACGCGCTCCTGGCCAGCGCCGCGATCATGAGCCCGTTCCAGTCGGTGAGCACCTTGTCGTCCTTCAAGGGCCTCACTCGTTTTTCACGAGTTTCAAGGAGCGCTCTTCTGACCGCTCCGAACCGCTGCGCGTCCTCCGGCATGGCCGAAAGATGAAGGATGTTCTCGCCGGTCTTCTCCCCGGAAGACTCCTCGATGAAATTCCCCTCTCCCGAACAATTAAAAATTTCACGCGCATAATCGGCGCCGGTGGCGTCCAGGGCTTCGCCGATCTCATCCAGGCTCCACAAATAGTACCTGCCCTCCCGCCCCTCGCTGTCTGCGTCCTCTGCCGAATAAAATCCTCCTGAAGGGGAGGTCATGTCCCGCAAAACGTAATCGAACGCCTCGCCCGCCACCATGGAATAAAAAGGGTCGCCGCTCGCGAAAAAGGCCTCGATGTAGGCGAGTGAAAGCATGGCCTGGTCATAGAGCATTTTCTCGAAGTGGGGCACCAGCCATTTCTCGTCCGTCGAGTATCTGTGGAAACCGAAGCCCAGCTGGTCGTATATTCCCCCCAAACGAATCTGCCGGAGGCTTTCCAAAGTCATCTCCCGCGCCTTTTCAGCGCCGCCCTCCTCCCAATACCGGAGGAGGAAGAGGAAGTTATGCGCGGTCGGGAATTTCGGGGCGCCTCCGAATCCTCCGTACACCGGATCATACATATCGGTAAACAGCACGTACCCTGCGGTCAAGGTTTCAGGGCCGACATCACCGCCCTTCGTGAATGAATTGATCGAGCGGAGAACTGCGGAGGTGCTCTCCGCCGAGCTGTTTACCTGGCCGCGGTGCTCCTTCCACAACACGTATATCTTGCCGATCAGTTCGAGGAGCCCCATCTTCCCGAACCTTGTCTCCCGGGGGATATAGGTCGCCGCGAAAAAAGGCTTTTTCTCCGGGTTCATGATGATGGTCAGGGGCCACCCGCCGCTCCCGGTCATCATATGGCAGACCAGCATGTAAAGCTTGTCAATGTCCGGGCGCTCCTCGCGGTCCACCTTGACGGATACGAAATGCTCGTTGAGCAGGTCCGCAATCTCGTCATCCTCGAATGACTCCTTCTCCATCACGTGGCACCAGTGGCACGTTGAATAGCCGATGGAAAGGAAAATCGGCTTGTCCTCCCGCCTCGCCTTTTCGAACGCCTCATCGGACCAGGGATACCAGTCGACGGGGTTCGTCGAATGCTGTATGAGATACGGGCTCTTTTGTCCGGCAAGATGGTTGCTCGTTTCCATGATTGCACCCCTTATTGTGGGATTTCAAGACTAATCAATTAATATACAGCAGTCTCATCGATGGGTCAATTTAATTCACGCGCTTGAATTGTTAAAGTGTTGACTGTTGGTGTTTATGCCGCTGCATGATATAACACAGGAGGAGCCGTGTTAGAATTTCTGGATTACTTCTTTCTGATATTCCATACCCTGTTCACTCTCTTCAATATGACGGGATGGATCTGGAAAAAAACCAGGATGCTCCATCTGGCCACCATTTCACTCACGGCGTTTTCCTGGTTCATCCTCGGCATCAAATACGGGTGGGGATATTGCTTCTGTACGGACTGGCACTGGCGGGTGCGCGAGGCCCTCGGCAGGCCTATCCGATCCGATTCATACATCCAGTTCCTCATATCCGAACTGACCGGCATCAACCTGCCGTCGCTTCCGGTGGACGTGGCGACCGTGGCGGTCTTCGCGGTTTGCTTCGTCCTGAGCCTTGCCCTCAACATAAAAGATTTCAGGTCGGCACGCAAGGGTGCGGGAAAGCCGGAATGAATCTCAGCCCCGGTTTACTCTCTTGCAGGGAACGCACTTCTGATTTACCCGTTTCTTGTATCGACGGTATTCCGCTGCCATCTTTTCTACGTAAGGGCCGACGTTGGATTTCGACACACGGACGCCGAAATCAGGCGGCAGGGACGCATCGATATGATACATCCTCTCGACCATCATCCTGCCGACCTGTTCCCTGTAGTGGATTGGATCGATGTAGTTCGCCACGTTTTCGGTTATCGGATTGGCGCCGCTGAAATCCCAATAATCGGTGAGAAGGGACAATTGCCTCCTCACTTTTTCGAGAAACGCCTCGTTCTCGCACAGGTACATGCCCAGGCTGTCAGGGTTGATGAAAAAGCCTACGTTTATATCGTGTTGCCCGCACAGGCGGATTATCTCGCCCAGCTCCGCCAATGTCTTCCGCGAGCGGTCGACGCATGCCTCAGGGAAGGGCTGCTTGAACTTTTCAGCGTGCTTCTCGGGATGAAGCTTCAAGAGCCTCTCTTTTTTTATAAAGTGGTAACCGCCCGTGCTTGTCAGATCGTAGGAGGCCTCCTTTCCGTCGAACTTCACCTCCTTCAGCATGCTCGAATCCGGCTCAAGGGTGAGGTAGGTATAATAAAAATCAATC
>CAZHAD010000004.1:10357-73142 GCA_964529965.1 uncultured Leptospirales bacterium | reverse complement strand
AACAACAGCAGGCTTCCCGCCTATTGTTACTTGATTCAACGGTTGTGATCGAATGGCATAGGCATGTAATCCACCTTTAATAAGATAGTGGCTGTCTCGAAAGAAATATAAATAAGGAAATCATATGGATGCGTTACCCGATGGTCATGAATAAATTAGTTGACGTATAATCAATTATATGATAGTGTTTTTTATATACGCTATTCACCGCTTTCATCACCATTCCCTTTTCAACAGGGGGCATGATCCATCTAATCTTGTTTACATTAAAGAAAAGGAATTTTCTGAATCGTGGACGACAAGGTAAGGACAATCCTAATCAACACGGAGACCAGCTGCCTCCCGCATCCTTATATAGATCGGAAAAGACGTCCGATCCTGTTCAGAAAAGTAATGAAAGACGATTATGCGAAAATCCTGAAAATGTACCGGGATTTCGAACCGAAGGAATCGTATCAGGGACTGCCTCCCGCCGAGGATGAACGCCTGCAGGCATGGGTTAAATCCATGCTTGATAACGGATTTAATATTGTCGGCATCTCGTTCGATCATGAGGCGATCTGCCATGGGGCGATCTTCGATATTGACGGATGCCGCTCCGACTTCATTCTCGCCGTGGCCCCGCGATATCAAAATGCCGGCATCGGGATCCAGCTCACCCGGCTCGTGAAGAAAATCTCCCAGGATATCGGGTATAAAAACATCTGGCTCTGCGTCGAGCCCTACAATATGAAAGCCAAGCACATCTATTCGAAGGTGGGATTCCACTATCTATCCCGCCAGATCTGCGAAGAATGCGAGATGCAGGTCGATCTGAAAACCGACCCCGCCCTGGAGGTCTCCGTCGAAAGCATAATGACCCGAGATGTCTTTTACCTCCGGGAGGACCAGACCGCAAAAGACGCCATTAAGATGTTCCTGAAACTGGGTATTTCCGGACTTCCGGTGGTCAATTCCGGAATGCGGCTGGTGGGGTTCCTGACAGAAACCGACGTGCTCGAAGGATGGACGAGCGAGCGTTTTCTTAACGAGATCATGACGCGGGACGTGCTGTATATCAACGAAGACTCGCATGTCAGCCACGTCGTCATGCTCATTTGCGATCGTGGAGTAAAACAGATCCCCGTCGTGCAAAAGGGCAATAACATATTGTCCGGCATTGTCAGCAGGAAGGACATATTAAGGCATCTCTTTATGAGGGATTTTTTCTACTGATCCTGGCGGCCTTCTAAGAGGCTTTCGCCACCCTTACCGCACAGACCTTTAATTCCGGAATTTTGGCAACCGGATCGAACGCCGTATTCGTGAGAACATTGGCCGCACCTTCAAAAAAATGGAAGGGAATGAATATTAATCCCGCCTCAACCTTGTCGGTGACAACCGCCGTGGTCTCTATCTCTCCCCTGCGGGAGACGACTTTTACCTTTTCACCGTCCTTGATGCCGAGCTGCTGCGCATCGGCCCGGCTTATCTCCGCATAGCCGCTTTCTGTTTCAAGATTAAGCGACGGCGATTTTCTTGACAGCGTTCCGGTGTGGTAGTGAAAATACATACGGCCCGTGGTCAGCGCCAGCGGGTATTCATCGTCAGGCAGCTCCGCAGGCGGGAAATAATCAATGGCAGAAAAAAGGCCCCGCCCGCGCGAAAATTTGTCCTTGTGCAAGAACACCGTGCCGGGGTGGCTTTTATCCGGACACGGCCATTGCAATCCGTCGCCTTCCAATCGGTCATAGGTGATGCCGCCGTAGCTGGGGGTCAGCCTTGATATTTCTTCCTGAATCTCGGACGGATGCTTATAATCCATCGGATAACCGGTCTTCTTCGATAAATTCCGGATGATCTCCCAATCGGGCACTGAATCACCGATCGGATCAATGGCTTTTCTGATCCTCTGGGCCTTTCTTTCCGTGTTGGTAAAGACCCCGTCCTTCTCGGCGAATGTAACCCCGGGAAGGACCACATCAGCCAACCTTGCCGTTTCGGTCATGAAGATATCCTGAACGATCAACAAGTCCAATGATCCAAGCGCCTTTTCAACATGGCGGATATCGGGATCGCTGAGCATGGGATTTTCAGCCATTACATACAGGGCCCTGACCTTCCCTTCATCAATTGCGGTGAATATATCCGTGATGGTCAGCCCCGGCTTGCGGGAAAGTGTCGCGTTCCATGCCTGTTCGAACTTTTTCGCGGCGTTCTCGTCGTTGACCCGCTGGTATCCGGGATATACGTCGGGTAGCCCTCCCATATCGCACGCACCCTGCACGTTGTTCTGCCCCCGGAGTGGATTGACTCCTCCCCCCTCCTTGCCGATGTGTCCGCACAGCATCGACAGATTCGCCAGCGATTTCACGTTATCCACACCGGTGGTGTGCTGGGTTATGCCCATCGCATATATTATTGCAGAGACTTCGGATTTCGCGTACAATTCCGCGATCTTTCGTATATCTTCAGAGCTGACGCCGGTGATCTCTGCGGTCCTCTCAGGGGTAAACCGCTCCACCATCGTGCTCAGGGCGTCAAAACCCTCGGTCCGATTCGTGATAAATTCCCTGTCCTCCCATCCTTCTTTTATAATGACATGCATGATGCCGTTGATGAGGGCGACATCGGTCCCGAGTTTTTGACGGACGTGGATGTCGGAAAATGTGGAAATATGGATCCTCCGGGGATCGGCGACGACGAGCGCGGCGCCGTTCTTGTGTGCCTTCATAACACGATATGCGACAAGCGGATGCGCCTCGGTGGTGTTGGAACCGATAATGAATATGCACCTCGATTTTTCAATGTCGGCGATGGAGTTGGTCATCGCCCCGCTTCCGAACGACGCGGCAAGACCTGCCACGGTGGAAGAGTGTCAAAGCCGGGCGCAGTGGTCGACGTTATTGGTGCCCACGGCGGCGCGTGCGAACTTCTGCAAGAGATAATTCTCCTCGTTGGTGCACTTTGCAGAGCTCATAAACGCGATGCTGTCCGGTCCGTGCTTTTTCTTTATTTCCATCAGCCCGGATGAGGCGCGCTCAAGCGCCTCGTCCCACCCGACCTCCTCCAGGCCGCCGTTTTTCCGCACGAGGGGTTTCGTGATCCTTTCGGAACTGGCGATAAACTCATGCGCGTTCCACCCCTTGATGCAGAGCTTTCCTTCATTGACCGGATTCGATTTGCTCGGCAGGACGCCGGTAATTGACCCGTCAAGCACCTGAAGGGCCAATCCGCAGCCGCAGCCGCAATAAGGACAAATCGTCGATACGCTCTTGTAATCCATTAACTGCTCCAATAAAATTATAGTAACTATTCAGTTATCAATCCTGAAAAGAATAATGATAGCCGCCGATTCACGCCGATTTCTATTCTTCAGGCCTTTGCCCCAGCATATTCAAGGGGGATTTCTCATCATCGTAGCCCGGCCTGTAAGAAAAATGGTTCTGGATGATGTCGTTCACTTTTTTATAAAGCCTCCTGAGGGGTATTATCGACGGGCAGGCCTCCTCGCAAAGGCCGCAGTCGATGCATCGCCCCGCCATGTGCACGGCCCGTGAAAGATGAAAGACGGGAATCTCAGGCGGTATTTTTCCCCTTCCGATGAATTCCGCCTCTTCGAGGCTGCATTCGTTGCAAAAGCACATCGGGCAGATATCGCGGCAGCCGTAACACTTGATGCATCGGGAAAATTCAGCCATCCAGTATTTCAGCCTCTCCGGAATCCCCATGGACTCTATCATTTTGACTGTTCCATTCCCTACTGCCGGCGTTTGCTCTCCATCGATAAGGACTTCGGGATAGGGCTTGGAGCATTCACAGTATTCCGCCTGTTCCTTCGAACATGCGATGCCTGCGGCGACAACCTTCTCCGGATCAAGCTGATTCCATTTATACAGCTCGTTTAATCCGCGCTCGTCGCATCCCCGAACCATGACGCCGATTGTAGCCTCCGGATATCTTTTACAAAGCTGCGCGAGCACCTTGTTCAGCGGGTAGCGTTTTGATCCGAAGTAAAGGTGTTCGATCTCTTCCGGACCGGTGAACAGGTGGGGAACTATCTGGCCGTTTTCCTCTCTCTCTCCCAAAAAGGCCTCGATTTTTCCCTGCTTGAAAAGGCCGGCGATATATCCTTTAATTTTTTCACTCATGGTAAAACTCTGCCATAACGTAATTATTGAGCCTAAAGAACCTTGTTGTTCAAAGGTGATTCTCCTAACTCCCCGATCTGATCGGCAAACTCATTGATAACCCGGGCAAATTTCTGGCCCTCTGACGCGGAAACCCATTCCAGACGCAGGCGCTCAGGCTCCAGCCCGAAAAATTCAAGAAGCTCCTTCATGAAGGCGATCCTTTTATTGGTCATGTAATTACCGTACAGGTAATGGCATTCGCCGATGTGTCACCCTCCCACAAAAACGCCGTCGACCCCCTTTTGAAAGGACTTCAAAATATGGTGCGGCGAAACCGTTGCCGAGCACATGACCCTTATCACGCGAACGCTGGGAGAGTACTGCAATCGGCTGATGCCGGCCAGGTCCGCGCCGGCATAGGCGCACCAGTTGCATAAAAATGCAATGATCTTGGGTTTAAATCCTTCTGGAGACATTCTGAAACTCCTCATCTATAAAACTAAAAAACAACCGCCTCAATCTGCTTGAATATCTGCTTTGAGGTAAAGCCCCTGAGCTTTATGCTTCCCGACGTGCACGTCGCGGCGCACGCGCCGCATCCCTTGCACAGGGCCTCGTTGATCTGACACACGCGCAGATCCGGCAAAAATGATATGGCCTCGAACGAGCACACCCCCATGCAGCCCTGGCATCCCGCGCATGTCTCCTGGTTTATCTCCGCAACCAGGGCATTGCCGAGCATTCTCTCTTTTGACAGCAGCGTCACCGCACGTGAAGCGGCGCCTAGCCCGTGTGCGATCGATTCATCTATGGGCTTCGGGCTGTGCGCAAGGCCGCAGACAAACACGCCTTCGGTGGAAAAATCTATGGGCCGAAGCTTTACATGCGCCTCGACAAAAAAACCATCCTCGTTCAACGGGACCTTGAACATCCTCGCGACCGCGTTGTCTTCAGGCGGAACAATGGCCGAGGCGAGGACCAGCAGCTCCGGGGAAATCTCTATCTCGTGATGAAGAACCGAATCCATGAACCGCACGCGGAGGCTTTTGTCCGACCTTTCAACTTCTAAGCCCTTTTCGAATTCATATTGAACGAATACGACGCCCATCGAACGTGCTTCGCGATACAGGTCTTCCCTCAATCCATACGAGCGGATATCCCTGTATATAATAAAAATATCCATTGCGGGGTTCATCTTCTTCAATGTAACGGCATTCCTGATTGAATGGGTGCAGCAGACCTTGGAGCAGTAGGGCCGTTCCTCAATCCGTGATCCGACGCATTGCACGAACACAACCCTCTGGATCCCCTTCACGAAGGAATCGTGGTCATCATTCATTAACTTGGCGTCCAGCTCAAGCCCGGTTATGACGCGGTCGTCCTCGCCGTATAGATACCCGTCGGGCTTGAGCTCCGATGCCCCGGTCGCGATTATCGCCACCCCGTGATCAAGCACCTTTTCGGTTCTTCCGGCCGTAATAGTCGATCTGAAATTGCCGACAAAGCCGTCCACGTTCTTCAATTCAGCATCAAGATATACGTCAACGTTCCGGCTGGATTGAACGTCCTCGATGAGCCGTGACAGCTCTTCCCGCACGTCCTCCATCATCCAGCTCCGGTAAATATTCCTGGCCTGGCCCCCCAGCATAGTGCTCTTTTCAATGAGATGGACATGATACCCCTGCTCGGACAGATTGCGGGCGGCTGCAAGCCCCGATATGCCGCCCCCCACGATCAGGGCGGATTGGTTGATCCCAATCTCAAACTCGGAAAAGGGCTCGGCGAGCCGCACTTTTCCCACCGCCATTCGTAGTTGGTCAATCGCCTTCTCCAGGGCAAGCTCGGGGCTTCCCCGGTGCACCCAGGAGCACTGATTCCGGATATTGGCCATCTCAAAAAGATACTTATTTATGCCCGCATTGACCACGGTCTCCTGAAAGAGCTCCTCGTGCGTCCGAGGAGTGCAGGCGGCCACTACGACCCGGTTGAGTTTCTTTTCTTTTATGATCTGAGTGATCTTCTCCTGAGTATCCTGGGAGCAGCTGAACAGATTTTCCTCCACATACACGACGTCGGGCAGCGCCCGCGCGTTCTCGGCCAGCTTTGATGTATCAATAACGCCGGCGATATTGGTCCCGCATTTGCACACAAACACCCCGATTTGAGGCCGCTCGCCGATGACGTCTTTTTGCACCGGCGCTTCCTTCGTGCGGGCCAGGCTCCCGCGGGACTCGCCCAGAAGGCTTCCCACCGCCGCCGCGCACGCGCTCGACTCAATGACCGACTGGGGTATATCCTTGGGTCCCTGGAAGGCCCCGCATACGAAGATCCCGGGCTTTGATGTTTCGACCGGCCTGAAGCTCCGGGTTACGGGGAAGCCGTACCGGTCGAGCTTTATCCCAAACCGGTCACCAAGGCCCGAGGCTTGACCGGGCGCGCTCAGCCCGACCGAGAGCACCGCCATGTCAAAGCATTCTTCCCGCTTGCGTCCGCGCTCGTCTACATATTGTATCACGAGGTCCCCGGTATCGGGCGATTCGGGAATGCTCGTGATCCTCGATCTTATAAACCGCACCCCCATCTCGTTCCTGGCTTTGTTATAATACTTCTCAAAATCCTTCCCATGAGTCCTCATGTCGATGTAGAATATCGCGGCATCCAGATCGCCGTTCGAATGCTCCTTGGCGATGATCGCTTCCTTTATTGCATAGGTGCAGCATACGGACGAACAGTATCCATGCGATCCCGCATGCATGTCGCGTGAACCCACGCACTGGATCCATGCGATCTTTCCCGGCTCCTTGTGATCGGACGGCCTTACGAGGTGCCCCTCGAACGGGCCCGTCGATGAAAGTATTCTTTCAAATTCAAGGCTCGTGACGATATTTCCGGATCTGGCGTACCCGTACACGTCGTTTGATGCGACGTCATACGCCTCAGAGCCGGGTGCGATCACCACGGCCCCCACATGCAGCGTAACGTCCGTCGCCTTGTCTTCAAAATTGACGGCTCCCGCAGGGCACAATTTCTCACACGCCCTGCACTTCCCCTTTATAAAATAGATGCAATTCTTCTCATCGATGGCATATTTGAGAGGAACCGCCTGCGGGTACTTGACATAGATCGCTTTTCTGTTGCCCAGCTCCGCATCGTATTCATTCGGCACCTTTTTGGGGCACTTCTCGGCGCACACGCCGCAGGCGATGCATTTGTCCAGGGAGACATACCGCGGATGGCGGGTGGCGCGCACTTCAAAATCGCCTCCCTCTCCCGCGATGCTGTTGATCTCCGTAAGCGTCATCAGCTCGATGTTTAAATGCCGGCCGACCTCGACCAGTTTCGGTGAAAGTATTCACATGGAACAGTCGTTGGTCGGAAAGGTCTTGTCCAGCTGCGACATCATGCCGCCGATGGACGAAGACCTTTCAACGAGATAGACATAATAACCGGAATCGGCCAAGTCCAGGGCGGCCTGCATCCCGGAGATGCCTCCGCCAACCACCATCACTGATCCGATCTTTTTTGTCATGGTACGGTCCTCAATATAAATGTTTAAAAAATAATTAATCCTTTGCCGTCGCTCACGCGCTCTGCAAAACCAGCGAACCCTCGGATTCGCGCACGGATATCCTGTTCGTATCGAGCAGGAGTGCCTTGTTGTCGATGCCCATGCTCATGCCGAGAAGCTGGGTGTAGAGAATCGAGGGGATGGTGCTCCCGCCCTTCTCTTCACCGGTGATCATCGCCTGTACCGTATCGAACTGGATCTGGCAGTACGGGCAGGCGGTGCAGATAAAATCGGCGCCCCCCTCACTGCTGTCTTTCAGCTTCTTCCGCATTATATCAAAAGAAAGATCATCATTGACTCCCAGAAGCGGGGCGCCGCAGCATTCCAGCCTGCTGGCCCAGTAAATGCTTTGGGAGCCGGTCGCCTCCACGAGCCGATCAAAAATTTTCGGGTCGTATGGATCATCCAGACGGACGATCCTGCTGGGCCGCAGTGCATGGCAGCCGTAGTGCGCCGCGATCTTCAAATCCTTGAAAGGCCTTTCTATCTTCTTCCTGAGAGCCTCAATCCCGTAATCGTCATGTAGTATGGTGAGAAGGTGCTTTATCTCAACCCCTCCCGTGTATTCCAGCTTCTCCTTCTTGAGATATCCGTTTATTTCATCGCGGAGGGACGGGCCTTCCTTCATTAAGGAATCCGCCTTCTTCAGGCTGCCGTAACAGCATTGGCACAAGACGGCAACGTCCAGATTCTTTCTTTGTGCCAGCGCCAGATTTCTTGCGGATGAAAGCAGATACGACTTGAAATCAAAATTGCGCAATGGATACCCGCAGCAATTGAAATCCTTGATATCCACCAATTCAATGTTCAGCTTCTTCAATACCGCCCTGGCTGAAACCTCATACTCCTTCAGTCTGGCCGGAATCGTGCATCCAAGGAATAAGGCATATCTCATATTAATATCCACAACGCAGCGAAGCTGCAATCAAATATTTTTTTTAACCGCCGATTCACGCCGATAACAAACAATTACCTTTGTTGAATATGGTACGCCCATATCCGCGAAAAACGGGAATAATCCTGCCTCTACGAAGGAATCCGAGTGCAATAATACATTTGTAATTAATACAATAGGTAATTTCATCCAAATTTAATCTGCGTTCATCGACGTCCATCGGCGGTTCCATTATTATACCTGAATGGTGTACTTTTTTATCTCTTCTCGTTTATCGCCGTTGGTATCCGAACATTGAAAACTCCTGCGATTAGTAATTATCGCCAAATTTTTAAGCCGGTATAAAACCTCGACGATGCGCACGCCCTGAGGGCAATTTTCCTCGCATTTATAGCACGTGAGGCAATCCCACAGCATCCTGGAGCCGACGGCCATATCCTTGAGCCCCAGCGCAACAGAGTGTATTATCTGATGCGGCAGCAATCCGAGTGTCTCCATCGGATTGTCGTAATTGGCGACAACCGGACACGACGTCGTGCAGGTGGAGCACTTGAAACAGTATGAGTAGGTGCCGGAGTCCTCCCGCAGGGCCAAGGCGGAGGCGAATTCCTTGTCTATTATTGAAACAGGCACGGCGCCGCCTTTTTGTATCCTTCCAATCCCTGATGTCAATCTGACCCTGGCCTCATCCAGGGGCCGCGTATATTCCGCGCCAAGCGTTCCCTGCTTCAATCCGCGGAAATGGGAAAGAGGCGACAACACGATCGGCATCGGATCCCCCCTTTGAATGAGCTCCTCGCGCACCTGGAACCAGAGCTCCCTCAGGTTGATGCCTGACGGGCACGCCACGGTGCACCGGTCGCAGTTCGTGCATAGGTAAACCCCCTCCCTGAGCAGAGCGAGCTGGCAATCGCTCATGCGTTTTCCCCGGGCCAGTGCCCTGATGCTCTGCAATTTTTCCGATGGAAGGATTGCGGAGTTGCCGCTTATGCCGAACGCGGCAAGGGCGGAGCAGCGGAGGCTGCAGGTGCCGCAATGCGTGCACGCGTCAAGCTCCATGACCTGCCGCGTGGCGACGTTCGCCGGATGCGACGCGCCCTCCCTCATGACCGAGTTCGCCAGAAGGCTTATGGGCGTGGCGATGATGTGGAACGATTTGCTGAACGGCAGATAGGCGAGCGCGAAAAGGCACGCAAAATAATGAAGATAAAAAAGCAGGTGCGGCACCCCGGCCGCGTCCATGCCGGAGGCGACGGGCCTGATCGCCGCGGCGACGGTGAACCCGGAAAAGGCCCACCGCGGATCCGAGTGGCACGACACGCAGGTCCTCCCGCTCACCTCCTTCCCCAGCTTCAGGGTGGCCCCGTCGAACGCAAGGCTTTTGTCCGGGGAGACGACGTGAAAATGCTCCACCCAATAGGATTCAAGCGCCTTTGACTCGGCCGCGTTTTCCGCAGCGCCGTAATCGGTGACCATCTCACGGTAGCGCGCATACGAGGTGATTTTGGCCCCCTCGAGGAAAATGCCGGTCAGGATGATCACGCCCACCGCCGCGATCAGGTACACGTCCATCGCCCCGGTGGCAAGCCGCGGGACTTTTGCGATAAACCGGCGATACACGGCGATGATGAGCCCGGCGATCACCATCATCCCGAACAGGTCGCGGAGAAACATGTAGGGATTGAGGGTTGAATTGTAATCCGGAAAGAGCTTCGAGGTGATGACGGCCTGAAGGGCGTGCATGAGCAGGAGGAGAATGAAGCCCGCATAAATGAACGTGTGCATCAGCCACCTGAGGAAATCGGTCCTTATGATCCTTCTTTGCAAAATCACGTCCAGGAAGAAGACCTTCATGAGGGTAACAATTTTCAGGCTGAAAACGACGGCAAGCGTGCCCTTTACGGCGGCAGTAAATCTTTTTATGGCTGATATGTCTTTCGATGCGGCCCCGATCCTGAGCCTGAACCAACTCAATACCTTATATGACAAACCGATTGCGAATATTGCAAGCGATATATATAATCCCAGAGAATAAATCATGTCCGCATTTCCGGAAATATCAAATTTTCGTTGCGCAATTTCAATACACGATATCCCGTTGCTCGCTTATTAAATACGCTCCATCGCAATGTGTTATTTTGTGTTTTTTGATATAGGCATCAAATTTTTATATCAATTACAATTTTGTATTGATTACGAATATTGATCCCATGATACCTCACACACGCAAAATGTCAAGGTAAATGCTTAAAATATTTAATGTCCGGCATAATCACCGGGCTCGGATTTAATGATAACCGACACCCGACAGGCCGTTATGTACAAACAACGCTCACAATAGTCTGATCGTGGATTCACTAATAGAGTATTACACGAAGGAGGTATATTGCAACCATTTTTTTACTGAAGCAAACGAATATGTCAATCCGGAAGCAGTAAGATCCATTCCAGCGGGTGATGAGCAAGGTTGAAGCTCCCCTTTTGCTCGCATCCCCTAGGCTCTGCTTCGGGGATGCGCCAAGCATTCTCAATTAAAAGTCTTCCATCTTCATTTTAGGTATTTCGAGAACTCCGCGGACTCCGCGTGCGTATAATTTGCCGCATGAGGCGAAGAGGGTCCCTTGTGTTGAAATGAGGACTATATTTTCCTCCTTGGCAAGATCGGCAATTTTCATGTTTATATCATGGCTCCTCACCATGACAACCGCTTTTATACCGAACACCGACGCGGTGCGCACCACCTGTGCGTTGCACAATCTGGTGAGTAAAATGTCCGGCACCGTATCGTCAAACAGTATGTCGCTCATGAGGTCACTGGCACGGGCGGTTTGTATCTCGGTGTCAAGCTGCCGGCTGGACGTATAATGGACTTCTGCTGCCAATATTTCAACCACTTCACGCAATGTTATGGTTTTCTCAGCAGTCATATAAATATCTTTTGCAATATTAACGCTTCATAAGCGACAATTGTAAAATTATGTCAAGGACAAAACCCTGCCGGCCGAAGATTATCCTTTCTATGTATTCGCGCTCCGCGATAAATATTGTTGAAAATTCCGATGACGTTGGTATCTTGTCAGATAAATCTGATATTAGGCTTGGCTGAGCTTTTTGAAACACTCGAACATAACAACCGCGGAACAGGAAATCCTGGAAAAAATCGGCCACAATATCCTGAAAGGGGACGGATTGGAGGAGATTATAAGTCATATTTTCTCCGACATCCTTGAAATCATCCCTTGCGACAGGTTGGATATAGGTCTCCTTGAAGAAAACGGCCGGCGGCTGATCATACGAATCGTAAAATCCGATTATGATCCGCTCCATTTGCCCGCCGGATACGCGGCCGATGTCCCCGGAAGTTTTATCCAGCAGGCCGTCGATACCCGCTCTCCCGTCATATATGGCTGCAACGATCAACCGTCCGGTGCCTCTGACTCCGAGCTCCTGTCCCTGCTTACCGCCGAGGGCATCACCGCCTGCGTAATCGTGCCCGTCGTATCCGACATTGGCGTAATCGGGACGCTCTCCTGCAGCTGCCGGGGGAGCAACCCTTATTTGGAGCACCATGGACAACTGCTGGAAAAAATCGCTTCGCTGCTGAGATATACCCTGGAAAAAGCATATCAGAGCGACCAGATTGAAAAACATTACCAGGCCTATAAGGAAATGCTGGGCTTCGTCGCCCATGAACTGAAAAGCCCCATTACCTCGATCATAACCCTGATGCGCACAATGTCAGACGGGTACTACGGCCAGATCGACGAGAAGCAGCGTGACGTCGTTCGACGGGTCATAAAAAAGGCCGAATACCTGGATGCCATGAGCGCGCAGTATCTGAACCTTTCACGCTTCGAGGGCGACGCCCTGGTATTGAAACGCCAACTGGTGGATTTCATCGATGATATTATCGAGGCCTCGATAGAACTGATCATGCAGCAGGTCGAGGAAAGGGACATGAAGCTCGAGCGGGACTTCCGGGGCACGATCTTTCCCGTTTACTGCGATCCGGACCTGATAAAAATCGTGGTGCTGAACCTCTTGAACAACGCGATTAAATACGGCAACAAAAAGGGAAGGCTCGTCATTACCATAAAAAAGCTCTTCAAGATGTTCTCCCTGTCCGTGTGGAACGAGGGTCCGGGATTCTCTGAAACTGAAAAGAGCCGGTTGTTCAAAAAATTTTCCAGGCTTGAAACCAAGACTTTGATCGAGCGAAAAGGAAGCGGGATCGGCTTGTACCTGTCATGGAAAATCGTTCAATTGCACGGCGGAAGGATCTTTGCCGAATCAAAGCAGGGTTCATGGGCGCGGTTCACCGTTGAGCTGCCGCAGTACATGGACTTCCGTATCGCCGAATAGGTCAGTCGCGCGCGGGGGAAAATCATCCGCTCGTCATATAATCTGAAAGGAGACGGTTTTCCAGTTCGCATTCTTCTATTCTCGTGGCGACCAGGTCCCTGATTGATATCAGCCCGGCTATTTTGTTCTGGCTTACAATCGGGATATGCCGTATTCTATTTTTCGACATTATGCCCATCAAATACTCGATGTCGTCATCTGGAACGGCCACGATAATATTTTTCGTCATCATTTCATCTACTGAGACGCGCTCGACGTTTCCGTTATATTTTTCGACCGCGCTTAATACGTCACGCTCGGTAATGATACCCTCGATGCCCTCTTCCTTCCCGAGCACCAGAACCGCGCCGATTTTGTGTGAGCGCATCGTTTTGACCGCATCCAGAAGAGAGCCTCCCTTTTTGATGCTTATCAGGTTAGCTCCTTTTTGTTGTAAAATGTCCTTGGCGGTTATTTTCATGGTGTAACTCCCTGCTATTTAATTGTTATTCTTCTTCAACTGTACATGCGAGGGAAGCGATACAATGAACCAACCCCAAAACATGATTCACTGAAAACTGCTCTTTTCATTAAATGAACAGATATACGCTACCCGCGCGGCTAGCGTATAAGTTTTCTTTTTTAAATATTATGAGCTTCGATTTTCACCCCGGCCGATTTATATGCGGGAATGCCTGAAACAGACTCTATCTCCGATGATATGAGCGCGCCTACTTTTTCCTTTGAGGGATGAAAGGGTATGAAAAGCATGCCCTGGGGAATATCGGTCTCAAGCTCCACCTGAAACATTATCGAGCCGGCGGGAGAGGTGATTGTTACGGTTCCCGAATCCTCAAGGCCGATGTCCAGAGCGTCCGCGGGATTCATCAGGGCAACTCCCCTCTTCAGCGCGTCAAGATCGCCCGTATAATGAAAATATTCTTTCATAATTTTCCCCGCCGCCAGCGTAAACGGCATATCTCCCTTGTCAGGAAGCTTGAAATCAACGACATGAAAGCGCGGCGCGCCGCCCTTACCGGCTTGAGGCGAATAGATTTTTCTTTCGCCCTGCGATTCGAATCCCCATTGTACGCCCCACTCCTTTTCAAGCCTTCCGTAACTCAATCCTGAATAACCCGGCACAACCTGTGCCATCTCATTGAATATCTGCTCCGAGGAGCCGTATTCCATCGGCCTGCCCATTAATCGGGCGAGGTCGACAAACACCTTCCATGATTCCCGGGATTGGCCGACAGGCTTGAGGGCCTGTCTTACGCGCTGGACCCTCCGTTCGGTATTGGTAATGGTCCCTTCCCGCTCCATGATCGAGGCAACAGGAAGAGTCATGTCCGCGATCCCAGCCGTTTCGTTTTTAATAATATCTAAAACGACAAGAAGATCGAGGTTCCTGAGCGCTTTTTCCATACGCGTATAATCGGGCAGACTGGCCAGGAGATCGACGCCCATGACGACGAACGCCCTCACGCCCCCTTTTTCGACAGCCCGGAGCATTTTCATCAAAGTTTTCCCGGGCTTCGCGGGCACCTCAACGCCCCAATGGCGGCTAAAGCGCTCGCGTGCGCCCGCCTCTGCCACATCCTGATATCCGGGCAGCAGGTCGGGAAGGCATCCCATATCGCAAACTCCCTGCGCGTTGCCCTCGCCCCTCAGAGGGTTAATCCCCCCTCCCTCGATTCCAAGGTTGCCGCAGAGCAGGGCCAGGTCCGCGAGCGCCCGTACATTCTCAGTCCCGTTCTTCTGCTGGGTAACACCGGACGCGTAAAAAATCGACGCAGCGCCCGCACGGGCATAAGCTCGTGCGGCCTCGGCGAGGAGGGCCCCCGGTATGCCGGTCGCTCCCTCGACGTATTCCGGGGTATACCTCCCGGCCGCTTTTTTCAGTTCTTCAAAATTTTCAAATGACCCGCTCAATTTCGTTTCATCGATCAGATGCTCATCGAGCATGACCCGCATGAAGCCGTAGATCCAGGCGATGTCGGTGCCGGGATGCGGGCGCAGATGATACTTTGCGTGCCTTGCGAGAGACGTTATCCGCGGGTCGACGACAATGAGTCCCTTTTCATGAAGGGAGGCCGCCCTCTTGATCATGCTCGAGGCCACCGCATGGCTCTCAGTGGCATCCGATCCGACGACCAGGATGAGGTCGCTTTTATCGATTTCGCCGATGGAATTCGTCATTGCGGAAAGGCCCATGGATTCGTGAAGGGCGTACACCGCGGGAGCATCGTACAACCGCGGGCTGCAGTCGATGTTGTTGGTCCCAATGACCGTACGGAAAAATTTCTGCATCACATACGCGTCTTCATTCGGATACCGGGCCGAAACAATGCCCGCGACCGAGTCCGCGCCGTGTGCTTTTATTATGTCCTTCAGCTTTTTCGCGGTCGCGCCGAGCGCGGCTTCCCATTCCACCGCCTCCCGGCCCCCGTTTTTTTTCATCAGGGGCGCCGAGAGCCTCTCAGGACTGCGCAGGTACCCGAACCCGTACCTTCCCTTGACACACAGGCTGCCGTGATTGACCGGGCCGCCGGTATTCCCGTCAATACGCATTACGGCGTCGTCCTTCACGTATATGTTGACCGCACACCCGACGCTGCAGCCTGCACACGTGCTCTCGACCCGCTTCAAACCCCAGTAACGCGTGTTAAACCTGACGTCCTTCTCCACGAGCGCGCCGACGGGGCACACCTGGATGCACTCCCCGCAGAAGACGCAGTCCGAATGGAGGAGGGCGCTATCGCCCCTTGTTACAATTTTCGCATGAACGCCGCGGTATCCGTACGAGATGGCGTTGTTCACCTGGACCTCGGTGCATGCCTTGACGCACCTGCCGCATACGATGCAGCGCGAAAAATCGCGTATGATGAAGGGATTGATGTCCTCTACCCGGTAGACGGGCGAAAGGTTCTTAAGGCGGAGGGCGGTAATCCTCTCGTGCACCTGATACCGGTAGGCGAGCTCCTGAAGCACGCAGCTTCCGTAGGCGTCGCAGATTTCATCGCTCCCGTCGTAGTCGCGCACGTCCATCTGAAAATCGGCCCAGTCGCCGTTCGTGGTCCCCCGTGCTGCGCAGTTGTGATTGCCCGAAATCATGAGCAGCGAAATGACAAAGCGCCGCGACTCGATGACCCGCGGGGAATCGGTAAATACGACCATATTCCTGGAGGCGGGCATGGCGCAGGACGCGACCAGGTTGCGCACCCCCTCCACCTCGACCACGCAGACCCTGCAGGCGCCGGTGTTGGTGGTCCCCTCGAGATGGCAGAGCGTGGGTATGTATATCCCGTTTTCCCTCGCCACTTCAAGGACGGTTTGTCCCTCGCTGAAGGAGTATTTATTGCCGTTTATGTTGATAGTATTGTCAGAACTCATGGCCACCTGAACCTGGTATCAAAATATGTGATCCCGTATATCGGTATTTCCCCCGTCATTCGACCGTAACGGCGTTAAATTTGCATGAATCATAGCACAGACTGCAGCGGATGCACTGGGACTGGTCGATGGTGTGGGGCATCTTCTTCTCACCCGATATGCACTGCTGCGGGCAGTTGCGCTTACACAGGGTGCATCCGGTGCACTTTTCCGGATCAATGGTAAAGGTTATCAACGCCTTGCACCGCTTGGCAGGACACTTCTTGTCGTAGATGTGGGCTTCGTACTCGTCCCTGAAGTATCGAATGGTCGTGAGCACCGGATTGGGGGCGGTCTGGCCGAGTCCGCACAGGGACGAGGAGATCACATTGCGCGAGATGGTTTCGAGGATCTCGATATCGCCGTCCTTTCCTCTCCCCTCAGATATATCGGTCAGCTTTTCGAGCAGAATTTTCGTGCCCACCCTGCAGGGCGTGCACTTGCCGCACGATTCCTCAGCGGTGAATCCGAGAAAAAATTTTGCGATGTCAACCATGCAGTTTCCGTCATCCATGACGACCATGCCGCCCGAACCGACGATGGCGCCCGTTTTGATGATCGATTCGTAGTCTACGGGGGTGTCTATTATACTCGCCGGCAGGCATCCCCCGGATGGGCCGCCTATCTGGATCGCCTTGAGGTTTTTGCCATTCTTGATGCCCCCCCCGATATCGTACACGATTTTGCGCAGGGTTATGCCCATGGGCACCTCTATCAGGCCGATATTATTCACGTCGCCGGTAAGGGCGAAGACCTTGGTGCCCTTGCTTTTTTCGGTGCCCAGGCTTGCGAACCAGTCGCCGCCGCGGGAAATGATCTGCGGGATGTTGGCGAAGGTTTCGACGTTATTCAAAACAGTGGGTTTCGCCCACAGTCCCTTGTGCGCGGGGAACGGGGGCCGGGGCCTCGGCATGCCCCGCTTTCCTTCGATCGATTGCATGAGCGCCGTTTCCTCGCCGCAGACAAAGGCGCCGGCGCCGTAATAGAGCTCTATATCAAAATCGAAGCCGCTATCGAGAATGTTCTCGCCCAGAAGCCCGTAATCGCGTGCCTGGCCGATGGCGGTGTTGAGCCGCTTGATCGCCAGCGGATACTCGGCGCGCACGTAAATATATCCCTTGTGCGCCCCTATGGCCTTTCCGCCGATGATCATCCCCTCAAGAACGGCGTGAGGGTCGCTCTCGAGAAGGGACCGGTCCATGAAGGCGCCGGGGTCCCCCTCATCCGCGTTGCAGAGGATGTACTTGACGTCTCCCTTCGCCTCCTTGCAGAACTTCCACTTCATGCCGGTGGAAAAACCTCCGCCGCCCCTGCCCCGCAGGCCGGACTTCAACACTTCTTCGACGATCTGCTCCGGCGTCATCTCCCTCAGCGCCCTGGAGGTGGCCAGGTAGCCGTCCCGTCCTATATACTCGTCTATGACGTCGGGATCGATGAGGGCCCTGTTTTTCAGCGCCACCAGGACCTGGTTCTTGAAAAACCCGATATCGTTCATTACCGGGATCTGCTCGTTGCGCTGCTTCTCGGTAAAGAGGTGCTTTTTCACCGTCCTTCCCTTGATCAGCAGCTCCTCCACGAAAAACGGCACGTCTTCCACATCCAGTCGCTTGTAAAATATTCCCTCCGGGTGGACGATGGTGATCGGTCCGACCGCGCAAAAGCCGTTGCACCCGGTGGTGGCCACCATGACCTCTTCCTGAAGCCCGTGCCGCTCGATCTCTGAAATCATCTTGTCGCGCACCTTTAAAGAGCCGGACGCGACGCACCCGGTCCCCGCGCAAACCAGTATATGTGTCCTGTAAGCTTTCTGCATGGAAAAATTCCTTAATACGTTGTTTCGCTCCCCTGAACGAGCGCGAATTCTATGACCGGCTTTTCATCCATGACATGGTCCGAAAAAATCTTTTTTGTTTTTTCCTCATCAAGGTCGATATATTTTACCGGCGCAGTCCCCTTCAACTCGATGGTAGCCATCGGCTCCCTGCTGCACAATCCCGCGCAGCCGGAGGTCGTCAATATCACGTCCGTCACGCCGCGCGCATTGATTTCATTCAGGAACGTGTTCAGCACCGTACGCGCCCCTGCCGCAATCCCGCAGGTCCCCATGTGCACGACTATCTTCACACGGTGAGACCCCTCCCTGACGGTGACGGTCCCCTTCACCCTCTCCTTGATTTTCTGGAGATCCTCTATCTTCAGTTTTCCCATGTCATGCCTCGCGTCGAATGATTCCGTTTACGTGCGCCCCGCACCGGACCGGGACCGCGGTCATCCGCGACCGCCTTTGCCGCATGTACCGCGCACCTTATTCATATTTTTCAAGCATCTTGATGATTTTAGCAGGATCGACCTGCCCGAGGGTGTCTTCGTCGACCATGACCACCGGCGCAAGCCCGCACGCGCCGAGGCATCGAACCCCCTGAAGCGTAAACCGTCTGTCCTGGGTGGTCCCTCCCACGGTAACGCCGAATTCCCTCTCGATCTTATCGATTACCTTCTGTATTCCTTTTACGTAACAGGCGGTCCCCAGACAGGTCCGCACCAGATGCCTCCCCCTCGGCTTCATGGAAAAAAAGGAATAGAACGAAACCACCCCGTAGACATCGGACGGCGGAACCCCGAGACCGAGCGCGACGTAATTTTGAACCGGTGTGGGAAGAAATTTCAGATGCCCCTGCACCTGCTGGAGAACCGGAATGAGCCCTCCCCTCCTTCCGCGATACTCGGTGAGTATTGAATCAACGGTATCCCTGCATTCAACAAGCTCCTCGTCCTTTAAAAACGCATGATACTCTTTCGTAATCTGATATGAATTCATGTAGACACTCCCAAAGATATTATGACATTCGTCTTCATGACGCGGATTTCTTATAACAGATCAATCCACAGTCAAGGCACCGTGCCGCCTCTTTTATCGCCGCGTCCTCGGAGAGCCCGCTTCCGATCTCGGTCTGGCTGAAGAGGACAGCGGTATCGCAATAACTGGAGGCGCTCAAATTCTGCAGCGCGATGTTCCGCGCGTTCGCATCAACCCCCTTGATGTGCGTTATGTTAAGTATTTTCATGTCTTTTTTGATCTGATTAGCCTGCGGCTCAAGCTCCTTGCCCGTTAAAAACAGATGCGCGGCACGCGCCATTCTCCTTCCCTTGGCGATGGAATGTATGACCGCGAGATTGTCATTGAATACGCCGTTCTCATTGAGGTTGAATATGTCATCATATCGGTTGTCCGGGTTCATGGCATATGACGCAATGGTGGCCCATGCCTCGGGCCGGGGATCCTCATCGCCGGCGCGCACGAAAACCAGATCCGAAATACGTCCGGTCGCCGCGATCAATGCTTCGGCGGGTACGTGCTCAACCGAGCAGTCCTCCTTTATCAGGGCCAGGCCGGCTAGGGTGTCTCCTATACCGGAGACGCCGGATATTACGGTTCCGAAGAGAAATCGTATTCCTTCGCGCTCTGCGGCGTCCACGTCGATTCCACGCAATACGAGGTCCTGTTTTAAAAATGGATAGATTATAGTGGCCTCTTCGGCGCCCTTGCGCAGGCAAAGGCGGGCAGCCTCAAGTGTCGCATTCCCTCCGCCGAAGACGTACACCTTTCCTCCGATCCGGAAATCCTCACGCCTTGAAAGCACGGTAAGAAAATCCAAAAGAGTGTATACGCCAGGGATGGATTGTGCGGCCACGCCCCTTCCATGGATTATCTGCCTGCTGTCTAACCCTCCGGTGGCGAAGGCGACCGCTTTGTATCCGTCGTTGAGCAGCGAGCCGATGGTGAAATCCCTGCCTGCCGTCTTTCCAGTCTCGGCCTCCACGCCCGCGCCCAGCACGCCTTCAATCTCCCAGTCCACGACCTTCTCCGGAAGCCGGGACTCGGGTATCACGTACCTTATGATGCCGCCGAGCCTTTCGGAGGATTCAAAGACGGTCGGTTTATGCCCCAGACAGGCGAGATAAAAAGCCAGGCTCAGGCCCTGAGCGCCGCCGCCGATGACGGCGACCCTGTGGTCGGTTTTGGGCGCCAGGAACGGGTAGATCCTCCTGCCGCTTTGCATCTCGCGGTCCGCTACGAAGCGCTTCAGGTTATTGATGCCGACCGACTGGTCTACCAGGGTGCGGCGGCAGTCCATCTCGCACGGAGCGGGGCATATCCTGCCCACGATGAGCGGCAGGGGACACCGCTCCTTGATGATCCGCAGCGCCTCATCGTAATTGCCCATCGAGATCTGCCTGATGTATGCCGGTATGTTGACGCCGCTCGGGCACGCCCGCTGGCACGGGGTCGAGCACTCATCGACGCGATAGTCGCCGATCATGCGCGTGGTCGCGGATGAAAGATAGATGATGTCCTTGGGGCAGACCTCAACGCAGATGCCGCAGCTTCTGCACTTGTTCCTGTCGAACACGGGCATGCCGTGGGCCCCCATGGTGATGGCGCCGAAGGGACAGGCGCGTGCACAGGTGCCGAGCCCGATGCATCCGATGGGGCATTCCTTCGGGCCGCCCCCGTACATGGCCGCCGCGCGGCAATCGTTCACTCCCGAATAGATGAAACGCGTTTCGGCCTCGAGCAGATTGTACCTGCAGCTCGAATAGGCGATCTCGGGCTCCTTCAGCTCGACCTCCTGGCCCATGATCGCAGCGACCTTCAAGGCGACCTCGTTGCCGCCCGCCACGCACACGTTCACTCCCGTCTTTCCGAGAATGACCGCGGTCGCGGCGGCGGAGCATCCGGGGAAGCCGCACCCTCCGCAGTTTGCGCCGAGGAGCGAATCCTCGACCTCCGCGATCTTCGGATCCTCCCACACGTAAAACACCTTCGAGGCGACCGCCAGAATGAGCGCCGCGACGAATCCGAGGCCGAGGAGAAACAGTGTTGTCGTAAGCATATCGGCAGTCCTTTTCTTTACCAGTTACTTCAAGGCATTCAACGCCGTGTCCACGCCCGCGAAGCCCAGAAACGCCATCGCCATCAACCCCGCCGTGATGAGGCTGATCGCCGTGCCCTGCAGCGCGCGCGGTATGTGCGTGGTCTCGTACCGTTCGCGAATGCCGGTCATAAGAATGAGGGCAAGGGAAAAGCCCGCGGACGCGGCGATCGAAAATACCAGCATTTCCAAAAAGTTATAATCACGCCTTATATTCAGTACGGCGATCCCGAGCACCGCGCAGTTGGTCGTAATGAGCGGAAGGAATATGCCCAGAGCCTTGTAAAGCGGGGGGACCGACTTTTTCAGGAAAAACTCCACGAGCTGGACCAGCGCGGCGATGACGAGAATGAAGACGATCGTCTGCAGGTATCCCAGGTCAAGGGGATTAAGCGCGTACTTCTGAATGGCCCAGGTGAAAACGCTGGCGAGGGCCACCGTGAATATGACCGCCATCCCCATCCCTATCGCAGTGCTCATCTTCTTTGAAGTACCTATGAACGGACAGTTCCCCAGGTATTCGGCGAGGAGGATATTTTTTATCAGTATGGCAGTGATAATGAGTATTACAAATTCCATCATCAATCCCCCAGTATATTCATGATTCCGAGCATTAGGCCGAGGCAGATGAAGGCACCCGGAGCCTCGACCATGAAAGCGAACGGCTTGAATGCAGGGCCGAAAAGGTGGACGACGTACTGGCTGCCCGCCAGCAGCGTGCCCCTGCCCAGGACCTCACGGAACCCGCCGAGGACAACGAGGGCCAGCATGTACCCGACGCCGATCCCGAGGCCGTCCAGCAGTGATCGAAGCACCGGCTTTTTCGATGCGAACGCCTCGGCCCTTCCGAGTATTATGCAGTTCACCACGATGAGGGGGATGAATATTCCCAGCGCCTCGTACAGGCTGTAAACGTACGCCTGGGTGATCAGCTCAACGATAACGACGAACGTTGCGATAACGACGATATAGCAGGCGAGGCGGACCTTTTTCGGTATCACGTTCCTGAGCATCGATATGATCACGTTCGAGCAGACCAGCACGAATATCAGGGCGACCCCCATGCCGAAGCCGTCCAGCATCGATTTGGTCACCGCCAGGGCCGCGCATATGCCGAGTACGAGCCTGAAGGGCGGAATCTCCTTCCAGAGGCCCTTGGTAAACTCCTGTGTTAATGTCGCCATTGTCTTCTCCCCTCTATTGCTTCACCGCCTGTTTCTTGATCTCCTTGAACATGGACACCCCCTTCTGCACTGCGCCGCATACCCCTCGCGAGGCGATGGTCGCGCCGGTGACCGCGTCGATGACCCCGCCGTCCGGCTTTATTTTGAAAACCGCGTTCAGGTCCTTGTTCTTGAATTCATTGGTGAAGGTGTCCTCGGTCGCCCGCGAGCCAACCCCCGGGGTCTCCTTGTTGGAGGTGACTCCTATGCCGGTGAGGGTGTCATTGATAAGGTCGACTCCGATCATGACGCTCATTTCTCCGCCGAACCCGGTGCCCTCCGCCTCATAAGCGAGTGCCCAGGGTTTGCCGTTCTTCTTTCCGATAAAAACGATATGCTTCGTCTTGTTTATTACTATTTCCTTCCTGTCCTTGATGAGGTCGTTGGTCGAGCCGGCCAATATTTTTTTGACCACCGGTCCCTCCACGTAGAGGAGCTTCTGCTCTTCGATGCGCTCTTTCGTCAGGGACCTGATTCCTGCGAGTCCGAATCCGCACACGGCGCTGATTACCGACAATACCACGATCATTTTTATATACTCTTTCATGGCCGCCTATGCTCCCTTCATCGCCTTTCCCGGAACCGACGGCCTGATCTTGTCGAGCAGCGGGTAAAAGATATTCATGAAAAGTATGGCGAAAAATACGCCGTTCGGATTATTGCTCAGTATCCTGAAGATCACCGTAAACATGCCGCACCCGAAGCCGAAAATGAGCATGGCCGTCTTATTGACCGGAGAACTCGAATAATCCGTCGCAAAAAAGAACGCGCCTATCATGACATTCCCCACGATGATATGGAAAAGCGGGTCCGCGTATCTGCTGCCGTCAGCCAGCCAGAAAACCGAGGCGGTGGCGGCGACGCCCGCAATATAGGCGAACGGAATTCTCCAGGATATGATCCCGCGCGCGATGAGGAAAAGCCCGCCGATGAGTATCAACCACACAGCCGAAGCCCCTATCCCTCCGACCTGCTTGCCAAGAAACAGGTCCAGGTAGTTAAGGTTGGCGATGGCAGCGGCGCCGGATTTTTTCAATACATGCAGGGGATACTCTATGGGGAAGTTGAGGTTATAATTTATGGCGCCGAAGCTGTAATTGATGTAATCCGCCCATGAAAATCTGAGCGCCACCCACCCGAGAAGGACCGGGTGGAAGGTATTGCCGCCCCTGCCCCCGAAAATCTGCTTGCCCACGAGTATGGAAAAAAAGCAACCCACGACGATGAGCCACCAGGGAACGCTGGGGGGGAGTATGAACGCCATGAGGAGCCCCATCAGCAGGGCGTTCCCGTCGTCGATGGTGGCCGGCGTTCTGAACAACTTTTGAATGATATACTCGCTCGCCATCGCCGATGCTATCGACACCGACATCACCCTCGCCGCGTCAATGCCGTAGATGTGTATCGCGTAAATCGCCGCGGGCATGAGCGCGAATACAATCGTGTACATCGCTCCGGCGTAGGTCGTGCCCGCGTGCACGTGGGGGGCGGAGGTCACGACCAGGTTATAATATTTTATCTCGCTGGATGGCATGATTTTATTCCTTCTTCATGTTCGCCCGATTTTTCAATGGCAAGATTTAATTCCTTCTTCATATTCGCCCGACTGTCCGATGGCGTGCTCCCCTTCCTTTTCCATGATCGCCAATTCCTTCTTGGCGTAGGTCAGATATTGTACTGTCGACCTTCTCGACATGCATACGTATGCGCACAATCCGCATTCGATGCAGTGGTCGATATCAAGCTCCCGGCAGCGCTCGAATATGTTAAACTCGGCATAGCGTGCGAGCAGATTCACCTGCAGCTTATTGGGACATACGCCGACGCATTTCCCGCATCCCACGCATGTTTCATTCAGGGGAGCCACAACCGCTTCCCCGCCCTGGATCAGAATCGCGTCAATATCGGCGGTCACGGGGAATTCTGCGTGGAAGATCGGCCTTCCCCTCATGCTCCCTCCCAGCACAAGCTTGTCCAGCTCGGTTATCTTGACGTTTCCCTCTCTTAAAACATGGGATACCGGCGTGCCTATCCTCACCTTCATGTTCATCCTGACGCCGTTGCGATCGATGAGGGTGACGAACTTCTGCACGGCGGGAGAGCCCATCTCCAGAAACAGGACGATCGAATTGAGGTATTCGGGCGTAATGACCAGCGGCCTCCTGACTTTTTTGCGCGATAAAACCCTTGGGATGACTTCCTTCATGCCGAATGGATATACCGGCTTCAGCACGTCCACAACGGCTATCCTTTCGCCGCCCCGGACCGCGATCTGTTCGGCAATATCGCGCAGCTCCCCGGGGACCGCGATGATGGCCTCATCCGAGCCTGAGATCCTTTTCAAGAGCACCAGCCCCTTCCTGAGGCTGTCGCCGTACTCGGCAAGCACATTCCGGTTGATCGATATCAGAAGATCGCTCTCAAGGCAGTTGAGGATTACAGCATCAGGTTTCTTGCCATTGTTAATGTCCAGAGAAAAGCCCGATTCGCATAAAAGGGAAACAAGGGCGGCCGGCTCCATCTCAAGATAGTTGCCGGCCCCGCTGCGGTTCTCGTCCCATATGTCCTGTTCTGACGTGTTCACGGAAACCGCATTGAAATCCTCGTCAATGCCCGAGAGATTGTAAATCTCGGCTACCGCTCCGGTTACCGGTGAATAAGATAGGAGATTTCCCTTTGAATCGAGGATCTTCCCGCCTGTTTTTAACAAATCACCGGGGACGAGCGCGGGAAGGGCCGCCCCCTCCGAGCTCTTGCCCAATAATATCACCGATTGCTTCGGCAGGGAGACATCGGTTACAGGAAGATCCGTGCAAGAATACAGCAGCCGGGGAGGTAAAAAACCGAATATCGACCGTATGTTCATATTCCAGACTTTACAATTATTATAATATTCATCATAATTTATGACAGAATGTACACTCTTTGGGATTCAAACCCATACCGGTATGACATTCCACGCATTTCGCACCGATGCATTGCCGGTGAGGGGCCCTGTCCTCGCAGATATTCGCATATTCCGTCGATGCTTCATTGTGGCAGGAACTGCAGTTCCATTCGGGCGAAGACATGTTCAAAGACGCGGGTGATGCGATGTTATGATGGCAGTCCAGGCATTTCTCCAGACCGTAATCTTTCACATGGGCCTGGTGTGAAAAGATCACATACCCGGCCTTGGACTTGAACAGTATCCTCACGGGCGGCGAAGCGTTGCTCAGGGAATAACCGATAATACCTATTATAGCGAAAATGATAATTAAGATAAAAGGTGCAAATTTTTTTACTATTGTAAGCCAGTTTTTCTGTTTATTCATATCAATACTGGAATATTATCGGGCCCTCCGCCCTTCATTTGTGCCTTATGAGTATATTCCGATCCGCGCGACGCGCTCCGGTTCCGGAGATGCTTCCAGCATCTCAGCTATTTCCGAATAAATCTCAGCCGCATATTTATGAAAATTCCGTTCAAGCGGTTCCGTCATCGTTTCCGAGAAGGTGGCGTTATCAAGAACCTCAACGGCGAAAATATGAATCTCCTTATCATCGGGCAGCGGTATGCCGAGCCGCCGGCCCAGGTCAAGCGCTGTCGCGAAGTTGGCGTCATGGATATTGTTGAGGTTCATCGTTTTCTTAAGCGATTCGGCGGTGAACCGGTACCAATATCCCGGACGGTTGACCGTGGTCCTGATGGAATCCAGCACAATCATGCGCTCATACCCGGCGGCGATATCGATTAAATTGAGGCCGCCGACCGAGCATTCCTCAAGTACGGTCACGTCCTCTGCAAGCCCGATACGGGTATTGATATATTTTGCAAGACGTATTCCGATGGAGTCATCGCAAAGTATCGGATTGCCCATACCCACCAACAGCGTTTTCACCTGCGCGTCAACACCCTCTCCGAAATTCACGGTACAGCCCGCCGTTCTTATGAATGCGGACGTGCAGCGGCATTTGCCCGGGAAGGCTGTGTGTCGCGCAGCTGTAGCACGGGTCGAAAGAGCGGAAGGCCATCTCGACCATGTTGAGTATCCCCTCGGTCGGCTCGACCCCCGGTTTAATCAAGGTCGAGGCCGCCTTCTTGGTCACCATGTGTATCGGCGCGTTGTTGTTTGTGGTGCCCACGATGAGGTTCGCGCTCGTGCAGATGCCGTTCTTGTCGCATGTGTAGTGGTGGGTAAGCGTTCCGCGCATCGCCTCCACTATGCCCACTCCCTCGCCCGTAATCTGCTTGGGGATCACGCGGTAATTATCCCCGGTGATTTCCGGATCATCGCAGAACTGCTGCAGCACCTCCGCGTTCTGAACCATCTCCACCAGCCGGGCCCAGTGGGCCGCAAGGAGGGCCTGGCACGGCTTTTTGCCCAGGGTCTTGTACATCTCCTCATACGCCTCCTGGGCCTTAGGCGTGGCCATCCGGTCTGCCACATTGAGCCGCGACAACGGGGTCGCCATGTAAATGCTCGAGTCAGGGCCTTCGACAAAGCCCTTCCACCCGCGCGTCTTCAGGTACGGGAACTTGAGATACGACCACGACTCCACATGCTCGGCCACATAATTGTAGTACTCGTTGGGGGAATACTTGAACAGCTCCTTGCCCAGGCAATCGACCACGCGCACCTTGCCGTGGTAAAAGTTCGGCGCATTGTTTTCGTCCACCAGTCCCATGTTCTGCACCTCCAGGGAATAGGGCCCCTTGAGGATGAGATTTACGTATTCGGGGTTGCCGAGCACGACCTTTTTGAAAAGATCAATGGAAAACTGCGTGAAGTCGTAAAGCTCAGACACCATCGGCCTTATTTTTTCGAGGTTCTCTTTCGAAAGGCCGCGCGCAACACCGCCCGGAATGCACCACACCAGGTGCGTGGACCTGCCGCCCAGAAGTATCTGGATCTCCTGCGCCATGGCGCGGGCCTTGATGACCTTGGAGCCGATCTCCAGCCCCACCTTCGCCACCACGCCGAGGATGTTGCGGGTGGCGGGATCGGAGTCTGGGCCGCATACGAAATCCGGCGCCGCCAGCGCGTAAAAATGCGCAATATGGCTGTGAAGGAAATGAGCCTGGTAATACATCTCCCTGAGCTTGTGGGCAAGCGGCGCGACCTCGTTGCCGAAACAGCCGTCGACCGCCTTTGCGCTCGCCATATGATGGTTCGCCGGGCACACGCCGCAAATGCGCGTGACGATCCTGGGTAGCTCTTCGATCGGCCTCCCCTGGACGAAGCGCTCGAACCCCCTCAGCTCGGGAATCTGGAAATAGCAATCCTGGACCGCGCCGCTGTCGTCGAGAAAGATCTCGATCTTACCGTGGCCTTCAAGTCTGGTGATTGGATCGATGCTTATTTTACGGCTCATGGTCGAAAACTCCTTTGCAAAATGGATGCGGGCAGACCGAATCGATACGCCAGGGCGGTGAAATCAGGAATATCCGAAATGATCTTTTCTATCTCGGCGGGGTCCTTCGAATCGACCACGGAGGCGATCGCCGAAAGAAGCTTCGCTCCCTGGTCCTGCACGTGCGGCAGGGGACCGTAGCAACCACGGCATCCCAGTCCGGTATCCGGGCAACGGACGCCGCAGCCGCTGCGGGTTGCGGGGCCCGCGCACACTATTCCCTGTTCAAGTAAACATACATCAAAGTCCTGCTTTATCTGCCACGGCCTGTAGAACTTGGTGATCTTTTTTTCGGTCTTTTTGCGCTTGCAATCGTCGCACACCGCCCGGTCGGAGGCGCCCACGACGCTCCCCTTCGGCGGCAATTTCCCGGTGGCCACGGCCAGCAGGACCGCCTTGACCTGGGCCGGCGCAGGAGGACAGCCGGGCACGTAATAGTCGACGTCCACTATCTGATCGAGCTTGTAAACCCGCTTGTAGAAGCTCGGAATATCCAGCTCGCCTGCGTCGACTTTCGTGGCAGGCTGCGGAACCGCTCTGTTCCCGGACTCGATCGAGGGATTGTCCAGGTATGCGGTCTTGAAAATCTCTTCCTTTTTCACAAAGTTGGCCAGTCCCGGAATGCCGCCAAGATGCGCGCACGACCCGAAGGCGATGAGCACCTTGCTCTTTTTTCGAAGAAGCCTGGCCAGCTTTTCATTCTCGCTGTTGCGGACCGCGCCGTTGAAGATGGCGAGGTCGAGCTCCCCGTCAGCCATCTTCTCCACGTCCTTGTATTTGCCGTCTACCGCGATGGGCCACAGCCGTATGTCGGCCAGGGCGGCGACGTCGAGTATGAACTCGTGGGTGTCAAGAACCGCGACATCGCATCCGCCGCATGCGGCCGCCCAGTAAAGAGCGATTTGCAACTTTTTATCAGCCATGTTGTTACCTCTCGACAGCGTCGGTGGCGAGTTCCACCTTTACTTTATTCGGGCCGAGGCTTCTTATCTTCTCGGTCATGTCCTTGACCACCTCCGCGAAGCGGACGCCTTCGCTCGCGCTCACCCACTCCAGCCGCACCCGCGAATCGTCGATGCCGAAATCGCGCAGCGTTCTCTTGAGCAGGGCGTATCTGCGCATGGCCTTGAAGTTGCCCTCAACATAGTGGCAATCCCCCGGATGGCACCCGCAGATGAGCACGCCGTCGGCGCCGTCGGCCATGGCCTTGAGAACGAAGGTCGGGTCTATCCGCGCCGTGCACATCACCCGGATGATCCGGATATTGTGCGGATACTTCACCCGGCTCGTTCCCGCCAGGTCGGCGCCGGTATAGGAACACCAGTTACATAAAAATCCGACAATTCGGGGCTCGAATCCCATCACAGCACCCCCTCTATTTGAGCATAAATTTGTTCATCAGTAAAATGCCGCGCCTTGATGGCCCCCGAGGGACAGGCGGCGACACAGGCCCCGCAGGCCTTGCACACGGCGCTGATCACGTGGCTGCGCTTTTTCTCCTCATCGAATTCGATGGCCGTGTAGGGACAAAGGTCGTTGCACATGCGGCAGCCGGAGCAGAGCTCCTCGTCTATTTCGGCATACACCGCATCGGTCCATATCTCGCCCATTGAAATCCGCGCGAGAATGCGCGCGGATGCGGCGCGCGCCTGTGCGACCGAGTCCGGGATGTCCTTGGGCGAAGAGCACGCCCCGGCGATGAAGACCCCGTCCGTGGTGGTGGCCACCGGATCCAGCTTCGGATGGCTCTCGATAAACCAGCCGTCCTTGTCCCTGCTGATGTTGACCAGGTGGGCGACATCAGTAGAATCCTCCCTCGGCTCCATGCCCACCATGAGCACGATGAGATCGGCGGGGATCTCTATCTCCTCGCCCGACAGCTGCTCCTGTACGGTGATGAGCATGCTGCAGTCGTCTTTCTTCGGATCGGCGAGTTTCACCTGCGGCGTTGAGTTCTTCTTGTACATGAGAAACATGGTTTTTACTTCCGAGCTCTTGCGGTAAAAATCCTCGCATCCCTTCCCGAACGCATGCATGTCGATGTAGAGGTCGTCCACATACGCGGAAGGTATGGCGGACTTTATCTCATGCGCATATTTGAGCGCGGTCATGCAGCATACGCGCGAGCAGTACGTATTAAATTCCTCGCTCCTGCTCCCCACGCAGTGTATTATGGATACGTATTTCGGAAGGGTACCGTCTTTTTTGGCGATCCTCCCCTTGCGGATCATGGTTTCCAGCTCAAAAGAGGTAATGACATCCGGGAACTTGCCGTAACCGTATTGTTTGATGCGTGAAGCATCGAATTCCTTATATCCGGTGCACACGACCACGGAGCCGACCGAGAGCTCCGTCTCGTCACCCTCGGCGTCTTTAACCTTGCACACGAAATTGCCGATAAATCCGCCCATATGAACCAGCTCGGTTCCGAGCATGACATTTATCTTGGAGTGTCTTGTCGTCTTTGTAATCAACTCGGAAAGAATATCGCGCGCGGAATCAAGATAGGGAGCGGTAAGATCGACTCGGGCGACGTTGCCTCCCAGGACGTCTTTTCGTTCGATCAGATAGACTGTCTGGTCGGAATCGGCTAGCTCCAGCGCGGCGGTCATGCCGGCGATTCCACCGCCCAGGACCAGCGTCGCCGGGGACATTTGCACCGAACGCTTTTCCAGGGGTTCGTTGTATGCGACCCTTGCAACCGCCGCATGGGTGAGGGCCTTCGCCTTTTCGGTCGCTTCGAGGATGTCGTCGTGGACCCAGCTGCACTGCTCCCTGATGTTGGCCATCTCCACGAAATAGGGATTCAGCCCCGCGGTTTCCAGCGCCTTCCTGAACGTGGGTTCATGCATGCGGGGGCTGCACGCAGCCACCACCACCCGGTCCAGTTTTAACTCCTTGATATCGTTGACGATCATCTCCTGGCCGGGGTTCGAGCACATGTATTTATACGAGCGGGCGATCGCGACCTCGTCCAATTTCCCCATGGCTTCCGCGACCTCATCGACCTTGACCGTCTTGGCGATGTTGGTGCCGCAATTGCATACGTAAACGCCTATTCTATGTCCAGACATATCTACCTCCGACTTCCTGAAAAGGCTAACTGCGTTCCCGGAGCCATGACCGGTTGTTTTTCCGGAACCGTAATGGCATCGGTCTGAATCGCGGCAAAGTACATGGCCAGCGGCCGGTACGCGAGATGCGCCCACTTGCTGAAGGGAACCTCCAGCACCAGCATGGGGACCACGCCCATCAGATGAACGATATACGTAATGTTGGCGGCCTCGTACATTCCCATCCGGTGCAGTACATGCTGGCCTATACCGGTAACGGTGATTATTAAGAGCAGAATCAGGAATATCCAGTCCGTTTCGTGGGAATGGACGTGATAGGGCTCAGTCTTCCTGATACGGCCCTGGATCGCGAAAATAACCGCGATCAGGAGACCCGCGGTCGCGATATATCCGAATGTGTGCACGTTCCAATCGATCTCCGGCCCCGTCTGCATATCTCTCAAAAAGAACATGATCAGCACGAACATGGTCACATAGCTGAGCATAAGCATCAGGTGCAGAAACCACGGCCGCTTTCTGCTGCATTGGGCGTACCGCTTCTGGGTGATAAAGTGGATCGGCAGGAGAAATATATGCTTTATATACGGCCAGAGCCTGAACTTCGGGCCCCGCTCGCCCATCATGGTAAACCACCACATTCGTATGCAGTTTATCGACAAGAAAAGGGTTAAAACCCCGGCCATAGACCAGTCAAAAATATGAATCGCGGAGCTCGGCAGGAAAGCCCCATCTCCATGGTACACGGAAAGACTCTTTCCTCCGAAATTGAAGCCGTACCATAATAATCCCAGCCCTGTCAGTATGGCCAAAAGAAAGACGGCAAGTACCTCTATTTTCCCTGAACGATAAAAAAGCCTTGAAATTCCTGAAAAATCATACTTTGCGGTGAGCCAGCGCCGCATGCTCATCATGGTCTCGCCCGGCTCCGCTCCCCGCGGGCACTGCTCCGAACACTCTCCGCAGTAGTAGCAGAGCCATGGTTCGAGATTGGCCTTCAATCTCGCCTCGAGGCCCATCTGAAGATGCCGCATTGACCTTCTTGGAAAGATAAATGGTTCCTTTGAAAATGGACACGCGGCACTGCAATTCCCGCAGTGGTAACATTTAACGACGTCCTGGGCCCCGTAATGCTCCAATTCGTCGATCAGCTTGTGATTTACCCGCACCGCCATGATCATCTCCTTCCTATCATTTATTTGCAAGAGCCGCGGCTCTCTGCTCGATATCTATCAACGTGAGCCGCTCCCTGCTGCCTATCGCCTTTCCGCTGACGATGCTCTTGAGCACCTTGGCGGCGACCGCAGATGCCTGCGCGACCGTGTCGGGAATGTCCTTCGGGCCCTGACAAACCCCGGCCACGAAGACGCCCCCCCTATCGGTGCTCGTCGGCTCGACGTTGTATTCCATCTCCTGGTACCAGCCGTCCTGGACCCGATCGATCCCGATCATCGACGCAAGATGAGCCGCATCCGCGGTCGGCTGCAGTCCCACTGCGAGCAGGACCATGTCGACGGGAATCTCCACCACGGTATCGGCGATGATGTCCTCGCCCTTGACGATCATCTGGCCGTCCCTCTCGGTGATATTGGCCGACCGGCCCCGGATGACAAATACCCCCTCGTCCTTGACCCGTTCGAAGAAATCCTCATAGCCCTTGCCGAACGCGCGCATGTCGATGTAATACTCGTAGCATATGGCGTCCGGCAGCTTCTCGCGTACCAGATGCCCGAACTTGAGGGAATACATGCAGCACACCCGCGAACAGTAGGAATTGTAATTCTGATCGCGCGATCCCACGCAGTGGATGATGGCGACAGCCTTGGGTTGCGGACCCTCGGAATCGAACACCCACTCGTCGGTCTTGGTGCGCTTGTTGTACTTCTTCGTCTTCATCACGATCTTGCCGCCGGTGGGTCCGGAGGCATTGGTCAAGCGTTCGAATTCCAGTGAGGTGAGAACGTTCGGCAGCACGCCGTATCCATAACGCTCGATGCGGTGGGCGTCAAAGGTATCATAACCGGTGGCCACGATGATGTTGCCCACCTGCAATTCAACAGTCTGGTCTTTCTCGTCGAAGCGGATCGCTTCCTTGGCGCACTTTTTCAGGCATGCGCCGCACTTTTTACCTTCGCTCTGGATATACAGGCAGGTTTCGGCGTCGATGAGGTATGAATTCGGAACCGCCTGGGGGAAGGGGATGTAGATCGCCTTTCGGTTGCTGATGCCGACATCAAACTCGCTGGGTACGGAAACCGGACAAACCTCAGCACAGGTGTTACACGCCACGCACGCCTTGGGGTCGACCCTGGTCGCGCGCTTCAGCACGTTGACGCGATATTCCCCGGGCCTGCCGGTTACTTCCTGAATTTCGGAATAGACCATCAGATCAATGTTCGGATGCTGCCCGACCGCCACCATCTTGGGAGTGAGAATACACGCGGCGCAGTCGAGGGTGGGAAAGGTCTTGTCAAACATGGCCATATGGCCGCCGATCGTCCCGAGCCGCTCGACCAGGTGCACCTTGTGGCCGGAGTCCGCTATTTCAAGCGCGGCCTGAATACCCGCAATCCCCCCGCCGATGATCAGCGTGGCCGGATTGACGGGTAGGTTCTCGGGCACCGCAGCCAGGCCGAAGGGCACTCCGTATACGGCGCACGCCAGAATCGCCTTGGCGCGCTCGGTCTGTCCCTCCAGGCTTGCGCCGAATTCCTTGAATGAGGCCAGCCTCACCTCGTCCGGGTCCGCTCCGGCCTCCGCCATGGCACGGGTAAAGGCGGGTTTGAAATACCCGGGCGATGTTCCTCCGATGACAATTCTGGTAAAACCAGATTTTTGAAAATCATCCGCCAGGGCCGGAGGATCCAATTTTTTTCCCTCGGTGAACAATTGGACCCGGGCGACATTCGATATCCCCTTTGCGTATTCGGCAACCGCCTGAAAGTCGACCCCACCATGGCTTCCATTTCCATCATGGTGAATGTATACGGCGATCTTATTTTTTCCGGTCATAATTTCCCCGCCTTGATGTTGATAAGATTATTTGATCGAAATATGAATGAACTCTGCTCCTCGGTATTAAATCGCTATAACAAAAATAATTATGCTATCATTACAATAATGTTTTTTTTATATTTTATGATACCTTACACGGGCACCCATATATTCGTTTATGCCGTGGCTTACCCAGTACCATACATGCTCCTGGCACAGCTTAATTTCCCACAATAACAATGAATAGCAGTTACGAAGGGGAAACTCTTCTCACTTTTCTATACGAAAGAAAGACTCTATTCACATAAATTATTACCCGGGCTTGCAGCCCGTTGCCACGGAATTATAAGCTGTTCTGGTATAATGCCAAAAAATAAAAAAATATGAAAAGCGGAAGTAATGGACGTTTGGTTTAAAACAGTATTCATCTGCACGATATAAAAAAATTTTCCAGTGTCGGTAACATAACCGCGATAATAAATTAATGTCAAGAATTAATTTTAAAAAAAAACACCATGCTTTTTATTCTTGACATAATCGCAAATTTTTTCCAGGTATTAATAACAAACGAGTGATATATATAAGGAATTCATAAAACTCTTTAATGTATATTCTTAAATCTGCAAACATGTTCCCGGGGACGCTCAGCAAAATCATGATAAAAGCTCCATCTTGTATTCGTTTTGGTTGAATAGTGAGCTGTTTTCATTTATGAATGTCGTGAACAACTCACGCTGAATATACATGACACCCAAAAGGGCATCGAGTATGCGACGGTTGTTCCTGAAGGGCCTGCCGGGCCCGAAATGAAAGGGACGACGGGACAACGTAATAAAGAAACCTTAGGCCGGTTATCAATGGAAGGAGCGCTCGTAGAGCAAACAATCGTCCGCGTTAAGCTCGTGAGGCTACGATAACCGGTTAATCACAGATTTATGCGCGCCGCATCAATGGAAACAAAATTCGATAAAACAGTCGAAATACTTTTTGAGCTGAAAATATCCGATGTCATGAGGAGGGATATAATCACCCTCGGCCCCAAGGATAAGATGAGCGTGCTGAAAAGCACCCTTCAGAAACACCGGATTTCCGGAGTCCCCGTTGTTGATGGGGGCGCCCTTGTCGGGGTTGTCAGCATCGAAGATTTAATAAAGTGGCTCAGCGACGAAGGCCGCGACTGCTATATTGAAGATATAATGTCGAAAAACCTTCAGTGCCTCTACGCCGACCAGCCGCTGATGCATGCGGTGAAAAAATTCGACCAGTACGGATACGGCCGCTTCCCGGTCCTCGAAAGGGAGAGCGGAAGGCTCGCAGGCATCATAACCAGGGGGGTCATTATCAACGGGACGCTGAAAAAGCTCGAAATGGAATATAAAGAAGAGGAAATCCGGCAATACCGGGCAAGCCACTTTTTCGGTGACATAACGGCGGACGAGAAAAACGTCTCGCTTCAGTTTAAAATCAAGGGCAATGATTTCGATAACGCCGGAAAAGCCTCGACCACCATGAAGAAAAACCTCAAGCGGCTGGGCATACGGCCGGACATCATTCAGCGCGTCGCCATCGCCTCATATGAGGCGGAAATGAACGTCGTCATCTACACGGACGGCGGCACCATGCAATACAACATCGCCGAGGATCACATCTCGATAGAGGTGACGGACAACGGGCCAGGCATCGAGGACATCGAGAAGGCGATGCAGCCGGGTTTCACGACCTCCGAATCATGGGTCAAGGAGCTGGGATTTGGCGCGGGTATGGGCCTCCCTAACATAAAAAAATGCTCCGACACAATGGATCTGCAGTCCACGGTCGGAGCGGGCACCACATTAAAAATTGAAATATTTATCGGAGAAGACGATGAAGCTACAGGAAATTATTAAGCAATGCGGATTTGAGATGAAAACCCAACACGGCGAGCTTATCCGGGATGTGACGGGCGGGTACTCGAGCGATCTCCTGAGCGATGTAATGGCGCACGCCAAGGACGGCAACCTGTGGATCACCCTGCAGACGCACAGCAACATAGTCGCAGTCGCCGTGCTGAAAAATCTGGCCGGCATCGTGCTCGTGAACAACAGAACTCCCGAAGAGGGCACGCTGGCGAAGGCAAACGAAGAAAATATCCCTATTATGACTACAAAACTCACCACGTTTGAAATTGTGGGCAAGCTTTACGAGATGGGCATTAAGGGAAACTGATTCAATCTACGGACGGGGAATCATACGATTACGCCCGCACGGGCAAAGGCGGATAAGGAGATATTGAACCGACGTGCTTCAGATTGTGTCCGCGGATCTTCACATACACACGTGCCTCTCCCCTTGCGCCGATCTGGGCATGACGCCGATTAAAATCGTACGTCATGCCGTCGCGGCGGGATTATCCATAATCGCCATAACGGACCACAACAGCGCCGAAAATGTCACCTCGGTCACCGCAGCCGCGCGGGGCACCGGTTTGTACGTCATTCCGGGAATTGAAATAACGACATCAGAGGAAGTGCATATCGTGGGCCTGTTTGAATCATGCCGGGCCGCCCTGAGCGTCCAAGATATCGTATTCGATCATCTTATGCAGGGAGAAAATGACGAAAAGCTTTTCGGCCTGCAGATCATCGCCAATGAACATGACGAGGTGGAGGGATTCGATAAAAGGCTTCTCATCGGCTCTTCCTCTCTGGACGTAAGCCGGACGATCGATTGCATACACGGGAATAATGGAATCGCAATTTTCTCGCATATAGACAGGGAGGCGAACAGCATCATCGGCCAGCTTGGATTCATCCCCGCAGACGCGCCGATCGACGGAATAGAGATATCGAGGCATACCGGCATGGAGCAGGCGCGCGTGCGTTTCAGAGAATATGAGCAATATCCTTTCATCAGATCATCCGATTCCCATGAGTTGAGGGATATCGGGACCGCCACGACTGAATTTCTGATTGAAGAATTGAATTTAAATGAAATTCGCATGGCTCTGAAAGGAGAAAGCGGCAGAAAAATCGAAAAGAATTAATTCTTCGGGACGCGCAAATGGAAGACATCTCCCTTCATATCCTTGATATTGTCGAGAATTCGACTCGCGCCGGCGCGACGCTGGTTGAAATAACTCTTATCGAGGACAGGGAGAATGATCTGCTTACACTGAAAGTAATGGACGACGGGAGGGGAATGAATAAAAGCCTCCTCAAAAAGGCCCGGGATCCGTTCACCACCACGAGGACGACCAGGAGGGTCGGCATGGGGATCTCGCTTCTCGAGCAGGCCGTCATCGAGGCGCAGGGCGAATTGAAAATTTCATCGAGACCCGGGAAGGGTACGGAGATCATCGCCACTTTCAAGGCAAGCCACATCGACAGAAAGCCGATCGGAGACCTCGGTTCGACCGTGACGACGCTCATCACCGGCAATCCCCGAATCGATTTCATAATACGAACCAAGATAGGCGGAGAAGAGGTGCAGCTGAACACCAGTGAAATCAAAGCGGGATTGGAGGATGTGAGCATCACCAATCCGCTGGTGCTGAATCATATCAGAGAGTTTTTCAATAAAAGAGGAAGGTCGGGATTATGAATCACCCGATTCTCAATGCGCGGTCGACGTGCGTAATGAGATCGTCAGGAGCGATCGGCTTCTGAAGCAACCCGTTGAAACCGAGCTCATGAATGTCAACGTTGGCGGCCATCGTCTCCCCGACGCTGCTCATCAGATAAATGGGAACGCTCTTATCCTTCATCCTTATTTTGGTGGCGACCCCCACGCCCGTATCGATCCGCTCCATCATCATATCGCAGAGAATGAGATTCGGCGAGCACTGTTCAAGCAGCGCAATCCCCTCTTCGCCGCTCAGAGCGGTCTTCACCTCATGGCCCTTGGATTCAAGCGTGATTTTTATGGACTGCAAAATCTCGGGATCATCATCGATAGCCACGATAAGTTTCTTTTTTTCCATGTGATATTTCCTTTACGATAAATTATTAATATGGAGGGCGCAGCTCCCTGCACATTGACAACGGGTTTTGCAACGATTCTAAAACATTTAGAATTAGAATGTATGATGATTAGAATTTAATACTCTGTTTTTCGCAATAATTTTTTAATCTGGGGGAAAAATACTCGTCCATTGTTCAGGGGAGCACCGCATTGGTTGGGGGCCTCCCATCAAGGAAGGGAGCCTGCGTTAATTAAAAAATCGCCAGTATATATTTGCCTGCATCGGACGGCATATGTATATTATCAATAACGCAGGATAATCATGGACACAGAAGAAGGAACCGTAACCAGGGTGGAAGGTGAAAAGGCGTGGGTGTTGATTCATCAGACCACCATGTGCGACCATTGCGACAGCAAACATGCGTGCCATACCCTCGGCGGAGACAAGGAAATAGAGGCTGAATCCTTCAACGTCGCGGGCGCTCACGAAGGCGACAGGGTCCTGCTAAAGATTCAAACCAAGTCCCTCCTGGGCATCGCGTTTGTCTTTTACATGTTTCCCGCAATCGCACTCGTGGGCGGCGCCGTTTTGGGAATGAAATTCGGACCGCGGTACATGAACGACCCCGAACTGGCCTCTCTTCTTTCAGCCCTGACTGCTTTCTCGATAGCGATTTTTATGATCGTATTAATGGGAAAAAAACTGAAAAAAAACAGGAAGCATTTCCCCGAGGTGGTGAAAATTCTGCCGTAGAAGGCAAATTAGAATGCGATATCGGCTGATTGTACCACCGAATCCTCCAGATCGAGCATCGCATTGATCAGGCTCGCGCGGGAAAAGCCCTGCAGATCATCAGCCCGAATGGATGCCCGTTCAATAACCCCTTCCGATAACAGCAGCTCCCTCTTCGTTCCCTTAAGGAGGGGCACGGCAGGAGTGAGCCAACGCCGGCCGTCATGGAAGACGATATTGCTGAATGAGGTATCGGTTACCAGGCCTTTTTTTATGATGAGGATATCGTCACAAGCGCCTTTTCGAGCGAGCAGCCTGCGAATGCATTCCCTGTCTTCATATTTATACGAATAGTCGATACCGTCGTCGGTAACGATCTTAAGGCTTTTGACGGCTCTTTTTGCATATCGCTCAAGCTCAATCCCTATGATCTCCTCCGCATACACCACCCTGCATTTGAACACGCCCCGCCTGCATACAGAAGGAATTGTGATGACCTGGCTCAGATCGATATCCTCGGTGCGGCCGAACATGTCGAAACGAGCCGAATTCATCCTTTCGTTATGAAGCTCTAGATTGCGTGGTACGCCGTCCTCAATTTTTATCGTTTCCAATAATCGGCACATACACCTTATCGACCAACTCTTTATATTCCGACACCGGATCGCTGTACACGGTTATTCCGCCGCCGCTTTTATACCAGACCGCGCCGTTTGATTTTTCCAGATATCGGATCATCACCGCGCTTTTCAATTTCAGGCCGTCATAGAAGCCGAAAACACCCGTATAATATCCGCGGTCATATTTTTCCGCCTCTTTGATCAGCGCGACTGTCTTTCTTTTTGGCGCTCCGGTCACGGATCCGGCCGGAAGCATCGACGCAATGATTGAGCCTATCCTGTTGCAATAATCCATTCCCAGCTCTCCGGTAATCAGAGAGCTGACTTGTAAAAGCTCCTTGCGGTGCGTTTTGATTCTGTCAATATACCTGAATTTCTCCACCCTGACGTTTTTCGCTACGATATTCAAGTCATTTCTGATCAGGTCGACGATGGTCACGTGCTCGGCAAATTCCTTCTCGTCGGCGAGGATTGCCCTTTCTGCATCGGGCACGGCCGCATCGATCGTACCCTTCATGGGACATGACGAAATTATACCGTCGGAGATGCTGACAAACATTTCAGGTGAGAACACGACGAACTCATCCATGAAGAACAGCTTAAAAGGCGCGGTGCTTCGGTAAAATATCTCCTTAAAGGAAAGATCGGTCACCACCCTTGTCGGAAAGGTAAGATTCAACAGATACGAATTTCCCTTGCGCTGATTCTCAACGACAAAGTCGAAGGCCTGCCTGTAGCGGGAATACGGCAGCGGATATTTTTCAAAGGCAAAGCGGTTTATGATTACCGGCTGATTTCCACAATTGCTGAAGCCGTCAAAATTGTAGAAAATATCGCTGTCACGTGCGTCGGCGAGCGGCAGTATGACAGGCCTGACCGCATCGAAATCAATAATAAAAAGAAAGGGAATTCCCTTTCTCCCCAGATCATTCATCTTCCTTATCATGTCAGTATTATTGATCATAGAAAGCCATTTTGTTCAGGAATCTCGCTAAATTCATAGCTTGAGTAGAGCAAATTTCTATATTTCAAGCATTCCCCCTCCCTTGATGGGAGGGGGACGCTAGATTCTTTCATGATTGCATTATAAAATCCAATAAACTGTCTGCCATGAGCTTTTTCACCCCCACCCCGGCCCTCCCCCATCGAGGGGGAGGGGGTTTAAACTCATATTACTCATATCGTAGCGCATCGATCGGGTTGAGTCTGGAAGCCTGGACCGCGGGCCAGAAGCCGAATCCTATGCCGATAAGAATCGAAAACAATGAGGAGACAAGCACGGCATAGATTGATATCTTTATCGACCACTGGGCCATAAGGGATATCAGAATTGAAATGCCGCAGCCGAGGATTATCCCCGCCACTCCTCCCGACAGGGTAAGCAGGGAGGACTCGATCAGAAACTGGAGCAGTATGTCCTTCCTGCGTGCGCCGACGGCCTTGCGCAGCCCGATCTCCCTGATCCTCTCCTTTACGGACACGAGCATGATGTTCATGATGCCGATTCCGCCGACGAGCAGCGAGATTGACGCCACGATCCCGAGCAGCAGGCTCATGGTCTTCGTGGTGCTCGTCATCAGGTCCCGTATCTCGGACATGTCCCTGATCTCGAACGAATCTTCGTCGTCGGGAAGAAGCCGATGCCTTTTTATGATGAGCCTCCGGATCGAGGATATCGCCTGATCGACAAGGGCCTGGTTCGTGATCTGGACGTCGATGAAGTCGACGTATTCTTTGCCCAGAAGACGGTACATCGCGGTCGTCACCGGTATGACCACCGCGTCGTCCTGATCGCGGAAAAAGGTCACCCCCTTGACCGGCAGTACGCCGATGATCTTGAAATTGATCCGGTTGATCTTGATGGTCCGGCCCACCGGGCTGGCCTGGCCGAAGAGCTGCTTGATTACCGTAGCCCCCACGATCGCGACCTTTTTCCTCGATCGGAGCTCCGGTCCGTTGAAGAAGCGGCCCTGAATGGGGACCGCGGCCCTCATGTACGCATAGTCGATGCCCGTGCCCCAGACCTGGGTGTTCCAATTCCTGTTGTTGTACACGACCTGGCCCCTGCCGATGACCGACGGCGATACGCTCTTCACCTCGCTCAACCGGGAAAAATCCCTCGCGTCCTGCAGGGTCAGGCGGGTCACCAGCCCGGTTTCAAGCGCGACCCCCATGTGCCTGTGCGAGCCCGAGCGAACCGTAAGAAGGTTCGACCCGAGGGAGCTCAGGCTCCTGGTGATCGACTCCTTCGCCCCCTCACCCAGGGCCAGCATGGCGATCACCGCCGCCACCCCGATGAGTATCCCGAGCATGGACAGTATCGAGCGCAGCTTGTGTGAAACGATCGAATCAAGCGCCTGCTTGAGATAATCTATGAACTCCGCCGTGCCGAAATATGAGTGCCGCTGTCCGAGAATCTCCCTGACGGACACGGTCCTCCCTGGAGCCTGCCTTTTCTTACTGCCGGTCTTTTCATCAGAGATGATCCTCCCGTCCCTCATCCGAATGATTCTCCTGGCGCGGGAGGCGATCTCCTGTTCGTGGGTCACCATAACGACGGTGATCCCTTCCCGGTTCAGCTCCTCGAGCACGCGAATTATCTCCTCCTCGCTCTTTGTATCGAGATTCCCGGTCGGCTCGTCCGCGAACAGTATCAGCGGTCTGTTCACGATCGCCCTGGCTATGGCGACGCGCTGCTGCTCCCCTCCCGAGAGCTCGTTGGGGTAGTGCCGTTCCCTGTGGGAGAGCATGACGCGGCGTATCTTCTCCCTGGCCGCGTCCCTGAAGTCCCTCTTGCCCGCGTACACGAGCGGGAGGCCGGCGTTCTCCAGAGAATTCATACGTGGAAGGAGGTTGAACTGTTGGAACACGAACCCCGCGATATGATTTCTGATCAGCGACAGCTCGTCGTCGCCGAGCTCGGTGATGTCCCTTCCCATGAGATGATAGGAGCCCCCGTCCGGCTTGTCCAGAAAGCCGAGTATGCTCAAAAGGGTCGATTTCCCCGATCCGGAATGGCCCATGATGGCGACGAACTCCCCCTCATCGATGCGAAGGGATACGTCGTCCAGGGCCCGGACCTGAACCTTGCCGGTGTCGTATATCTTTGAAACCTTCTTCAGCTCTATCATGAATCCTCAGCGGGACTGTTTTTTTCTCGTCGGCATGAAGGGATTACCTCCCTGTCTGGATTCAAGGGAGAGGGTGCCGGGCGCCTTGATCGCGATCCGGTCATTCACCGTCACCCCCGCGCGCACCTCGATGTTTTGATCGTCCGACACCCCGGCCCGGATCTCCCTTTTCTCAAGCCCTTCCTTCGGAGTCTTGACCCAGACGTAGTCCTTCTGGTTCTCGATGAACACCGCCTCGTTGGGCAAAAGGAGCGCGTTGTTTTTAGTCTCCTCAACGATGCTGATGTCCGCGCTCATGCCCGAACGGAAAATCTCCGGCACTTTGTCCGGAACGATATTCACCTGATACATGGTCACGTTATTGACGACCTTTGATTCGTACTCGATCTGGTCCACGCGCCCCTTTACCTCCACGTCCGGATATGCGTCCAGACCGATGATGACCCTCTGACCGACCCTCACCCTGCCGATGTCGGTCTCGTCCACGTCCGCCTTCACGATGAGCCGGTCAGACAGGACGAGTATGGCGGCGGCGTTGGTCGCGGTCTGGCCGGGCTCGACCGCCCTGACGATGACGGTGCCGGTGATGGGCGCCACGATCGGGATCGGCTTATACGCCTGCTCCCAGTATCGCACTGAAGCAGGGTCCTGGGAGCGCGCCGCATCGATCAGGGCCGCCCGTTCGGTGGAGCTCATCCACGCGAGAATCTGCCCCTTCCTGACCCTCTGACCCTCCTTCACCAGGACCTCCTCGACCCTCCCGCTGATCTCAGGCTTGATCTCAAGGCGGTTGTACGGAAGCACCGTTCCGGTCGCGGAGATAAGGACCCGGATGGTGCCGTAATGGGGCGCCACGATCCGCGATACCACGTCCGAGGAGGGGTCCCTCCGCAACACCGCCAGAATGACGATTGCGGTTATTGCGGCCGCGCCCGCTCCTATGAAAATGGCCTTCTTCTTACTTCTCATAATCGAGCGTCTCCCCTCTTGCCAGAAGCCATTCGGCCTCGGCGTTTAATTCACTGGCCTTGGCGTCCAGGTATGCCCGCTTCTTCTGGGCAAGATCGTCTTCTATGATGATCCAGTTATCGAACTGCACCAGGCCGATCGAATATTCGGCCTCGGCGATCCTGGCGCGCTCCTCAGCGGCGGCCAGAAATTTCCGCTGGACCCCCACAAAGTCAATGGCATTCTGCCACGCGGTCCATTTCTCCTCCAGGTCAGAAATCACCTGCTCCCTGATGCTCATCTCGTCCGCCTCGGCCTGGCGGTGCGCGGCCCTGGCCTTTTCGATGCCATAATACCTGCTCCCCCCGTCGAAAATCGGCAGGGTCGCCTTTACGCCCGCGGACCAGCTTGTGGTTTTAGGCGGAAATTGATTCGCCGCCCTGCCCGCGCTTCCCGTCGCCGAAATAACAGGGGATAATCCGGCAATCTGTGACTTTTCGTCGTAAAGCGCGGATTCCTTCTTTTTTACAGTCTGCAAGAGGAGGGGATGCGCATTCAGTATGTCGTTGAAATCGGGCCTGTTCCTGTCTCGCGCCGCCGCCGCGGCGAGGCTCCCCTGGGCATGCACCGCCATAAATGAATAAAGCCCCATCTGCCTGAGAAGTCCCCTCTGAGCCACGGCAACGCTCCGCTGGGATTGGAGAAGCTGGTACTGAGCCTGCGCGAGGTTCGCCTCCGCGTTCATGAGAGATCCGCGGTGCTCCCTGCCCGCCTTGTAGCGCATCAGCACGAGCGCCCGGTTCTTCTTCCACCTTGCCACGATCTCCTTTGATATGCCGATCGATTCCTGGGCCTTGAGGAGCTGGACGAATGCCAGCCTCAGGTCATGGCGAAGCTGCGAAGAGTCCAGCGTATACTGATACCTGGCATAATCAACCAGGCTCTGGGCGGAGCGGACGTCGTATACGGTCTTCAATCCGTCGAACAGCATCTGCGACCCGGTCACTTCGTACGAATAGCTTTCAGTCCTGCCGCCGCTCGTCGTACCTCCCTGCTGCAGCAGGCGGTTCACCCCGGTCGATGTGGAATAATCCTCAGGACGCGCCTCCGCCGATAGCCCGCCGTTTTGTTTGGAAATGCTCGCTCCCAGATTCGCGCTGATCTGGGGAAGATAACCGCTCCGCGCCGCTCCCACTGCCGCCCTGTTCTGTCTAATGATCTCCCGCGAGGATATCAGCTGAGGATTATTTGCTTTTGCCAGCCTGACGCACTCTCCCCAGGTCAGATCGTCCGCGCCGTATCCCGTCGAATAAATCAAGGGAAGGAAAATTAAGAGCATTATTATTGCATGTTCAAACCGATTCATGGATAATACCGTCAGATTTTACAAAATTAATGAGACCTCGTTTATTCATGAAATAAAGCCTAAAATCATATTTTTTATAATAAAAAATATTTTTTTTAAAAAATACCCTCTATTCCTCTCATCACGCGAGGAGAATACATAATTGGGTTTTCCGATAGTATCTTTTACAGACCCCTTTGCGGTTAACTCATATATATTATATTCGTCAAAAGAGGGCCAAGATTGTTTCTGATTGGAGAATAACCTTCATCATTTTTTTCATTTAAAGCTTGTCCCCGACACTAAAAAAAAATTGCTTTTAATTCAAACGTCAAATGATTTCCCCTATACGCGTGTGCGCTCCTGACACCGGAGGACAAATTTTGTCCCCTTCTCCCTGTAAAGTGTGATGGCGCCTCCCATCTGTTTGACGAGCAGTCTGACCAGGAAAAGCCCCATGGTACCCGTCTTTTCTATGTCGATTCCCTCCGGAATTCCCACGCCGTCGTCCTCGATCACCAGGGTGCAGGCGCCGTTTTCTTCCTTGCGCATCGAAACGAAAATCTCACCCCTCCTTCCTCCGGGAAACGCGTACTTCAATGCGTTGGAGATGAGCTCGTTGACGATCAGGCTGCACGGCAGGGAGGCGTCGATGCTGAGACGTATATCGGCGACGTCGAGCCTGATGGTGATGAGCGAGGGGTCCTCAACGAATGAAAATAGAAGCTCGTTCGCCAGATTTCGAATGCACGTGCCGAAATTTATATCTGAAAAATCATCAGACCGATACAGCTCTTCATGGATGATGGCCATTGATTTGATCCGGTTCTGCATACTGATGATTATGCCCTTCAGCTCGGGATTTCTGTTATAGCCTCCCTGCAGATTCAGCAGGCTCGATATGATCTGCATATTATTCTTCACGCGGTGGTGTATCTCTCTGATGAGCACCTCCTTCTCCTGCAGGGATCTCCTGAGCATGTCCTGCCCTGTTTTAATCTCCGTAATGTCCTCCATGGTCATGTACACCTGTCCGTGTAACCCGCCGTTGCTCCCGCCCAGGGGGACCGCCGTGACCCTCACCCATCGGTAGCTCTCGTCCATCCGATTGTATACGCCCATAATGCGGCTGCCGACCGGCTTGCCGGTATTCAATACAACGGTCACGGGAAGCTCCTTCTCGGAGATTTCCCCGCCATTTTCATTTTTGATTTTTTCAAAAAGCCGCATGCAGGGCAGGCCCTGAATCCGGTCGAGTGGAACGCCAAGAATCCTTTCCGCCGCGGGATTGGCCGATTTCGCCACGCCGTCCGCGTCGAAATACACGACCCCCTGCGCCATGGTTTCAAAGAGCGCCCGGTATCGCTCCTCGTTTTCGCTCAGCAGCGCGTAGGCCTTCTCCCTCTCGACCGCCAGCCTCTTCATCTCAAGAGCGCCCCGTATGGCGGAGCCGATGCCGCCGGCATGGCCCTTGATGACGTAATCAGAGGCCCCGGCCTTCATGCATTCGACCGCGGTCTCCTCGTTTATCGACCCGGTGACGATGATGAAGGGAAGGAGCGGCTCGCATTCACGCGTGAGTCTGAGTGCGGTCATGCCGTCGAAGCTCGGGAGTGCATAGTCGGCCAGCACGATATCGGGCTTGAAGCCGTGAAGCGACGAAAGGAACGCCTCCCTGGTCTCGACCCGCACGGAGATGAAATCGATCCCCGCCTTCCGGATTTCTCTCTTGACGAGCTCTTCGTCGGAGGGAAGGTCCTCCACGATGAGGATTCTGATCGTATCCGTCATGCTTATTTACACGGGCGGCTGGTTCAGCAGCAGCCAATACATACCGAGGTTCTTGACCGCATCGATGAATTTTTCAAAATCCACGGGTTTCACGATGAAGCTGTTCACGCCGAGTTTGTAACTCTGAATGATATCCTGCTCTTCGCGGGAGGAGGTGAGCACGACCACCGGGATCGTCCTCGTATTCTCGTTCTCCTTGATCTTTTTGAGCACTTCGTGCCCGTTTATCTTGGGAAGCTTTAAATCGAGGAGAATCACCCTGGGATTCCTGGTTTCCTTTCTGTCCGAGTATCTGCCGGTGGCGAATAAGAACTCCAAGGCCTCGACCCCGTCGGCGACCACATGTATAGGGTTCATGATATTATACTTCTTAAAAGCCCTCAGGGTCAGCTCCACGTCGGAGGAGTTGTCCTCGACAAGGAGTATATCGATCACGTTGGTTTCCATTGTCATGCACCTCTTTTTTTTATAATGTTTCCCGCGGAATTTTCAATTCACGCCGCCCTCACCCTGCTTCCCGACGGTCTTTTGGCACGGTCTTCAAGCTGAAATAAAATGCCGCGCCTCCCTCGGGCGAGCCCTCGGCCCATACCCTTCCGCCGTGACGGGTGACGATCCGCTGCACGAGCGCGAGCCCCACGCCGGTACCGGGAAATTCATCCGCGCTGTGAAGGCGCTGAAACACGCCGAAGAGCTTGTCGGCATACGCCATGTCGAAGCCCACGCCGTTGTCCGTCACGCGGTATATTATCTCGTTTCCCTCCGTGCGGCTGCTCACCCCGATTACCGCGGTATCCCTGGGGGAGGTGAACTTGATCGCGTTTGACAAAAGGTTCATCCATACCTGCCTGATCAGGGAGGGATCCCCTTCCGCGTCGGCGAGCGGCTCCAGGGAAAAGTCAAACCTTCTCCCCTGCTCCTGGCCGACGAGATCGCGCCAAACGGAATCCGCCGTCTCCCTCATGTCTATTTTTTCTATGGAAAGCTCACGCCTGCCGGCCCTGGAAAAAGCGAGAAGATCGTCGATAAGCCGGCCCATCCGCTTGGTATTGTCCTTCACGAGGCCCAGGAGCCGCTTTGTTTCCTGGTCAAGCACGGAAGAATAATCCTCGATTATGATGCGGGAAAACCCCTCTATGGCGCGAAGCGGGGCCTTCAGGTCGTGGGACACCGAATAGGAGAACGCCTCGAGCTCACTGTTCGCCTCCCCGAGCTCCGAGGTCCGTAGCGCGACGCGTTCCTCGAGCTGGTCGTTGAGCGCGCGGAGCTCCTCTTCCGCCCTCCTCCGCTCCTCGTCGCGCATGAAAAATTCAAGCGCGTAGCTGATGTCGGATACGAGCTCGGTGAGGAGCTGGACCTCGTCGTCGTTGAAAAAATGGGGCTTGGCCGCATAAAAAACGCACACGCCCGCGGCCGATCCCCCTACAATGAGAGGAAACCCCGCGGCGGAGCGGTATCCCAACGCCAGTTCCTTCTCACGCAGGGGCTGCACGCATCCGGAGCGTTCGATGTCAGGGCAAATGACGAGCCTGCCCTCGCGGACCGCAGCGCTCGCGGGCTCGATATTATACGAAGGGTCGTCGATTGATATACTGAGGCCCGCGAGAAACCCTTCCGCGGTTGCACCGGAAAATGCGGCGGGTTCGATCGTGCGGGTCTGATCGTTCACGAGCCCGATCCATGCGATTAAAAAGCCGCCGTCTTCGACCGCGATCCTGCACGCCTCTTTCAGGAGCTCCCCCCTGTTGCGGATGCGCACCACCGCCTCATTGATCTTGCTCAATACCCGATACGTACGGTTGAGCTGGAGAAGCACCTCCTCCGCCCTCTTGCGCTCGGTAATGTCCCGTACGATGAACTGGAACCTGTTCCCTTCCTCGGTTTTTATGGCGCGCGCGCTCACCTCGACCGGGAATATTGTGCCGTCCTTTCTCCGGTGCAGCGTCTCATAGGTGAGGCCGTCTGACTCCTGCAGGGCCTGGAGGTCCCGTTCAAGCTCTGACGCGAGCAGCGGTATCCGCACATCCTTAAACGAGAGACTGAGCAGCTCTTCACGGCTGTACCCGTACGTCTCCTCCGCGCGGTAGTTCGCCTCAATGATCCTCTGATTCTCGTCCCCGAGAATAATGATATCGTGGGCGTAGCGCGTCAGATAATCGAACTGCTTCTCGAGCGCTGCGTACCTCGCCTCGGACTCGTATTGATTCCTGTAAAAAACGGCGTGCTGCCGCATCCACCACCAGCCCGTGCTGGCTGCAGCCAGCACGGTCAATACCGAGATGAAAGCCAGGACCACGACGAGCAGGTTCCTCACCGGAGCATTGACCTCGCTCATGTCCATCTTGGCCACCATGAACCACCTGGTCCCCGGAACCGGCTTTACGTCCGCGAGCACCTTGACTCCCCGATAGTCATGGCCCTCGACGATCCCCGTCCTGCCCATGACTGCCATGGCGGCCGGCAGATCCCTGCGGTCCGCAGACAGCCTCAGCTTCATCGCGGTGCCTTTCCGGTGGCGCAGCTCGTTGAGGAAGAGGACGTCGTTTTTATCCTTTCTTACGAGAAGGGTTTCCGCGGTGCGGCTCGGCGTCGGCCAAGACTGGACGATCTTGTACAGAAAATGATACGGGTCTATGCGCAGCAGCATGGCGCCGAAGGCCGGCGAATCGGTTCCCGGAAACGGGGTTAACGGCGCCACGAAATCCATGTGAAATCTTCCGCATTCGCTGCACCAGTAGAAGCCGGTAAACGTTACTTCATGTCCTTTCAATGCCTTCAGTATGAAATCCTTCGTCTCAGGACTTACGGTTTGAAAGGTTTTATTCAAAGACAGCAGGAGCGTGCCGTACCGATCGGTGAGCACGATATCGCGGTAATGATGATTGGCGTTCAGCGCATTCGCCAGCATTAAAAAATCACGGACAAAAGCCGGTCCGGCGGATCCGGTATGCCAGCGCAGAAATTCCGCAGCAAACATGCGGTCCTGCATGACCAGATTCGCGTCGTTTCTCCGCTCCTTAAGCCAGCTTTCGATCTGCCGGATCTTGAGATCGGCGATGGCGGAGAGCTCATCATGCTTTTCATCGGTGATACGCTGCTTTTCTACATAATAAAAAACCACTCCCCCGCTGATGATACACACGACCAGTGCCGTAAAAACGGTCGCCAGATATAAGGGGATATGATACGAGAATATTCTCATAATTTAATTTCGTGGCCTTGCGCATTCACGCACAACAGGAATGTATATATGTGAGTTGAGCCGATTATTTCATTTATACAACGCAATGTTATATCTTAAGTTATACAAAAAATTATGCCTTGACAATGAAAATCGGCCTAAATTAATGTTGCTTGCAACGGTGGCAGTAGTTCAATGGTAGAGCCCTGGACTGTGGATCCAGTCGTTGCGGGTTCGACTCCCGTCTGCCACCCATTTCGGGCTACCCCCCCCAATTGGTAGCCTTTTTTATTTCAAGCGGATTATTTAAAGAACTTTTTAAACTCACATTGTATTCCTTCCGTTTTAAAATTATCCTGCCGGCGTCAGATTGACTGTGAATGTCCATTCGAGACCGGTCTGATGCCGTCTGTTTAATAAGGTTTATGAGAATTTAGTAAAGTCCGGCTTGCGCTTCTCAAGGAATGCGGAAAAAGCCTCTTTCGCTTCCCTTGATAACAGCAATTCGCCGAAAAGCCTGCCCTCTTCCCGCATTTTTTCCTCGACCTGGGCTTGGTTGCCCTTCATCAAACGCTTTGTCGTCCGGAGCGAAGTTGCAGGCAGCGCCGACAGCTTCTCGGCCTGCGCTCGTACGAACGAGGTCAACTCGTCCGCGGGCAGAACCCTGTTCACCAGCCCCATACCGCATGCTTCTTCCGCGGAAAAAAACTCTCCCAGCATCAGCTTTTCAGCCGCTCTGTGATGTCCGACCATTTGAGGAAGCAGGAGGCTTGATGAGAATTCAGGGCACAGGCCGAGTCGGGCGAAGGGCAACGAAAACCGTGCGTTGTCGGCAGCGTACACGAGATCGCAGTGCAGCAGCAAAGTGCTGCCGATCCCGATTGCCGAGCCGAAGATCGCGGCTATGACAGGTTTTGAAGCGCCGCTGAGCTGCCGCATAAACCGGGAGACCGGGGTATCGTCACCCTGGGCGGGGTTATTGAGAAAATCATCCAGGTCGTTTCCTGCCGTGAAAATTTCCGAAGAGCCGGTGATTACGATAACGCGCACCGAGGGATCGCCCTCGGCATCCTTAAGCGCGTCCGCCATTGCCTGGTACATCGCTGCCGTTATGGCGTTCTTTTTGCCGGGCCGGTTAAACGTAATCGTAATAATGCCCTTTTCCTTACTGGTTAAGATATCCATAATATTTCCTTGAAAGGTGTTATACAATAGCCTCGCAGTCCCGACGAGTCGGGACCGGGAATTTTTTCATACAATGTTTTGCGCCTTATCCCCGGACCAGAGCCTCGTGGTTTATAGGCTTTCCTATCGGAAAGAGCGGACGCGCTGTGATAAAATTTTTTTGACTGATCATAATACGGTTATTGTATAAATACGCAAACAGGATCATGTTTTTTAATAAGGCAGGCGGCTGATCGATATTATTTGATTTCTCGGGTTAATTATGCAAATATATTTTTGTTTATTTTTCATTTTTCTACCATGAAAGTTTTCAAGAAAAAAAATATGTCTCTATGAGCAGCGTAATTTCCTGCAAAAAAACACCGAGAGAGAAACAACAAACAAAAAAAAGTCGTTGATCGGTGCAATATTTATATAAAATAGCCGGTTAATTCCGGGTGCATCCTGAAAGTTTCATTTTTTTTTTGACGACGGAGCCCCACACAACACTACATATCTGTTAATTCCACAGCAGCATTCAATATCAAAAGAAATTCTTTAGCAAGACGCCGAGCATTACTTTTAAAGTAGGATTGATCGGAATAAGAACAAGATATGCCTGCTGTATCTCGGGCTGTAACCGTTTTACATATCCCTCATCGAGCAACATATTCCGTGCATCTGCTGTCTTGCCATCCACGAGCAACGCACTGGTCTCGATGCTTCCCGGATAATACAATAGTAGTAACTAAAATTTCTCCGGGAAGATATACCTGCTTCAGCCAGGTTTTGTAATTTTCCTTGTATGAATTTATCAAAAAGTATAAAAAAATTTGTAGACTTTGAGGTCGAAAATTAAGTATTGAAAATTTGCCTTAATTTACTAAATAAGAAAATTTACACTGATTATTTCTTACCTTTTGTAAGAATTTTCCTTTTGGCTTTCTTTTCTTCAAAATCTGACCTGTACACTGCCAATGAATCCACATAGATCGTTATAATCATTTTTTTATACCTCATTCTAGTTGCAAAAAGCTCTTGCAATTTTTGTCCATGATGATAAATTCACACGTATATTACAAAAACAAAGATAATTCCGATTTAAACAAAACAACTTTTTACTCGACATTCATGTTAAATAATCAAGGAGGGCATATTATGCCTTTAACGCGAAGGGATTTTTTGACGCTTTCAGGAATGACCGCCGCAGGCGCGTTTGTCGGCGGTACTGCTTCCCTGGCCGCGTACCGGTCGGTCGACAAGCTGAGCGGTACGAAAGAGACGACCTCCATCTGTCCCTACTGCGGGGCAGGATGCGGTCTGATAGTATCAACCAGGAACGGCGCGATTGTGAATATAGAGGGCGATCCGGACCATCCCATCAACGAGGGCGGGCTCTGCTCCAAGGGAAGCGCCCTGTATCAGGTGGCGGTGAACGAGCGAAGGCTCTCCACGGTGCGTTACCGGAAGCCGTACGGCACTAAATGGGAGGAGATTTCATGGGACGATGCCGTGAGACGCATCGCCAGGCGCGTCAAGAAAACGCGCGACGCCACGTTCCAGGAAAAAGAGGGCGCGGTAACCGTAAACAGGACCCCGGGTATCGCGAGCCTCGGCGGCGCGGCGCTTGATAATGAAGAATGCTATGCGCTCGTCAAGTTTGCGCGCACGCTGGGGATCACCTACCTGGAACACCAGGCGCGCATATGACACTCCGCCACGGTCGCCGGTCTGGCGGCTTCGTTCGGCCGGGGTGCCATGACAAACCACTGGATAGACATTAAAAACGCGGACGTCATCCTCATCATGGGGAGCAACGCCGCTGAAAACCATCCCATATCATTCCGCTGGGTGCTCAAGGCCATGGAGGAGCGGAGAGCGAAGCTGATCGTCGTGGATCCCCGTTACACCAGATCCGCCTCGCAGGCGTCCGTATACGCTCCCCTGCGCTCCGGCACCGACATCGCCTTTCTCGGAGGAATGATAAACTATGCGCTTCAAAACGACCGCGTTCAGAAGGAATACGTCGTCGAGTACACCAACGCCTCCTACCTGGTGAGCCCCGAATACAGGTTTCACGACGGGCTTTTTTCCGGGTATAATGCGCGCGCGCGAGGGTATGGAGAGCGGAAGTCCTGGACGTATCAGCTCGACGGCAAAAAGCTGCCGAAGCGCGATCTGAGCCTCAAGGACCCGCGGTGCGTATACCAGCTCATGAAGGCGCACTACAGCAGGTATACGCCGGAGAAGGTAGAGGCGGTGACCGGCTGCCCGAAGGAAACATTTCTTAACGTCGCCGAGATATTCACATCCACTTTCAGGCAGGACCGGGTCGCAACCATCATGTATGCCATGGGCATCACCCAGCACACGGTGGGCACGCAGAATGTGAGGGCGTTTTCCGTGCTCCAGCTCCTGATGGGCAACATCGGCCTGGCCGGGGGAGGAATCAACGCGCTTCGTGGAGAATCGAACGTGCAGGGGTCGACGGACCACGCCCTTCTTTTTCATATCATGCCGGGCTATCTGCCGGCGCCCAGCGTGAAGGACTACCCGACCTTTGAAGAATATAATAAGAAGACGCCGCAGACCTCCGACCCGATGAGCATCAACTGGTGGGCCCACCGGCCCAAATACCTGGTGAGCCTTCTCAAGGCATGGTTCGGGGATGCGGCCACGAAGAGCAACGATTTCTGCTTCGATTGGCTGCCGAAATTCAGCAAGCCCGCATCCTTCATCGCCCTTTACGAGGACATGCTCAAACGCGTCATCAAGGGCGCCTTTTACATGGGAACCAACCCGATCGTGGGAGGTCCCAATGCGAACCGGATCGGCAGGGCCATGGAAAAGCTGGACTGGCTCGTGGTGGCCGACCTGTGGGAGACCGATTCCTCCACCTTCTGGAAGCGTCCCGGAGCCAACCCGACTCGCATCAAGACTGAGATTTTTCTCCTTCCGGCGGCCGCTTCGGTCGAGAAGGAGGGGAGCATTTCCAATTCGGGCCGCTGGGCCCAGTGGCGCTACAAGGCGGCGAACCCTCCCGGCAAGGCCAAGACCGACCTCGATATCCTCGACCTTGTATTCAGGGAGCTACGGTCTCTGTATCAGAGGGAGGGGGGGAAATTCCCGGAGCCGATACTCAAATCCAACTGGAGCTACACGCCGGAGGGGGCGCACGAGCCAGATCCTCACCTGGTGGCCAGGGAGATCAACGGCTACACCTGGCCGGACAGACGGCAGGTAAAGAACTTCCTTGAACTCAAGGACGACGGCTCCACCGCATGCGGAAACTGGCTCTACAGCGGCAGCTATCCGGGCCAGAACATGATGGCCCGCCGCAACGGAACGGATGCGCTGAACAGGATCGGCATGTTCCCGGAATGGGCATGGTGCTGGCCGGTGAACCGGCGCATCATCTACAACCGTGCGGCCGTGAACCGGAAGGGCGAGCCCTGGTGCCCGGACCGGTGGGTCGTGAAGTGGACCGAATCCGCATGGAAGGGCGACGTCGTGGATGGCGGACCCAAGTCCGGTCCCACAGATAAAAATCCCTTCATCATGATTCCGGAGGGAGTGGCCAGGATATTCGCGGCGGGCAAGGCGCTTGCAGACGGCCCCTTCCCCGAGCATTACGAGCCGATGGAAAGCCCCGTGCGCAACCTGTTCAACAGCCAGAAGGTCAACCCCGCGGCCGTGATCCTCGCTTCGGTCAGACGCGAATTCGGGAGCCCGGATAAGTACCCGTATGTCGCCACCTCGTACCGCGTGGTCGAGCACTGGCAAGCGGGCGCGATGACGAGGAACCTGCCATGGCTCACCGAGCTGGTTCCGGACATGTTCTGCGAAATCAGCCCGTCCCTGGCAAAGGCCAAGGGGATAAAGAACGGCGACCGGGTGCGCATCTACAACGCACGGGGCAGGATATCGGCTTACGCGCTGGTCACGGACCGCGTTCAGCCGCTTTTAATCAACGGCAAACCGGTGGAACAGGTAGGGATGATATGGCACTTCGGCCATGCAGGCGGGGCTACGGGTGACCCCGCAAACAAGCTCACCCCCTCGATCGGCGACGCCAACACCATGATTCCGGAGTTCAAGGCGTTTCTGGTAAACATCAGGAAGGAGGCGTAACCAATGACCGGAAAAGCGTTTTTAGTCGATACGATCAGGTGCACCGGATGCCGCTCATGCCAGGTGGCCTGCAAGCAGTGGAACAACCTTCCCCCCGAGAAAACCTCCTTCTTCGGGGGGCCGGAATACACCAATCCCGCCAAGCTCTCGGCGATCACATTCAACCATGTCAAATTTTTCACTGCGGACAGGAGCTATCCTGGCCGGCCTATCTGGGAGATGCTGCACCTCAAATGCAATCACTGCGAAGAGGCAAATTGCATACGGGTATGCCCCCAGTCGGCCATCTCCAAGATGGACGGATGGGTGGTGATAGACCAGTCGAAATGCATCGGTTGCGGGGCGTGCGAAAGCGAATGCGTGTATCAGGTCCCGCACGTTCTTGATAAAAACAGACAGATGTACGGCCTGAAAAAAGCGATACAAGGGGAAAAATCATACAAGTGCGATGCGTGCACCGCCAACAGGAGGAGCGTGCCTGCATGCGCCACCAACTGTCCGACGGGAGCGCTCTCTTACGGAGAACGCGGTCTTTTATTGAAAAAGGCCAAGGCGGTCATACATCAGGCGCGCAACAAGTATCCCCGCGCCTCCTTATACGGGGAAACCCAGTTCGGCGGCCTCAGGGTCATCACGATCCTGAAAGATTCTCCCGAGAAATACGGCCTTCCGCTCAAGCCGAAGGCGGCGGACGCGGCAAAGTCGGAGTCGGTGCGCGACGTGTACCGGCTTCTTTCACGCGCGGCGCTCGGAATCCCTTCTCTCAAGAGGGCCGCGTACCGGCTGTCCCGCAGCATTGTGGGATGACCGGGAACGCAGTCTAATCACGCATCCGCACGGAAGGGCTATTGTTCAAAAGCAAAGTCCGGTCTACGCAGCTGCGGCCGGACATTGCGGAGGCGTGCGATGGGACAAGAGGGAATATCCGCATTCATAATCGCCGGAGGGCAAAGCAGGCGCTTCGGCGCGGACAAGGCGCTCTTCATATACAGGGGGAGACCCCTGATTGCACGAGTGGCGGAAATCGTCGGCTCGGCCCTGGGACCTCCGTCGATCATTTCCGATGACGCCGAGAGGTTCGCCTTTCTCGGCCTCCCCTGCTATGTCGACATCCATCCCGGAACCGGCCCGTTCGGCGGGGTCCATTCCGCACTGGCGCACGCCGCTACCGAACGCACGTTCGTGTTCGCCTGCGACATGCCTGATCTTAACCCCGGCCTCATACAATTCATGGCCGGTGAATCGAAGGGATATGATGTGACTGTCCCTCTCGTGAACGGCGAGTACGAGCCGCTCCACGCCGTGTATGCAAAATCATGCCTGGGTCCTATGGAAACGCGCCTTGTGCAGGGCCGGCGCAGGATCGTCAGCTTCTACGGCGAGGTATCGGTCCGCACCGTGTCCGAGAACGAGATACGAAGGTTCGCGGATCCCGCGCGGGTCTTCAGAAACATCAATTACCCGGACGAGGCTCTCGACTAAGGAATATCTGTGACAAGGAGAAACGATGCAAAACCATTCTACTCATTTAAAGAATAGGGCGGACAGTGCCGGGAACAGCGAATCCTTCACACCAGAAATGACCGAATTCTACGACAGCCTGTTTGCATACCAGCGGCAACAATACGAGCATTACTCCTCTGCCGGGATGTTACCCTCGTTTCAGGTGAAAGAACTGCCTTTATCGGATAATGCCCCCGCGGAATTCCTTGAACGCTCCCTTTGGGTCGTTGTTCCCGGCCTGGGGCCGCTGCTTGAGCTCATGGCCAGGCATTATCCGGGAATGAACTCTGAACCGCTGGCCGGGGCGCTTCGGGGCGGCGCCCTGCCCGAATTCGCAGGCGCATTCCTGCACAGAAACGCCGCTAAATTGGAACGGCTTGCCGCGGCGATCAAGACAGACCGGGATCAGGGAATTTTTCTGATGACGAATTTGCTGAAGCCGTTTTTCGTGGCTCTGCGCGAGGCGAACGAGGAGCTTACAATCCTTCAGGATGAATCACGCCGACTCTGCCCCTTCTGCGGATACTACCCGGATATGGCCGCCATCGTAGGCGAAAGACACGGTAAACGATTTCTTCAGTGCTCCCTATGCGAAAACCGGTGGGCCTACCGGCGCATCGCCTGCGGAGTGTGCGGCTCTGAAGATGCCCGCAACCTGGAGTATCTGTCCCCGGATGGCGGGTCCCGCTGCCGTATCGATATATGTCACGCCTGTAACGGTTACATCAAGACGGTACGCCTGGATAAATTCGAGGATTTCGACCGGTGTGATCTGACGGTTGAAAACGTGCTCACCGCCAACCTTGACAGCGCCGCTCTGCAAGTGGGTTACAAAAGACCGTAGAAAGCACCCGCTCACTCAATGTATTCCGCGCCATGATGAACGAAAAACCCTCGTCCGCGCACTCCGGTCACCAGGATGATGTTCATTTCACGCGCCATATCGACGGCCATGCTGGTGGGGGCGGCCCTGGTGACGATCCCCGGGATGCATGCAAGCGCCGCCTTTGATACGATTTCGCTCGAAACCCTTCCTGTGGTCAGGAGGATCATCCGCTCCGTTGCCATGCCTCGGGCAAGCGTGAGCCCTATGAGCTTGTCCACCGCGTTATGCCTGCCGATCTCGTCGAAAAACGCGACCCTCTCACCTCCCGCATCGTACAGCGCGGCGCTGTGTACGCCGTGGGTAAGGCGGTAGGTGTCCGACAATCCGAGGAATTCCTTCATCATCGAAATGATCGTACGGGCTTCTATACGGCAGGGGACTCCCGCTGCGGGAACGGCGCACACGGCGCTCGGACCCGCGCCCGCGCACCCGGACACGAGCGTGCGCACGTTCATCAGGCGGCCGAATACCTCAGCGCCGGGGGCGGTCACCACGTTTACCGTCAGCGCCTTCTCGTCCACCTCCACCCTGGCGATCTCGTTTTGCGAGCATATGATCCCCTCCGACGCCAGGTGACCCGCGGCCAGAAGCTCCAGGTCGGACCCGGAGCACGCGATCGTCACGCACGGCCTGCCGTTGATCATAACGGACACGTGATATTCAGCGCATACGGTGATATCCACCGGCTCCATACCGGAGCCGGAATATCGATGGCCTGTAATAGTTACTTTATCGGGAAGCAATCCGGATCATCCATTGAAGGAATAACTGCCGTCTAAAAATAATGAAGTCAATAAGAATTTTCATCCAAAAAAGATCCGGTTACGGAATTCTGTCTTGACCGGGAATCAATTTTTGTTTATTTTCAATTAATTACGGTATGTTCCGGCATCGAAAAACCGATCAACTAATACTCGTAATATGTTGAAAGTCATTCAGTTCAGAGACGCACAAACATCTGAACCGGGCAAAATCAAAAAAACAAGAAAGGCAGAATTTAATTATGAATACGAAAGGCATCACTCTGTTTTCCCTGTTCGGATTTAAAGTGAAAATCGACCTGAGCTGGCTCATCCTGGGACTCCTCATTACCTGGTCGCTCGCCAAGGGGGTGTTCCCCTACTACTACCCCGGCCTGCCGACGGCCTACTACTGGTATATGGGTGCGGCTGGGGCGGTCGGACTCTTCTTTTCCATCGTGCTGCATGAGCTCTCCCACTCACTGGTCGCCCGAAAATACGGGCTCCAGATACGGGGCATAACCCTGTTCATCTTCGGCGGGGTCGCGGAGATGAGCGAGGAGCCGAAAAGCCCGCGCGTCGAGCTGGCCATGGCGGCTGCCGGCCCCGCCTCGAGCATTCTGATCGGTGCGGCATTGTACGGCGCCTATTACGCCTGCCGCATCAACCAGGTGCCGACCCCGGTGACGGGCCTGCTCGGCTATCTCGCGCTTATGAATTTCATTCTCGCCGGATTCAACCTTATACCCGCGTTTCCCCTTGACGGGGGCAGGATCTTCCGATCCATACTGTGGAAATGGAAAAAAGACCTGCGATGGGCGACCAACATCGCGTCGAAATTGGGCTCAATCGCCGGCATCGGACTCATACTCTACGGCATCGTGAACGTGGTGATGGGAAATTTCATCGGCGGCATGTGGTACTTTCTCATAGGGATGTTCCTCCGCAGCGCCGCCCACGGCTCGTACCAGCAGGTGGTCATCCGCAACACCCTCGAGGGGTTTCCGGTGCGAAGGTTCATGAATCAGGAGCCGGTCACCGTCACCGCGGATACGTCCATCGAGGAGCTCGTGGAAAATTTCATCTATCGCCATCATTATAAAATGTATCCGGTCATCGACCATGAAAAGCTCCTGGGGTGCATAACGATCAAGGACATAAAGCACGTCCCGAAGGAAAAGCGGAGCATATCCAATGTGAGAAGCTTCATGTCGGCGTGCGGCCCCGACAATACGGTCGGTCCCGATGATGACGTCATGGACGCACTCGCCCTGATGAACAGGAACCGGGCGAGCCGGCTCATGGTCGTGCAGGACGGGAAACTCACGGGCATGATCAGCCTCAAGGACATCATGAATTTCCTTGCGGTCAAGATGGATCTCGCCTCGTGACGGACAATTGTGCAAATAAAATCAAGGTCTTCTTTTGCGGTATTTCAAAAAAGAAAAAGGCCTTCTCCAACCCAGGTACTCGGGATCATGCATCATGTCGAACGCCTCCCGTTCGAATATGATGTTTCGATACGCCTCGTATCTTCCGAGCCCTTTGAGCCTTCCGGCTATATAGGATATAAGATACCATAATGCAAACAAAAGCACCAGAAGCTCGGTCTGCTGGCGGGCGTGGATGAGCTCATGGTTGATCGTCTCCCCCGCTTCAGGGCTCCCCTTGATATCCTCGCGCAATATGATGAACGGAAACAGGGTGATTCCCCTTATGCCGGGCACCCGGGAACCGATCGACTGGAGGAATCGGGTATTGTATATGATGATCATTGTTGTGGAACCAGCACGGGGAACGATTCTCCGGCGGTTGGACATGCATCCGTAATCTGTTTTCGTAATTTTTCCAGGGTCTTACACGCGTCCCTCCTGCATTTCCCTTCGTCGTCCACCGCGGCCTGATATATTTTTTTGAAATTATACACCGCCCGGTAAAGCTCGAGCTGCTGTTTTTTGTATTCGTCGTATTCCTTCTTTTTTTTGTTCCTCTCCTGGGTCTTTAGATCATACCAGCCCGATGTGGAAGGCTCTTTTGCGCGATACTCCTCCTTGCACTGGTCCGCCGCCGTGTTGAGCCTCGCCTCGTCCCATTTTGCAGGCACGGTCACGCAGGCGCGTGAGAGAAAAAGCGCCAGGAGCGCGCAGGAAATAAGAATTCTATTCATTGCGTCCTCTTTAATAAACGTTATTTCCGGGTCACAGCCCGAATGTATTCGTGTCAATGCCGACCATGCGCACGCTCATCTCCCAGAGCCGTGCGCCGAATTCAGGATCGGATGAAACCCGCGGCTCCTTTTTCTTCATAAACCGGTAGTATCCGCCGCTCGCGCCCTCAAGCTCCTCCGATGCGGCGCAGTACACCGCGGTCCTGGCAGCCCTTTCCGGCCTGGGAAAGGTGGCGCGGATGATCGCGCGGGCCACCGCGGCCAGCGCGCCCGGCTTGTTTGCGATGTTCGACCGGACCGGCCCCGGGTCAACCGCGTTCACGGTCACGCCGGTGCCGGAAAGCCTCCGGGCGAGCTCGCGGGTAAAATATACGATGGCGAGCTTTGACCTGCCGTACGCCGAAAGGAATGAATAGCGCCTGCGCCTTCCCTCGATGTCGTCCATGTCAAGGTCCGCCATGTAATGCGTGTCGGAGGAGATGTTGATGATGCGCGCCGGCGCGCTTTTCCTGATCCGCTCAATAAGCAGCAGGGTAAGCAGGAACATTGCCAGGTAGTTGACCGCAAACGTTTCCTCAAAACCGTCGACGGTTTCGCGGTAACGCTCGCTCACGAGTCCCGCGTTGTTCACCAGTATGTGGAGCGGCATGTCCAGCGATAAAAACTCCTCCGCCGCCCGGCGTATGTCCGTCAGTGAGGAGAGGTCGCAGACCAGGATCCCCGGCTTTCGCGCACCCATGGCTCGAATCTCGCTCTGGACGGCGAAGCATTTTTCCAGGCTCCTTCCGACAAGCACCGTGTCCGCTCCCATGGCCGCGAGCGCCCCGGCGACCGCCCTGCCGTGGCCGCTCGTGGCGCCGGTCACCATGCAGCATTTCCCTGAAAGGTCAGGAGCGCCGGCCATGTGCCCCTTCCTCCGGTATATTGAAACGTGCACGGTACGCCCCGAACATTTTCGCAAGCTCCGGTCCCGAAAGCCCGAAATCCTCCAGCCGGTACCTGTGGCGGCCGTACCGGTGCTGGGGGTTGTCCCGCACCCACTGAAGCACCGACCGCTCGACCTTGTCGGTGAAGGGAACCCCGAGGAACCCGTAGATGCGACGCATCACTCCGGCCGTATCTGAAACGAGATCCGCGTATTGTATGTCGATGAAATGGCCGGCACCGACCTTTCTTCGTATATCCATGGAATGATTCACCATTGTAAGGGCTTTTCTGCTCCAATGCCTTCCGATCTCCGCCGGATCGACCTCGTCGCTGAAGACCCCGTATGCATGCGAAACCATGCTGCAGAACGAAGCCACGACCCGCAGGGGATCGCGGTGGGTCTGGATGATTACGGCCCCGGGAAACACGCGGAATATCTCGTCGAAATGCTCCATGTGCTGGGGCGTTTTCAAAACCCACCTTCCCCGCGGATTCTGCCAGTAGAGGAACTTCAGAATTTTTTTATAATACCGATACGCCGGCGTGTGATCCTGCCCCTCGAGCCACCGTGAGAAACCCGGCACCCTCATGGTCGCCTCGGGGACCGTGCTCCAAAAATCAAAGTCAAAGAGCATGCAGTCTTCCTCCGGTCCGAACGCGTCCACCGGATGGATGGCGAAAAAATCAGGCGCCAGGTATTTCAGCGCCTTCTGACCCATAAGCGCCGCCTTCACGCGCGGATCGCGGCCGCCCGCGCTCCTGCCGCGCGGGAACGGGGCCGGGTTTATCGCCTCCCATGAAGCGAGGAAGCGGAAGTTGTCGGCATCTGCGGCGAGGAGGCGATGAAGCATGGTGGTGCCGGTGCGCTGGAGCCCCACGACGAACACCGGGTCCTGCATCGGAATATCCGCTATCCCCGGGTGCGCCGCGAACGCCTCCTCGATCCTGAGGCGGTTGGTCAGAAAACGCACGAGGTTCTGGCGTATCATGAAGCGTCCGACTGGATGAAGCCTCGCCTCAAGCTCCAGTGATCGCAACAGGATCCGCATCCGCATTGCAAACGATTCGTCCCCGAAATCGCTCAACGTGGTCTTTCGTACGGCCGCAGCCATAAGGGAATCCGCATTGAAGGCCCTCCCCGTGCGGAAAATCCTCCCAGCCGCTCGGCTGATGCGATTTATTCCTGCGACGAGCAGCGGCCGGTAGGGTTTTGCATATTCAGTCGAAGTGATTTTGTTCGGTGCATTCATGTTATACCTTGTATATTTTATACAGCCCCCTAAATCCCCCAGAGGGGGACTTGAAACTCACTCCTACCTTCCTCCTTGACAAGGGGGAGGTAGCCGCAGGCCGTTGGGGATCAGCCCCCCTCCGGGGGGTTGGGGGGCCTGCTTAATGAAAGCATATAGTTTCTATTCAAGGTTATTAATATCAGCTAATTTCACGACCCTCGTCTTCGGGTCCGGATGCTCCTCCGCCCCCACCCATCTGAGGAGCATGGTCCCCTGGCGATGGCCCACGGTATCGACCCAGTTGTCGGCGCCGGGATTTTCATGCGCTACCACGATCCTCACCGACCCGTCCATGCGGTATTTCGCGCTGTGCTGGTTCACCC
>CAZHAD010000004.1:6973-10257 GCA_964529965.1 uncultured Leptospirales bacterium | reverse complement strand
ACCACGATCCTCACCGACCCGTCCATGCGGTATTTCGCGCTGTGCTGGTTCACCCACACGGGATAATACCGGTAGTCGAGTGATTCCATCCAGTGATTGTTGAGCTGGAAATTCCACGCCTCGCATCTCGGGGGCGTTACGTCGATCACGAGCGCCTCGTTGTCGGCGAGCCTCCAGTAGCTGTGATAGTAGCAGATGTTGGGATCGCCCATGGCCGCGAGCGAAGCCTCGGGATCGAAGCGGGGGAGTCGGTTCGTATGCGCCATAAAGCCTTCGGCCCATGAGGTGAACAGGGTGGAGGCCCCCAGTATGATCCTCCCCGCGTTGGTTATCGCCTCCTCGATCCTCTCGGGCGAGACCGGGGCGGGCAGGCCGTCGCCGCAGAGCCGCTCGATCCGGATGTCCGCGACCTTCTCGCCCGAGCGGTCCGCAAAGGTCTGGCGGACGATCAGGGACGAGGTGTCCCTCTCCATGGCGAGCCAGTTGCCGCTGTTTTTTTCCCGGCTCATGATGATCTCGAACGTGCCGTCGCCGTTCACGGAAAGGTCCCTGCCGTCCAGGTACCCGGTTTCACCGGTGCCCGCGCCGATGCCGTAGTTCCCCTTGTAGGTACCGAACCCCAGATGGTGGACGCTCCCGCGCGTCCCTCGGAGCCTGTATTCGTACTCCCCGCTCACGGCCGCATACTGGTAGTAATTATCGGGATTATCGGCACCCATCTTCGCGGTCTCGTGAATCGGCCTGAACAGCACCGGGGCCCGCGGGTCCGCGTGCTCGACAAACGCCTCGACTACGGCCCGCGTGATCCTTGTAAGATAGCGGAACCCCTCCGCCCTGGTCAGGGGATCGGATGGGGATGCTTCTTTTAGAACATTCTCCCCCGCCTTCTTGAGCGAGTCGCAAAACTCGGCCCACGTGGCGCCGGTTGCCAGCCTTTCAATGGATGTTTGGCTCATGAAATGCTCCTTTGACCGCACGATCATGCGCGATATGTGGAAAACGCCCGGTTTACTTTTTGTTCGACAAAATACCGGAAACAGACAAGGGTAACATCCGCGTGTCTGCAATAACTTTTTTGATTTAGCGCTTCATTGCTTTCCACCGGATGGCGGAGCCGTCGGCCCGGCGCCCGCGCCGGTGCGCTTAATCGCCGCTTCGATTTCGCTTAAATCCTGGTCCGTGAGGCGTATTGAGGCCGCCTTTATCCAGCCGTCCACCTGCTCCGGTCTGCGTGCGCCCACGATCGCGCCGGTGACGCCCGGCCATGCAAGGACCCACGCAACGGAAACCGCCGAGGTGGACGCGCCGTGACGTTCGGCGATCGGGCGCAGCGCGTCCCGCAGCGCAAGGTTCCGTGAGAGTTCCGGCTCCTTGAATTGGGGGGCCATGCGCCTCCAGTCGTCTTCCGGAAACGACTTCACGCGCTCAGCGGTGAAGCTGTCGGTAAGCAGGCCCGACTGCATCGGGCTGTAGCATATGACTCCGGTTTCGTGTCCGGCGCACCATGGGATATCCTTTACGGCTGCCGAGCGGTCGATCATGGAAAAGGGAGGCTGAAGGGAATCGACGTGACGGACGGACTCACACCTGCCGAGGAGGTCCGTATTGAAATTCGATACGCCGACGGCGCGGACCTTGCCCTCCTCCACGAGCTTGATCATCGCGGCCCATGAATCCTCGACCGGCGTACCGGTATCGTCCGGCCAATGAAACTGGTAAAGGTCGATGCGCTCGACGCCGAGGCGCCTGAGGGATGCCTCGCATTCCCGGCGGATCGAATCAGGCTTCAAGACTCGCTTGGGCGGGGACATGGGACGATGCTCGTCCCAGACGAGCCCGCACTTCGTGAATATGAACGGCCGATCCGCAGCGGGCAGCTCTTTGAGGAGCACGCCCACGATCTCCTCCGAATGCCCGAGGCCGTACACGGCCGCGGTGTCGATCCAGTTGACCCCGAGGCCGATCGCGTGCCGCATCGCCGCAAGGGACTCCGCGTCCTTCTGCGGCCCCCACCCGAATGACCAGCCGCCGCCGCCGACGGCCCATGACCCGAAGCCGACCCTTGTGATCCGCATGCCGCTTTTGCCGAGGGGTTGTGAAGGTATAGACATGACCGGCCTCCTTTTGATTATGTTGATTGTTGCAATGCTTCTTAAAAACTTTCTGATGCCCGCCCTGAATGTCCTCGCCCGCCTCCTGCGAACCTCCTCCATGCCGCCCTTGTCTTCAAGCGAGGTGCGCACCCGCAGCGAATCATAGATGGGCGCGTTGCGCATGAGCGTCGGCAAGAGCATCGCGGTAAAGCAGGCCCCCAGCATGGGCAAAAGCATCTGGAAGCTCGCCGTCATCTCGGTGATGAGTACGATGCCGGTGATCGGCGCCCGCACCACGCCCGTGAAAAAGGCCGCCATCCCCACCACGGCGAAGGCTTCCGGCTGGATGCCCAGGGACGGGAACCAGATGTTGCAGACGGTCCCCGTGATGAGTCCCAGCTGCGCCCCCACCACGAGCAGGGGCGCGAAAAGCCCTCCGGGCGTGCGCGCTGCATAGGATGCCGCGCCAAGGCCGAAACGGAGGAGGCTCACCACCATGAGCCAGAGAATCGTCGCCCCTCCGGTCAGGGTAAGCTGCGTGATCCGGTCTCCGCCGCCGACCAGCACGGGCTCGTACCATGCCAATATTCCCACGGCAGCGCCGATCAGCGCGGCCCGCACCTCGACCGGCAGTCGGCGGAGCCGGTCCGTGGCGGCGAGAGCCCCAACGATCGCGCGGTTATAGGCGACCGCCGCGAACCCGATCAGCAGGCCCATAGCCAGGAAAAGCGGGATCGTTTCCGCGCTTGAGTAAAGGAGCGGCTCCACGTGGAAGTCAGGGGCGGATCCGAGAAAAAGCCTCGTCACCAGAATGGAGGTGGCCGAGGCGCCCAGGGCTGCGACGGCGATCCGCATCTCAAAGCACCGGACCAGCTCTTCCAGAACGAAAACCGCTCCCGCGATCGGCGCGTTAAAGGCCGTGGCCAGGCCGGCGCCCGCTCCCGCAGCAAGCAGCACCCTGCAGTCTGACCAGCTGCGACGAAAAATTTTCCCCGTAAAAAGGGCAAGGATGGCGCCCATCTGCACGCTCGGACCCTCGCGTCCCAGCGCCAGCCCGGATCCGATTGCAAGCGCACCGCCGAAAAACTTGACAGGGATCACGTGAAACGTCGCGGGCGGCAGCTCCCCGTTCAGAACCGCCTCCACATGGGGAATTCCGCTCCCTGTCGCATGGGGAGAGAAGCGGCGGAC
>CAZHAD010000004.1:1237-6873 GCA_964529965.1 uncultured Leptospirales bacterium | reverse complement strand
TATTAAATTGAAAAATCAGATGAATTTTTTGATTCTTCGGAAAATATCGCATGTGTCAATTATTATTCGAAATTTCTTCCATATCCGGACCGAATATCAGAACACTTCCCCAAAACAATAAGGCCTGACTCGGATTAAAACGATAACGGGCTTCATTGCGCTTCATTAATCGTTGAAACTAAACTTTCGATTTAACGGCCCTCATCACCCTTCGCATCAAACTGAACGGCTTCAACTTTGATGCTGTTTGATTGACGGATCCCGCCATATAAAGATCAAGCTCTTCGGAATAGTAAAGGAAAGACCCGGTTGAACCCGAATGACCCCATATAGGCGGGATTCCCACCGCCACCGCAATGAACCCGGGCAGTTTGAAGCGCATCGTTCCATACCCATATTGAAGCGGGAATTGCAATGTGCGCCAGTTATGCATCGATTCAACGGTGTTTCTGCTCAGAATCCCCCCTTCGTGCAAGCCTTTTAGAAAAATAATCATCTCTTCCGCTGTTGAAACTATTCCCCCATCCGCCCAATACGCACCATTAGATCGGGTACCGGTTATATTCACATCTTCATAAAATACGTCCGCGGGACGGGCAGATCGTCCGTTCCGCATCACCGGGTGGCCTATCAGCCAGGTATGTGTGAGCCCCAGGGGACGAAAAATAATATCCTCGCACACGATGTGAAGCGGCTTACCTGTTATCGCCTCGATGATCTTTCCCAACAACTGAAAATTTGTATCCGAATAGGATGCCTTCGTTCCCGGAGGAAAGTCAGGCTTCAGTTCATTCCGAGCCCTTTCAATGGTTTCATCAACCGTCCATGGGCGTTCAGGTTTCTCCAGGAGCAGTTCAAAAAGGCTTTTTCCCCCAGGGGGTTTCCCTGTATAGTAATCCGCGATGCCGGAAGTATGTGATAACAATTGCCGGATGGTAATCTCGCGGGAATAATCCTTCCCCTTATACACATGGATGCCTCGGATGAGGCCTTCCGGAAGATATTTTGACATCGGGTCATCTAACGAGAGATTCCCTCTTTCATATAATCTCATGATCACCGTCGCGGTATATAATTTGGTGATGCTGGCGATGTATATCGGTGTGTCTTTGATCATGGGCACTTTGCCTTCCTGTCGGGAGATTCCCGCTGAGCCCGACCAGGTAAAAGAGCCGTCCCCCTTCATTACGGAAAGAACGCAATTCCTCACCGATTTATCTTTATGAACCGCATCCGAAACGATATATTCCAATTCCTGACACAAATCGCCATGCGATTGGTCCGGACAGCCCAAGCGTACGGTAAACAACCCGGCAATAATAATAACGAAAAGTATTATAAATGGTATTCGTTTCATGCTCAATTAAACGGTCGATACCGATAATATTACTTATAAAAATCTATGTATACTAATATTCAAATTTCCGCTTAATTAATAAAAAAAATTACGGATTAATTTGACATTACTGAATTTCTTTAATATATTCACTTGGTTTATTTTAAGAAGGGGTGATAAACTAACCGGCCCCGTGTGGGAGCACGAGGCCGGCTGCGGAACAATCCGCTAAAATTGACATTAAGCATTCAATTTCTAACCTAGATAATAACACAAAAATCCTTACATGTCAATTCAAAACCCCCGAAAATCGTTAATTCCGGAGGAATTGATATGAAAACCGTATATCTTATAAACAAGGTCAACCGAATAGAACAGGAGATCGTAAAGAAAGAACGGCTCGCCCTTGATGCGAAAAAAAAGGGAATGCATGCTACGTATGGAAATTACGTGCTGGATATCTCGGTTTTAAAAGACGAGCTGAACAGGCTGAGGACCAATCCGAACGAAAAAGCGGTCTGAAGCCTCTCGCCCCGGTGCCGGCGCATGCCGGCACCGGTCTTTTAAGCCTTCCACCTTTTCCCCGATTACCCAGATTTTTTTGTTGTTAACCGACCCCCCTGAAGAGTATTTTGAAATGTTATATTCGGGTAAAAAATATAACTGGGGGCGATCATGAAAGCCATGCTGATCACCGGCATCGTCGACCTGGAAAAGACGAACACGCCGCTCAAGTACACGGATCTTCCCGACCCAGTCCCGGGCAATGGCGAGATCCTGATCAGGGTAAGCACATGCGGCATCTGCCATACGGAGCTCGACGAGATCGAGGGAAGAACGCCCCCCCCGCATTTCCCCGTGGTGCCCGGTCACCAGGTGGTCGGTACGGTTGCCGGGGCGGGAAGGAACGCGCGCCGCTTCCGCGAGGGCGACAGGGTGGGCGTGGGGTGGATCTTTTCCGCGTGCGGGAAGTGCTCCTTCTGCCTTGCCGGCCGGGAGAACCTGTGCGACGGCTTCACGGCGACCGGGAGGGACGCGAACGGCGGATACGCGCAATATATGACGGTTCCCGAAGACTACGTCTACCCGATACCGGAAGCTTTCACCGACTCAGAAGCCGCCCCCCTTCTCTGCGCCGGCGCAATAGGCTACCGGTCGCTCGCGCTCTCCGGCCTGAAAGACGGGCAGAACCTGGGACTGACCGGGTTCGGCGCCTCGGCGCACCTTGTGCTCATGACCGCCAGGCACGAATATCCCGGGGCGAGGGTGTTCGTGTTCGCCCGCAGCAAAGAGGAAAGGGAATTCGCCCGAAGCCTGGGCGCGGTGTGGGCCGGCGACACGGAGGATGCATGCCCGGATAAGATGCACTCCATCATCGATACCACTCCGGTATGGAAGCCGGTGGTTGAAGCCCTGGCCGCGCTCGAGCGGGGAGGAAGGCTCGTGATCAACGCCATCCGCAAGCAGGACGGCGACAAGGAATCTCTCACACGCCTCGACTATCACACGCATCTCTGGATGGAAAAAGAGATCAAGAGCGTGGCGAACGTAACGAGGCGCGACATCGAAGAATTTCTGAAGATCGCTGCCGATATTCCCATCAAGCCGGAAGTTCAGGAATACCCGCTCGCCGAGGCGAACGTCGCCCTTATGGAGCTCAAACAGGGGAAGATCCGCGGCGCCAAGGTGCTAAGAAGCGGGTAGTTTAAATTCCGTCCGCGCCCGGCGGACGGAATCAAAAAAGATTAAGTGACGTGACCCAGATTGATCCGGAACTTGACAAAAAACCATCTATCTTCTAATTCAGTGATAAAAAAAGCTTGACAATAGTTTTATATAAAACTATTTTGAAATCATGAATAAAGACTTTATCCTTTTTCAGATCGGGAGGGTGCATTATCAGGTAGATAAATTTTTAATGAAAGAGCTTAACGACCACGGCATTAAGGGGATCCACCCTTCTCACGGTGAGATTATAGGCTCCATCCTGCTGAGAGGTCCACTATCGATGAAAGAGATCGCGAAATTGACGGGTAAAGATAAATCAACGGTCACCGCGCTTGTGAATAAACTGGTGCTCAAGGGATACGTCGAAAAAATAAAGGATCATGATGATAAACGAATGCATACCGTCAGGCTGACCAAAAAGGGAAAGGCGCTGATGCCTTGCTACCTGGACATATCGCGTAATCTGCGTGAAACCTCCTATAAGGGGTTCACGGAAAAGGAAAGGGAGCAGTTGTACAATATGCTCCTGAAGCTTGAGGCTAATTTTAAATAATCGTATATTTCCGGCATTTTAAGGGGATTAATAGTTGGATACAAAACTATTTTTTGTTATTGAGGGATGTATGACATAAGGAGGGTGCCATATATGATATCGCTTGGAACAGACGAACAGAAGGAGCTTTTAATCAAAGGCTGGATGACGCACGACGCCATGTGGTTTTACTACTGCCTGGAGGAATGCGGAATAGAGAAGACCAACACAATCAACAAGGCAGCGATACGGGCCATGTCCGCCATAGAGATCAAGCGCATTCAAAAGGCCATGGGTATCGACGCATTTGATTCATTTGAAGTGTTCACTCGGTTTTTCGGCGTTGTCATGGATACCGTTACAGGCAGGTTCATGAAATATACCTACGTTATTCCTGAACATAATTTAATTCACGCCGAGTGGGAATCCTGCTTCGCGTACGAGGGGATCAAGGCGCTGGGGGCCATAGACCGGTATGAATGCGGCATTATGCTGCGCATCGAGACCTGGTTCGACGCCCTGGGCGTAACATACGAGGTGGAGCCCAAGGTGACGGGATGCATGATGCACACCGACGGAAAATGCTTCCGCGACTACAAGTTTTTCTTTAAAAAATAGTTTATCGAAGGAGGTTATATGATGAAAATCAACGAAGAGACATGGGATTTTTTCCGGAAACATTTAGGCTACAACGACGACGAGATGAAAAAATTCAAGGAGAATCCGAGAAACGCCGACGTCATTTCCAAGGCGCGGTCGTTGATGGACAAGACCATAGTGGTCGAGGTAGTACATGCCCAAGGGTGCAACAGCAGGCATAAGCCCGGTGATAAATTTTATTTCGACGGGTCGGGCAATCTGCTGACCAAGCTGTGCCCCAGCAGAATCTGCTTCGGGGCGCTGAATTCAATGCCCCAACTCATCGCCATGGCGCAGGAGCTCTTCTATGCAGGCGTTGATCCGAACGAAATGCGCTTCAAGAGGGTGGGCTGCGGAGACGTCGGGATTGAATGCGGCGGCTGGGGACGCGTGGTGATGGAGATCAGGTTTGAGGAGCGCGGGAAAGCCTGACACATAAAAGCCTGTAAGGATTCGAATTCAACTGAATGCCGCACTTAATGCAATAAACCGCTTATTAAAACGGTCATTGCTTCTGCACATAACCTATTACATGGGGAATTTTTTTTCATAACATTTTACGGGAATATCATGCACAAAGGCGGCCAGGCATTTATTGCAGCTCGTGCATGACGCGGCCTTGACTTTTCCTTCCCGTATGTGCTTGACCAGATACGGTTCTTTAATAAAAGGACGGCACATGGAAATGAAATCGGTGTATCCATTTGCTACGGCTTCCTCCATGCCGGACACTTGCCGGAAACCGCCGACCGCGAAGAGAGAAATTCTCCCTATGACCGGTCTAATCATTTTTGTCGCCTCAAGATTGTACCCCTCGATCATGTCAAATTTTCCCGCAATTTTATTGAGCGCCGACTCCACTCCCGGCCTTTGAGACTCGGGGAAGCTTGCGCTGATTTCTTTTACCGGTATATCTCCCCTGCACATGTTCCATGGTGAATACTGGGCGGTCCCGCAACTCACCTCCAGCCCGTCAATATTCAAATCAAACAGCCTTTTTGCATAGGCGACTGCAAGCGCGGGAGTTATGCCCTCCTCAGGAGTAAAATCATTCGAGTTGTGCTTGACGAGAAGCGGCATGCCTTCGGGCAGCACTTTTTTCAGTTCATTGATGATGCAGTGCAAAAATCTGAACCGGTTCTCCTCGGATCCGCCCCATAAATCGTTTCGACGATTAAAAAACGGCGAGAGGAACTCATGGATGAGATATCCATGGGCCGCATGGAGCTCGATGCCGTCAGCCCCTGCTTCAACCGCTCTTTGGGATCCCCTCGTAAAAGCAAGAATGACTTCCTGGATTTGATCTTCATCCATCTCCGCATTATTGCCTAATACGGAAGGGCCGAGAGGCGGTTGGCCGATTACATCCCGGTTGCTCTGAAGCCCCGAATGGCCCAACTG
>CAZHAD010000004.1:0-1137 GCA_964529965.1 uncultured Leptospirales bacterium | reverse complement strand
ACTGTAAATCGCCAGCTGACGTTTCCTCGATCTCCCCAGGGGATGAACTGTTATATGGCTCGATATGATGAGCCCCGCCTCGCCTCTGGCGATTTGTCCGTTCTTTTTTATTATTTCGTCCGTTACAAATCCCTGATCAGTTGCGAGATTATCCTCGCACGCGGCAAAGATAAATCTGTTTTTTACTTCACATTTGGCTATATTACCCGGTAAATATAGTATAGACAATCCTGATTCCTCCGTAAATCCTTACTAAAATATAAGCCGCTGCGCACACTTTATTCACCGTGCATGTTTCCATGGAACATCCTCGTTGGACTCAATTATGGAAAACGTGTCGGCCCTTTGAAAAAATTTTCAATTAATTTGCCATTTGCGCAATAAATATTGACGTTTTATCGATGTTATGTTATATTTATAAAGATTAAATACCCTCCAAAATTCGGCCGCTCTCAGCGGCCTTTTTATTATAGTGAGAATACCCCCGAATGCCCTAACATTTATTTCGTAATTATATTTTGTCTTTTATTAAATGTAATCCAAGTCCTATAAATACTACCCCGGTTAGTTTTTCAAAAAAATAGGTTATTTTTGCATTTTTCTTGATTTTTTCAGAAATTACCGCTGAAAAAATGGCGACAACCATACACCATATGGTGCCCGTACATAAAAATATGGAACCTAAAAAAATAAACGATAAGGGGCCATAATTACTTTCCGGATTAACAAATTGAGGTAAAAACGATAAAAAGAACAGCGCAACTTTCGGATTTAATAAATTTGTCAATAATCCTTGCTTATAAATTTGCAGATTGGTTTGTTTTGCAAGGTACGTTTCAGCAGATGAAATAGTACGTTTTGAAAAAATAATTCTCACTCCCAAATATATTAAATATATCGCTCCGATTAACTTTATCACATAAAACGCCATTCCGGAAGCAGCTAAAATTGAAGATAATCCCAAGCCCGCAAGCAGTGTATGGATCAATCCTCCCGAGCTGATGCCCAAGACAGAGAGTATTCCCGCTTTTCTACCCTGGGACATGCTGCGGCTGACGATGTACATCGTGTCTTGGCCTGGATATAAATTTAACAATAAGCCGGTTATGATAAAAGTTGTTAAATGGATGGTGCCTA